>CAYSJO010000698.1:0-5159 GCA_964431285.1 uncultured Planctomycetaceae bacterium
ACTGAAACCGGACGATTTCAATCGCGTGGGTCATAGCGGACGTTGCCGTTTGGAGATCGGTAATTGGGGAGGTCGCTGCCAGCGACAGGAATTTCCCCGCGGCACAATGGCGAAGGTGGGGGAAGGGACGCAGGAGGGAAGTCAATCCTCACCGGTCGGGTCTGGGGTCGTGCAGTGTGGCCATCATACGCTCGTACTTTCAAGTGTGATGGTGTGTCACTGCTGAAGCGACCGGCGACTGGCAGAACGTCAGCTCATCAGAGACACATTGTGTATCGCAGATTCGTCTGTGTCCGGAGGTGACCGATGATCACACCCGGCAAGGGGTTCCAGGCGACGCAGAATCCGACGCACGAGAGAATAGATTCGACGTAAAAGCGACGCCGCACGGGAAAGCATAGAAACGAAGAAACCCCTGACAGAATGAGGGGTTATGGAAAGTGGTGCGTCTGACTGCGAAGTTGTGCCAGTCAGAAAAGCTCCCCACTTGGACTCGAACCAGGGACCGAAATCATTGCCCCCTGGAAAGTCAAACGGGCCAAAGCACTGCTCATGTGCAATGCCGAGGAGTTCGGCCCCGCGTGGGTCGACAGAAAAATCGCCGAGCCTGTCCGGGCACGACGAGCGTCCGACGCAGCCACGACGGTCAGGCTGTGGTCTTTGCTGGCAAGTCACGGTCGTTCTGGCTAGACTTCTTGGCCCGCTGGACCGCCACAGGGCGGCACTTTCATCAGGATTCGGATTCAGATTCGCCATGCCACACAGATCAAATGCTAAGAAAGCTCTCCGACAGAGCGACAAACTGCGCCTGCATAATCGGGCGCAGCGATCCGCTCTGCGCACGCTGATCAAGAACTTCCAGGCGTCCCTGGAGAACGCTGACGTATCCCCGGACGATCGCGAACACTTGTTCCGACAGGTCACAAAGCGGCTCGATCAGTCCGCGGCGAAGAACCTGATTCATCGCAACAAGGCATCACGAACGAAGTCCCGGCTGTCGGCACGCCTGCGAGCTGCCAACACTGCGAACAGTTGAAGTTGAATTGTTCGTGAGCTGACTGCAAACAAAACCGACGTCGAGAAAACGAGTTTCCGGCGTCGGTTTTCTGCTGCGCGTCGCTCTTCCTCCCCCAGAGAACATTTTCAGTTGCCGGCACCACCCGGACTGACCCAACGCGGCTTGGGGGAGTGTTCGCCGAAGGGGGCTTGGCGAACGAAGCGGTCGGTGATGGACGCGGCGCGCTGAAGTATCTGGCGGCGTATGTGTTCCGTGTGGCGGTGACAGAAAAGCGAGTCAGGTCCTGCGACTGGCATCCGGACATGGACCAGGCCACCGTCACACTGATGGTCAAACGCTCGGGGACAAAGCAGTACAAACCGATGCCGGTGTCGGCCCGCGAGTTCATCCGCCGGTATCTGGAACACGTGCTCCCCAGTCGCCTTCACAAGGTGCGCCACTTTGGATTCCTGAGTTCCAACTCTCTCGTGCCACTGCTGCTGATTCGCTGGCTGGTCGCCATCGCGAATCACCGCGTGGTCGAACTGTGCCACACGCAAGTGATGGCCGCGCCCCGCGAAACGATGTTGTCGTGCTCGGCGTGCGGCGGACTGCTGATCTGTGTGGAGATCATGCTTCCCCACGGCCCGCGGTGGAATCTGCGTCGCCTGCCGGACATCCGCACGCGTGGTTCGCCGATCTCCGCAGGTGCACCATGCTGATCGGGCTTCCGTGCAGCATCTTCCTCCGTTCTCAATGTCCCCGACCTGGGACTGCGATCAATGTACGCGCCACGCCTCAACTGACGGAGACGATGCAGCACGAATGGGTGACAACGTAGCCAATCAGTGGGCATTCTGTACCTGACGGCATCACTCGACCGCATGTTCGGGCTGATGCTGTGGACCGAACGAAGCTGGTCAGACCCGCTGGTCGAAGCCAATGCCCGCTGCCCGGCGAACTCCCACCGAAGCGATACCCTGAGAGCACACCCGACCGAGCGACACAAGCACGGCTCCGTTGAACAGGGCTTTGAAGTCGGGCGGAACCACGCTTAAATCACAATCAACGTCCACACCCGCCGACTTCAAATCCTGAATTGTTTGGCGACCTCATCCGGCTTGCAGATTGGGCCGGCGCTGCAGTTCACCATACAGCGCGTGAGTCTTGAAGTAATTGATGACGGCGAAGACGCCGAAGAGATTGATGCGCGGAACGGTGAGAAACACAGAGGTGTTGGCGCAACGAATATGAATGAGCGTGCCGACTTTGTGCTGACGAAAGATGCGAAGTGTTCCGAACTGCGAATACGGCAACGACAGTTGGTCGGGACCTTTGATGATCGCGCGATCGTCGAGAAGTGTGAGCGTGCCGGAGAGCCCCTTGGTCTTGAGGCTGACTTCTTCGGCGACCATGTACAGGAGCTTGTACTTCATCGCCTTGGTCGCCTAACGGGAACGACGCCGCCCCTCGACGGGGCAGAAACGCGTGGCCTGATCTGACGATTCTAATGACAGAGTCCGCGTTCGATGAAGTGGGAAGGCGTGTTTGGCATGGATGCCAAACCTCTGCGGCCATGCTGTGTTGGGTGCCGCCGCTGTGCAGGTCCGGCGCCGTTCCGTATTCTTTGCTGATGGCGGTCAGATGCAGGCCGGTCCAGGAGGAACTGGCTCCACCGTCGACGAGGACTTCGAGGAAGTCCCGGACGTCTTCGCGTGTGACCCGGTGCGGCTCGGCTCCAAACCAGCGAAGGAAAGAAGCCAGCGCATTGCGGTAATTCTTCACCGTCTTTGGCTGATAGAAGCGACTCTTCATCTCGCGCGTGATGGCGAGGAGGAACTCAGCGGCGGACGGACGGCCCTAGACGACAGGGTGAATCGTGGTGAGGTGATCGACGACGGCGTCGCGGGGAGCGTGTCGCCCCTGGGCAGGAAGGTAGGGCTGGCCGTTGTTGTAAGTGTGCTCGCGCCGGTGTGCTGTCATCGTGGACCGCCTGTCTGAATTCGAGTGCAAACCGGCCGGTCCGTGGCCCGCATCCCCCTTCAGTAGTATTTACAGAGATCAGTAATTTCGGGAGTGACCGCGGACAACATCTGCAGCCCGTTGAAAATGTCGATTGTGCCTGCGTCTACTGGATCGACGTGGAATTTCGAAGTCGCCATGCAGGGCAGAGATCACCGAATTCCGTCCCGCAGCATTTCGACGGCTGCGTTTCGACCGCAGGCCCCCATGACGCCGCCGCCTGGATGGGCAGCACTGCCGCATACGTAAAGTCCCCCGACTGGCGTCCGATAATCGCCCCAGCCCGCTACTGGACGCAGGCTGAAGAGCTGGTGGAGTGGCATCGCTCCCTGGAAGATGTTTCCGCCTGTCAGGCCGAATGTTCTTTCCAGGTCGAGTGGTGACAACACCTGCCGATGCAGGATCGAAGCCGGGACGTTGGGAGCGTACCGCGCAATCTCGGCAATGCAGCGATCTGCGACTTTATCCTTCAGCGTGTCCCAGTGCAGGCCGTCGGCGAGTTCGTAGGGCGCGTACTGCACGAACAGGGACAGGATGTGATGCCCGTCCGGAGTCAACGTGCGATCGACGGACGTTGGAATCGTCATCTCGACAATGGGTCGCTGTGATGGGCGACCATACTTAGCGTCGTCGTAGGCTCGTTCCAGATAGTCGGTCGTGCAGCCAATGTGAATTGTGCCGCGATGCTGTGGCCCGGCTTCCGTTTTTCCCGGCAGGCAAGTGAAGTCGGGAAGTTCGCTGACTGCCAGGTTGATCTTCATGCTCGCGCTTGCATAGTCAATTCGCTGCACGGCCTGGAGGAATGGCGCCGGCAGGTCGTCGGCTGCGATGAAGCGTTCAAACGTCAACCGGGCATCAACGTTCGACGCGACGCGTTTCGCGCGGATCTCCTCGCCGTCAGCCAGAATCACGCTTGCGACGCGACCATCAACAACGGGGATCGATTCGACTTCGGCTTCCGTCCGAATCTCAACACCTGCCTCACGGCAGGCCGCCGCCATCGCCTGAGTCAGCCCGCCCATGCCGCCTTCGACGTATCCCCACACGCCGCGAGCACCACCAGCCGAACCCATCACGTGATGCAGCAGGACATACGCAGTTCCCGGCGCGGAAAATGGCTGAAACGTCCCGATCACGGCGTCCGTCGCCAGTGTGTCCCGCAACACATCCGATTCGAACCAGCGTTCCAGAATCGGTCGCGCTGCCCCGGTCAGTAGCTCGATCGCCTCAGGCAGGTCGTTGCCCAGTTTCTTCAGCGCGCCAAACAGCGAAACACCGCCGCCCAGGTCTCGCAACTTTTTTCCAAACGGCACATCGCGCCACTCACGCGGTAACGGCAGAAGATCAGGCGGCGTCTTGCTCAGCACCGGTTCGAGGCATTCGGCCACTCGTTCCAACAGCCGGTTGTATCGCGGATAGGCCTCGGCATCCCGCTCCGAAAACTTCGAAATCTCGCGTCGGTTTTCGGCCTCATCTGGTCCTAGAAGCAGGTACCGCCCGTCTTCCAACGGTGTGAACGATGACGGCACGCGCGGCAGGACGCGATATCCGTGTCGCTTCAGGTCCATCCGTGATTCAATCTCGGGCAGCAGCAGGCTCACGACGTAGGACGCTGTCGAAACACGGTAGCCCGGCCAGAGTTCCTCAGTCACGGCACAGCCACCGACGACCGGCCGGCGTTCAAGCACCAGCACATCCCAGCCGGCCCGAGCCAGCTCGAAAGCACACACGAGCCCGTTGTGCCCGCCTCCGATGATCACGCAGTCCCGCATGACTCGTCTTTCACTTGATGAAAACGTCTCCGTTGCCTCATTTCGGCTGAGTGGCCCCTGTTGCAGGGCGGGACTATAAAGCCGCCCTGAACAACCCAGCCAGACCGGTCCCATCTACGGACGTCGATCCATGAGTACTTTGCACGACAACGATCCCAGTATCTGGGCTGCCATTCAGAGTGAGCAGACGCGTCAGCGTGACGGCCTGGAGCTGATCGCCTCCGAGAATTACACCAGCGCGGCCGTCATGGAAGCGGCTGGAACAGTGCTGACGAACAAGTACGCCGAAGGGTATCCAGACCGGCGTTACTACGGCGGTTGTGAGAACGTGGACGTCATCGAAGAGCTTGCCCGCGAACGCGTATGCG
>CAYSJO010000699.1:0-7873 GCA_964431285.1 uncultured Planctomycetaceae bacterium
GACCCGCCCGCCGGACTCTCGAATCCGCAGCTTGAGAAGCGGCTTCAGTTACTCGACTCGCTGGAGTCGTCCGCGGATCACTCAGACGAGTCGCACGATCGATTTCGGGTATTCCAGGAGCGTGCCCGAGATCTGGTGACGGGGCCTGCCGCGCGAGGCGCATTCGATCTGTCGCGTGTGAACGACCGCATTCGGGATCGATACGGCAGGCATCCGCTCGGGCAGTACACGCTGATGGCCCGCAGACTGATCGAAGCGGGAGTGCGACTGGTGACGGTCACAGGCTGGCCAGGTCTTGCACCAGGGGAGTCTGAACCGACCATCACGCAGGTCTGGGACACGCACGGCAGCCGCTACCGCAACGGCGACACGATGTACGGCAACGGGCCATTCGGCATGCAGTGGTCACTACCTCGTCTGGACCAAGCGGTGTCAGCCCTACTGGAAGATCTTGCCGATCGCTCGTTGCTCGACGACACGCTGGTGGGCGTCCTGGGAGAATTTGGTCGCACGCCGAAGTTCGAAGGGAAAGGCAAAGGCCGAGATCACTGGCCGCACTGTTACACAGGCCTGCTGGCCGGAGGCGGTATCCGTGGTGGAGACGTCTATGGTTCCTCCGACGAACTGGGAACCTACGTCGCCTCAGGCCGACCGGTATCGCACATCGACTTCGGCGCCACGCTCTACCACGCACTTGGTATCAATCCGGCAACCCGCTACGGCCCCGATGGGTTCTCATTCCGAGCGAGTGAAGGACGTCCCGTGCTGGAGCTGTTTGGATAGTATTGTCAACTCGAAGGTTAGCAGTCCGTTGAAAAACGTGTAGGCCGGACCGAGGAGCGAAGCGACGATGTTCCGGCATCTGTGATTTCTGCTAAATTCCGGACTGCCGGAACGGCGCTTCGCTTGATCCGTCACACAATTCACTTTTTCTACGGGCTGTTAGCGGCGGCGCAGCGGCTCATTCGTATGGCTGCACTTATTCCATTTCCAGATCCCGTTGGCGGTCATTCAGAATGAACTGGTCCCTGACCGCTACGATTGCTCTGTTGCTGGTTCCGATCGGCGGAATCCGCGCTGAGGAGGGCGACGTCCGCAAGGCGGCGACACGGGCGATCCGACTGCTGGAACAGTCGTCAGCCATCTACCTGAAAGTAGAACCGAAGTGCTTCTCATGTCATCACCAGACCATGACATTGATGGTCGCCAAAGCGGCGCGCAGAGTCGGCCTTGAGATCGACAGAGAGAATTCCGAACGACACCTGGCACGTGTGGTCGACTTCTACAATTCGAAGCACAAGCGGTTTGAACCCGATAACCTCAAGTATCCGGTCACTCCGCTCGGATACGGTCTGTGGGGACTGGATCTTGGTGGTCATGAGCCGGACGGTCTGACAGATCTGCTGACGACCACGATGCTGAAGATTCACAAAGATCTCGGCTATTGGAAGCGTCGTAACTTTCGCCCTCCGGCCGAAGCCAGTTCCTTCACGTCGAACTACGTCGCGATCCGAGCCTTGAATCGGTATGGCACGGAAGAGCAGCAGGAACAGATCGCAGCCCGAGCCGCAGCGGTTAGACAGTGGCTCGAAAAGACACCTGCTCGTGATACCGAAGATCAGGTGTTTCGGCTGAGGCTTGCGTGGGAATTGAAGCTGCCGCCGGAAAAGCGGAAGGAGTTCGCCGAGCGGCTACAGAGAGAACAGCACGAGAGCGGTGGCTGGGCTCAGAAGCCCGGCATGCAACCGGATGCGTACGCAACCGGCACAGTTCTCGTCGCATTAATCGAAGTAGAAGAAGCGACTCGCAACGTTGCATGGTGGAGACGTGGCGTCGACTATCTGGTGCAGACACAGAAAGCAGACGGATCATGGCAAGTCGAAACCAGAGCGGAACCGATTCAGGATTATTTTGAGAGTGGCTTTCCGCACGAAGTCGATCAGTTCATTTCGGCGTACGCGACCGGCTGGGCTGCCACAGTACTGCTACGTTCACTTCCGACCGAACAACCTCCCTCCGGCATTCGACAGTCGGAGTAATCACACCGCATGTGATGACCGTTGTCAGCGAACACTGATTCATCGTGCCGACGCTCGAACGTGCCGCTTTCACTCGATCCAATCAACACGGTGGGAAACAGCCTCAGTCACAGACAACATTCACATCGTCTGGCGTGGAGAACGCGACATGATCTTCAGACTCACTTTGTTCGCACTGCTCGTTGCCAGGGCGACATCCGTGGTGGCTCAGACTGACAGCAAGGCGCCTGAGTTGCTGTTGCCTCGTCCTGAAATGGTGATGAAGCATCGGGAACAGCTCGGACTCTCTCAGAAGCAGCTACAGGCAATATCAGACAGTCTTGAGGTGGCAACACACAAATCGAAGCCACTTCAGAAGCAGGTTCTCGAAGCTCGGAATCAATTGGCAGAGCTGCTGTCAGCCGAATCAGTCAACGATGACAAGGCTGCCGAGCAGCTGGATCGCGTTGTCGGATTCGAGAATCAGATGCGCGGATTGCAGCTTCGACTGATGCTCCGAATTGCAACCGTACTCACTGCCGACCAACGTGCATTGGCCTTGAAACTTCAGCGACGTGCTGGTGAGCAGCCCCAGGCGGCTGAGTCCAATCCGGAGCAAACGCCATTGCAGCGGCTTTCGCTGAAAGAGGTCGAATCAAGAGTCCGGCAAATGAAGCAGGAAGATGTTGCCTGGCGGCAGATCGACTGGAAGACCTGTCTGCTGGATGGATTAAAAGAGTCGCAGAAGCAGAAGAAGCCCATCATCCTGTGGATATTCATCGACAGGCCCGTAGACGACGAGCGGTGTTGAGTATTCGCTGCTGCCACCCGTGAGGTGGTCTTCGCCAATCCCGCTGTCATTCGTCGCATCAACAAAGACTTTATCCCCGTCGCACTCAAGGCCGGGATGGTCAACAACCCGCCGCGGGGGATCGAAGGGTCGATCTATGCAGAGATCGGACGCTCGAAACCGGCACCACAGGGAATCTGCAGTATTAATTCGACCGGCAAAGTTCTGGCGTGGACGTTGTCATTCGACAATGACGCGAGCATTCCAAAGTTCCTGGATCATGTTGCCAGCCGATATCGGGAGTCCCCGGACGATTCCGAACTCGTGGTGGCTGAACGCTTCATGAAGTTCCCCAGCCGCAAGCTCCGAAACATCGATGACAACGGTCGCCGTCTGGAAATCCCGGAGTGGCATGACAATCGCATCGCGTGTCCTGGCACTCCAGCGATTTCACCAGGAACGCTGGTTGGCACAATCATCGGTCGGCCACTGGATGCCAGTGGAAAGCCAGTTGCGGATACCACGCGCCAGGAGCACTACATGGAGGCTCGGCTGGAATTGAGTGCACGAGCTCAAAGAGAGTTGGCCCGGGCAGTGGAATCTGCTGGCGACAGGCAGTTTCAGGTCCCTGAGGCACTGGCTCGCGAATTAATTCGACCGGCCTTTCTGGGTCAACTCGATGTGAATCCAGCCGGACTCGTTCCAGGCAGTCGAAACCTCACAGAGCAGATTGAGCTGCTCGCACAACGTGTCGGCACCGAAGATGGCGTGCGTCTGCGGATCGAAGGCACGTCACATATCGCCGGTGAAGATGCAAAGCGAGCCAGCTTCGACGGGCGCTGGTGGGAGCATCGGGTCTCGCTGTCATGGTACGGGTTCGCGGAGATCCGAGGTCAGCGAATTTCGAAGGTCGTCATGCATGCGGCCGGAGCAGAACGACTGCGTTGGGGAAATGCCCGCCTCAAACAAATCAGGGAGCCGGATGCCGCTCACCTCATGGCGGGCCACGCGATCAACCTCGATGCCAACGTTCGGTATGGATTGTTTGCCACTGAAACCAGATAGAGACTGCTTAGTTGGCACTGAACTGAGGGAGCGACGAACATAGATTCCGTTGCTCTGGGGCTGAGGTGAAGGCTGCGTTCGAATCAGGCCCTTGGGCGGAGCAGTTTCCGCCCGTGCTGACCATCGATCAGGCCTCCGAACTTCTCCAGATCCCGAAAGGCACGCTTTATGACTGGCGAAGCCACCGTGCTCAGCGCAAAGCAAAGGCCGTCATCGAGTTACGATGACGGCCTTTGAAGGGAGCGGACAGGGGGGAATAGAGGCTCCGGGATTTCCGCAACTTCAGGGATAGCACCGTTTGCGATGCAAGTTGCTGGTGCGGCTGTGGTTTGCGTTGTCTGGCTGGTGTGCGTTGTTTGCGGTTGTTTCGGGAAACTTGGGAATGGAATCAGCACAAAATCAGCACAATTTGATCTGGCTGCGGCTGGTGTTTTCGCTGGTGTTGTTCCTGAGGGACGGGCTGCTCGCAGGCGACGGAAGCGATTGCAGAAGGAAACCGAGCGCGAGGACGAGTCGGACATAGCGGCGAGTTACTCACGGTTTAGTTCGAATCAGCAACGCGATGAAAGCGTGACGCAGCAGCAGGTCGAGGCTCGCAAGCTGGCTGAGTCTCACGGGCATGATCTCCGGTTAGACTTGCAGTTTTCTGATGAGGCGGTCTCGGGAACGAAACGGAATCGGCGCGGGCTGAATGAGATGATTCGCGGTGCCGAATGCAGCGAGTTCAAGGTGCTCTATTTCTACAGCATCAGCCGCTTGGCTCGTGAATCGGTCATCACGATGCCGATTCTGAAGCGACTTGTGCACACGCATGGCGTTCGCGTCATCAGCGTGACGGAGGGGATCGATTCCGAAGTTGGTGGCTGGGAGGTGCTGGCGACAATTCTGAGTCTCGTCAGCGAGCGATTCCTCAAAGAGTTATCGGTAAGCGTGTTTCGCGGACAGCAGGGCGCACTCGCCGAAGGTTACTCGGTGGGAGACTGGTGTTTCGGGTTCCGCTCTGAACCGGTCGAGGGAACGGACTCAGGGTGGCGTGGTCGCAATGCGAAGTCTCGAATGAAATACGTCATCCATGCCGAAGAGGCTGAGTGGGTCCGAAAGGTATTCCGCTGGTTCGTTGTCGAACGACGGTCCATTACGTGGATCGTCAAGAAACTGAACAGGAAGAACGCTCCCAAAGATCATCGCGCATCCACGAAAGACTAGCGCCACTCATTGGTCACGGACCTGCTCAGCAGGACGAAATACGTCGGTGTGTGGATCTGGGGGCAAAACCGCAACGTACGTGACCCGGAAACGGGAGTGATCCGTCAGGAACTACGGTCTGAAGAAGAGACCGAGACCTGGGTAAGGCAGTTTCCGGAATTACAGATCATTGACCTTGAGACCTTTACGAGGGCTCAGGAACTTCTCGATCAAAACGAACAGAAATACGCAGCGGATCGAGATGCTGGCGGAAAGTTGCGTGGGTCGTCCGGGAAACACGATGGGTATCCGCGGCACCTCTTATCCGAACTAATCAAATGCGGTGATTGTGGCGGCAACTTCGTCGTCGGCGGGACTGACAGCAGGTACATGTTTTGCTCGGCCTATCGACGAGGCACGTGCGACTGTAAGACTCAGCTCAATCGCGAACGCGCTGAAACGTTGATTCTCGACGCGATCGGTCAGCGTATTCTGGAATCCACTGACTGGACACAGGCTGTCACCAACGCGGCAGTCGCCGCGTGGCACGAGAGAGACGCAAGGACACCGGGGAACTTGCCTCGGTGCGGCAGCAGATTGCTGACCTCGAACGACGTCGCGACCGACTGCTTGACGAGGTGGAAACCGGCAAGCGGGTAGCGGACCTGGTAACGCGTCTCGAAAGCCGGGAGCACGAAATCCAGGAACTGCGCGAACAAGAAGCTGGATTGCTGCGGCATCAGAATGAGTCCGACGAACCACCAACTGAGGAATGGCTTCGTGGTCAACTGCGCCAACGGGGAACGGTGATCAACGAAAAGACTCCGGCTGCGGCTTATGCCCTTCGTGATCTGGTGGGCGGCTCCATCACTGTGCATGAAGTCCGTCGCGAAGGACGTCAGCGACATTACTTGCGAGCGGTCTTCAGGCTGCAGACAACATCCCTCGCCGAGTCACTCGGGCTATTGCACGAGGCGGGTGATCGACTGCAGGGCGCCGACCAGCAGATCGAGATCGATATGCTCGATCCGGCAGCTGGCAATCAGGCCGCAGAAGCACGACGGCTCTACGATCAGGATCTTCCTAATAAGGTGATCGCGAAGCGGTTGGGCGTTTCGAGGGCTCGAGTGACCGCCCTGCTGAAGCAGTCTTTTGAATCAGCCGGTGAAGAAATGCCGGACGGTCGTTCTCGTCGCGCAAAGCTAAGGCACAAGAACGAGCCACCAGCAAAACATATCGCGATTGCTGAGCAGCTCGATGTCTGCCGCGACCTGATCACGCAGTCGATCCGGTGGTGGCACGAGTCCCGTGGTCTTCCAGTCCCGGATGGACGTGGTCGCAGAGGACGACTCGACCGCAAGTCGCGCTCAGACTGACTTGTACGCAGTCGATGATCCGAACCGCCTGCAGACGACGATCAAGAAACTAATTCGTCCAACTCAGCAAGGGACCTCAACCCTGCTTATCACTCGCCGCTAAGCAGACTTAGAGATCAATCAACACTCTTCAGCCCCGATCGCGTGCCATTAACAGCACGCGGTCGGGGCTTTTCTTTTTTCCGTACTCAAAGGGAACCACTCATGACGCAGAACGAACTGAATCGAGCCGTGGCCACTGCCACTGGCGAATCCATTTCTGAAGTCCGGCCGCACGGCTTCACACTGCTGGCTCCGCTCCCGAAAGAAACGGAGCCCGTGTTTGTACACCGAGGTCGGCGCCAGCGTGGACACCGCCGACGTCGAAAGAAAAACCGACATTTCACCTGCTCGGAGACTGAATGAACGCACGACAGAAGCTGAACCAGTCCTACATCAATGGATCGCTGCTGCTGGCCGGAATCATCGGCGCCTGCGCGGAATCCTGGACTGCGTTCATCGCCATGACTGTCATCTTTGTCGGCCTGTCCATCCACGCCGGCGAAATTCGAACGACATCACTCAGGAAACGCCGCCCGCATCTTCCGAGACGGCGTGGCAAACAACTGATCAATCCAACCATCAAGGATTCAATCACGATGAAAGTACTCTGCATCAACAATGACGGGGCTGGCTTTGCCGACTACGTCGAGATCGGTGACGGCACAACTGTCCGTGAATTCTTTGACGACCACATCGAGAATCCTGATACATCCGCCTACCTCATCCGAGTCAACCGACAGCCCGTGGCTCAGGATCAGGTGTTGCGTGATGGAGACCGCATCAGCATCACGCCGACAAAGATCGAAGGCGTAATCGAGGTCGCCCAATGACGAATCGGACGACTGTTGCTCATCGGGCTGCCGTCGCCATCTACGAATGTGTCACCGATTGTGGGTCAATTACGACTCCCTCTATGCCGCTTGAGACGTGGGGCGTGTGTTGTCGACACTCACAATTGCTTCGGAAAGCAGAACTGCATGGCTTTACGCGAGCGGCAAACCGACAACGAAAATCGCTCGCCGAGTCAGTTCGGCGTCTGAAAATCGCTGGTTCAGGAAGTCGAGTAGGCGCTCGTTGAGCCAGCTGATCGATCAATTCCCACGCCACATGAAATTCTGGCTGATCTTGATGCTCTGGCAGGCGAGTTTGACGACTTGAGCATCAACATCGAACGTCGCACGGTCAGTGTCACAACAGATTGCGTGATTCTTGAAGGCGTCGGGCTTGGCCGTTTTGAGATTGTTCTCTGCTGGGAGCAGCTCCGCGAAACGGGTGCTTATGAAGTCATCGGTCTGGATGACAGTGCGGCGGCGACGGACAGCGACACGGCTCATCCGCATGTTCAATGCAACTCGCTGTGCGAGGGCGAAGGCAAGGTCGCAATCCGCAAATCTCTG
>CAYSJO010000700.1:0-2861 GCA_964431285.1 uncultured Planctomycetaceae bacterium
CTGCCCGGCCCAAACGAACGCTGGCATCCGCACTGAAACAGGCCAATCGGGCGGGCACACACGTCGTACTGCATCAGGGAACCTACTACGAGGGCGACCTGCCGTCTGTGGGCAAAGGAACTGCGGCCGCGCCGATTGTTATTCGTGGAGCCAAAGGCGAATCCGCAGTTATCGACGGATCAGACAAAACCTGTCTGGTTGCCACATGGAAGGATCTCGGCCGCGGCTACTTCTCGACACCGTTCAAGGGAAATACATGGGTTGTTGGCGTCGAGGACCGAAAAACGCACGAAGTTCGTCGTATGTATCCCGTTGGTTCACTTGCCAATCTAAAGACGAAGACAGTTGGCGGTCACAGGTTCGGAACCTATGGGATTACAGAGGCGTACTTCTGTACCGGCACGGAGATTGTCGTCTACTGTCCGTACTTCAGGCCGGATGAATCAGTGATTCACGTCGCGCAGCGACAGGGTGTTATTGAGCAATCGGCCAGCAACCATGTCGATTACAGCGACATAACCTGCCGTTTCTTCCAGGGCCAGGTCTTCTAACTCAATAACTCGAACGACATCACTTTCCGTCGCTGCAACTTCCAATACTGCACGTTGCCAATCGCCGTCAAACGGGCTTCAAATCGGTTACTCGTCGAACACTGTCAGTTTCTGGACGACTGCACTCGATGGGGGTTCCTGCCCAAAGGCATGGACGATGTCGGCTATTCAGCCAACATCGAGCTTGGCGCCGTTTACGTGCACAATCCGTACGAAGGTCGCGGCATGGTGGTCCGCAACAATGTTATCGATGGCCTGTTCGACGGTATCAATCTCACTCCCATGGGATCACCTCCCACTGTGCGGACTCACGAGACTGACTTCTACAACAATCATATTGTCAAGGTGTGCGACGATCTGATTGAAGCTGACGGCCAGTGTCGTAACCTCCGGATCTTCGGAAATCGAATGGAGGATTTCCTGTCCGGTATCTCAATCGCGCAGGGTTACCACGGACCAACGTATGTGTTCTACAACCTGCTCGCAGGGGCCGGAAACACGACCGCAACACGATACCCACCGCACTACGAAGGGTACCCGGTCAAAACAAATGGAGGCACACGATACGGCACGACTGGCTGGGCGTTCTTCTTTCACAACACGTGTTACACATCAGTGCCGAAGACAAACGCCTTTCGCGTCCAGGTGGCAGAATGGCGGAAACTGATATTCGCTAACAACATCTGGCAGGGCACGCGTGACGGGTTCGTCTTCGCCCGCGACACAGCGTCCCCGATCAGCATGACGAACGACATGATCCATGCCGAGACTGGCTCACTGCTGAAGGTCCGTAGCAAAGTCTATGGAACGAAAGCGGCCGCGCAGCAACGCCATCCGTTTCTGAGTGGCGCGATCGTTGCCGAACCTCAATTCGTCGATCCCGCGCAGGGGGATTTTCGCCTTCGCGCGGGCAGCCCGGCCATCAACGTGGGAGTTATCATTCCGGGAGTCAACGACAACAGCTTCAGCGGCAACGCCCCAGACCTTGGCGCCTTCGAATCATCGAAAGAGTCCGGGCGAACAATCGGACTCCCGGTTCGGGATCGGCACTATTGACCGGAATGCATCCCGGGTGGCCAGAAGCGATACAAAAAACGGCGAGCGGTGTGCGCGTTGTGTGACGCCACCGCTCGCCTGTTAACAGTCGATAACCGGGTTGTTTGCTTACTGGAAACGCCGCAGAGCGTAGCTCGCTCCTCTCCAGGCTGAGAGTTGTCGCTTATTCGTGCGGAGTGCCTGTTCGTATTCGCTGGCGGCCTGCTGAGTCTGGCCACTCTGTAGAAGGTGTTCCGCGATGAAGAAGCGGGCTTCGCACATCTGAGCGGCTTCGACTTCCGGGTCGCGCTTGTCGACGCGGGCGACCAGTTCTTCAGCGGTAATGTCTCCAACGTGGAACAGGACGAGCCAGTCAATCCAGTCACGTTCCGGATCAGTCCTGCCTCGGCTGCTTTGGGCGATGCCTGCGGCCTGCGGAGTCTTGCCAAGTCGCACGAGTGTCCATGTGCGCCATGGGTTGATGAATCGCGCTTTCGGCTCCAGAGTGATCACCTGATTGAATTCGGACAGGGCCGTGTCGTAGTCCTTGCCGAAGAAGGCGGCGAATCCGGCGTCTGCATGCGCGAACGCATTGCCGGGAGACTGCTTGATCACATTCTGATACTCACTCAGTGCTTTCTGCCATTGGCCCTGCATCAGCTGCGCCGTAGCCATGAAGCCTCGCACGCCCGGCTGATTTGGGTTGAGCCGTAACGATGCCGCAAAGTCAGTTTCAGCTTCCTTGTGTCGTCCCGCTTCCAATAGAGCGTAGCCGCGATTTGTCACGGCAATGAAGTACTTTGGGTTCTTCTGGATCGCCATATTGAAACTGCGAACGGCATCCGGGTAGTTCTTCTGCGACTGATAAAACATACCCTGGTTGTTGTAGACCAGCGGCTCATCAGGAAAGACCCTCGCGGCTTCGGCGTAGACTTTGATCACATCGTCAGGACGTTTGGCTTCGGCATAACCATCGGCCATCGCCATGTAGGATGCGATGTTCTTTGGATTCCCGATGACCGAGGCGCGGTAATCGTTAATGGACTCGGCCAGCTTGCCAGCGGCCGCGTGGGCCAGTCCACGCTGGTACTGCACGTTGGACTTCTGTTCCGGCGTGATCGACTTCTGCTCAAGCAGCTGAGTGGCGATGCCAACCGCCACCTCTGCGTGACTCGTCTGTCCCTCGACCGTGGTCAGACAGGTCATTCCATACAGGTACGGAAGGTAGTAGTTAAACTCAGGCTTCGAGGCCACGGTGATGGCCTGACGGGCATC
>CAYSJO010000701.1:0-15590 GCA_964431285.1 uncultured Planctomycetaceae bacterium
ATACGTCAGCTGAGTGTGATCCAGTCCAAGCAGGTGCAGCATTGTCGCGTGCAGATCGTGCAGGTGGACTTTGTTGACGACCGCTGTCTGTCCGGTGGGATCAGTTTCGCCGTAGCGGATGCCGCCTTTAACTCCGCCACCAGCCATCCACAGGGTGAAGCCGACGTTGTTGTGGTCGCGTCCTTTGTTCTTGTTGAGAATCGGTGGACGGCCAAACTCGCCAGTCCAGACGACCAGTGTTTCGTCCAGCAGTCCGCGTTCCTTCAGGTCAGACAGCAGCGCGCCCACTGGCTGATCGGACTCCCGAGCCAGCCGCGGATGACCTTCAAAGATATCTACGTGATGGTCCCAGAACCCGTGATTCACCTGGACGAACCGCACTCCTGACTCGACGAATCGCCGCGCCATCAGGCACGCACGACCGATGTTGTCGGTCGGTTCCTGGTTCACTCCGTATCGGTCGAGAATGTGCTTCGGCTCGCGTTCGACATCCATCAGCTCCGGCATCGAGCTCTGCATGTGGAAGGCCAACTCATAACTCTGGATGAGGCTCTCCAACCGCTCATTGACCTGGTCCTGCACCAGACGTTCGGCATTGATGGCCTGCAGCAGATCAAGCTGGCGTCGCTGTTCGGCCGATGTGAATTTCGAATTCGTCGTGAACGGCAGGGACACATCCTTAATCGGTCGGGCTCCTTTGCCATCACCAACACCGCCGTTGCCGATCGCCGTGCCCGAGCATGCCGGCGGCAGGAACGCACTGCCATACTTCTGGCCACCCCCAGCCGAGAAATCGGGATTCAGGGTGATGAAGCCCGGCAACGACTGGTTCTCGGTACCCAGCCCGTAAGTAACCCACGAACCAACTGACGGGCGCACAAACTGAAAGCTGCCCGTCAGCATTTGAAGAATGGCCTGCGGATGATTGCCCACGTCTGTGTGCATGGAATTGACCACGCACAGGTCGTCGGCATGTTGTGCTGTCCGCGCAAACAGCTCGGAAACGGGCAGCCCACTCTCGCCATATCGCTGAAACGACCACGGCGACTGAAAGTATTTCCGCCCGCCGCCAAGGTCTTCATCGTGCCGCTTCGAGAGCTCTGGCCTGTAATCGAACGAATCAACCTGTGAGATACCGCCGCGCATGAACAGAAGGATCACTCGCTTTGCGCGGGGGGCGAAATGTGAGGACTGTGCGGCCAGAGGATTGACCGCTGCCGCTGCCTCGTTCAGAAGGCTCTGCATAGCCAGCCAGCCGAAGCCGGCACCAGAGGTCTGCAGCATTTCACGTCGCGTCAACATCGACTTCATTCCTCAGGAAGTTTCAATAGATCGTGCGAAACTCGCCAGAACAGATCAGTACCAAGCAGAGCTGACTGAGCCACCCAACGTCATTCTGTTGATCGCCCCGAAATCCGGCAACTGCCACTCGTTCACGTTCACCAGGCTGCCGACCGAGCAACAACTCGTAGGTCGCACCGACCGGGTCGTCTGTGCCAACCAACTGTTCTGCGGCCATCGTGGCACTCTTGAGAGCAAACTCGCTGTTCATGAGGAACATGGCCTGCTTTGGTAACGTCGTCAGTTGGCGTGCACCGACGAGTCCATTCGGATCGGCGGCGTCAAAGATTGTCATCACATCCAGCAGGTGAGCGCGCGCTGATGGAAGAAAAATACTGCGGTGCGGAACGTCGTCGGTCAGGTCGTTGATGACGAAGTCGCGGCGTCCGATTTCACTCTGTTGCTTGCTCTTCGCTGCAGACAGCTTTGCGATCAGAGATGTGGCGGGAATGTCTGTGTCCAACTGGCCGCTTGCTGCCAGGATACCATCCCGAATCGCCTCGCCTTCCAGTGGTTGTGATGAGAACCGCCAGTTGAGCCGGTTTCCCGGATCGATCGCAAAAGACTCACCACTGTGCGCGGAACTGAGCATCCATGTACGGCTCAGCACGAGGCTGCGAATCAACCGTTTGACCGACCAGCCCTCGTCCATGAAGCGAATGGCGAGGTCGTCCAGCAGTGTCTGGTTGACCGGCTTGGCGCCAAGGGCGCCGAAGTTATCAACCGTGTCAACCAGTCCGATTCCGAACAGATGAGGCCACACGCGATTGACGAACACGCGCGCTGTTAACGGGTTGCGACGGTCAACAATCCAGTCCGCGAGTTGCCGTCGACCACTTTGATCGGCGGCGATCTTTAGAGCGTCGTAACCAAGCAACTGCGGAACGCCACGTGGCACTTCATCCAGTGGAGCCTTACGGTTGCCTTTGTCGAATAGCGGCGAGTTGACGACCTGGTCGGCATCCGCAACGGCCATCGCGGTCTTCGGGTATTTCGGCGCCACTTTTCGCAGTTCCTCGACAACGCGTTTCTGCGCCTGCACCAGTTCTTCGGCGGCAGCCAGATCAGCATCATCGACCTGCTTCCAGTCGAGTTTCTGCTCCGCCCAGTATTTGCGGTATTGCTCACGGCCCTTGATGACGGAGAGGTAGGTCGTCTGAGCCTCAGATGCTTTCGCCTGATGCGCTTCGAAATCGGCTATCTGCTGCCAGCCGTTCGGCCCGAGCGGATACTCGCCGCCATGCTCTTTACGGACGTTCGTTTCACCCGCGGCCAGGTTCTTTGTGCTGCGAAAAATACCGGCGAGTGCGTAATAGTCGCGCGTTGGAATGGGATCGTATTTGTGGTCGTGACAGCGGGCGCAGTTGACGGTGAGTCCCATGAATGCGCGAAGTGTTGTGTCGATCTGCTCGTCGGCGGTGTTGAGTTCGAACTGCAGGACGTCGCCCTCGTTAAGTGGCTTTGGTCCAATCGTCAGGAACGCCGTCGCAATGATGGGACCATTGAAAGTGGACTCTTCGCCTGAAGTCGGAGGGCGACTTCGAACGATCAGATCGCCTGCAATCTGCTGCCGCACAAAGTCGTCGTAGGGCAGGTCCGCATTCAGAGCGTCGATCACCCAGTTGCGATACTTCCAGGCGAGTGGGTACGTCATGTTCCGCGTGTAGCCACTGGATTCCGCATACCGAGCGACGTCCAGCCAGTGACGTGCCCAGCGAATCCCGAACGCCTGCGAATCCAGCAGTCGATCGACGACTCGCGCGAATGCGTCATGATCAGGGGATGCATCGGCCAGGAACGTGTTGATGTCTGCGACAGTCGGTGGCAGACCCGTCAGCTCCAGAGTGGCACGACGGATCAATGTGCGACGATCGGCGTCCTGCACCGGCCGCAGACCGGCGGCATCCAGTCCCGCAAGGATGAAATAGTCAACTCGATCGCGAGGCCAGTCGGCGCGGCTGATCTCCGGCAATGGCTGCGCGGTTGGAGGCTGATACGCCCAGTGATCCTCAACATCAATCTGAGTCGGTGGACGCGACACGCCGTCGCGAGGATCCGCTGCGCCGTCTTCCACCCACTTCACAAAGTCTGCGATCACGTCTGCAGCAATTCGCTTGCCGGGTGGCATCTCGACGCTCTCATGCCGCAGTGCTGCGATCAACAGACTGCCCGTAATGTCGCCGGGCACAACCGCGTGGCCGTTCGCTCCGCCTTTGCGAATGCCGTCGCGTGTGTCGAGCAGTAGCCCACCTTCCTGCTTACCGGCACGGGCTGAATGGCATTTGTAGCAGTGGTCAAGCAGTACAGGCCGAATCTTCGCTTCGAAAAACGAGAAGTCGTCATCCGCAACCGCAACGATCCACAGGGACGACATTACGAGCGCGATGGTCAGACAACGGAGCGCGTTCTGCTTTTGGGGGAACATACGACGGCTTCTCGACTCGTCCCAGGCGGCAAAGTGGCGGCGGGCGATTGCCTGGAGCACAATCTCTGCACATGTCAGACTATCCGGTTTCTATTCGACAAACGATCCAGAACGGGCACGACTATGTGGCTTCATCAGACTCGGTTCTATGTATCAGCTTTCCTGGCAGCAGCGTGGCTGTCGAACGCGGCGTATGCGGATGACGCTCGACCCTGTCTCGTCGTCGCACATCGCGCACTACTGCTCGACTCACCGGAAAACACGCTCGCAAATTTCCGTGCATGTCTGGAGCTGCGTCTGGGCTTTGAACTCGACGTGCAGCGTAGTTCGGACGGTCACCTGGTCTGTGTCCATGACACAACTGTCAATCGGACAACCAACGGAACCGGTCGGGTCTCGCAGCTGACGCTGAAAGAACTGAAATCGCTTGATGCCGGGTCGTGGTTCGACCCGGCCTTTCGTGGCGAGCAGATTCCGACCCTCGACGAAGTCTTCGAGCTGCTGGCAGAATACGGGAAGTTCCCGTTTCTGATCGCCGTGGATTTCAAGGGCGACGATTCCAAGATTGAGCGGGATGTTGTGGCGCTGGCAGAGAGACACGACGTGTTGGATCACCTCCTGATGATCGGCAGGACGATTCAGTCTCCACAGGTGCGGAGACGTTTACGTCAGGCTAATCCACGAACTCACGTGGCAACGGTTGCCAACAACCCGGCCGAGTTCCCGACAGCGCTGAAGGATTCCGATTCGGATTGGGTCTATGTGCGATACGTACCGTCTGTGAATGAAGTGCGTGCAGTGCATGCCGCGGGACGCAGAATGTTCATCGCCGGATCGACGGTTGCTGGACTGCAACGCGACAACTGGCACGTCGTGGGCGAGCGCGGAATGGATGCCATTCTGACGGACTATTCCATCGAGCTGTCGCGTCAGCTCCGGTCCACGCCGGAGTAATCAGATCCCCCTGAGTGCGCAGGGACCGTCCCGTGATGTCGCAAGACCTGCCTTTGCGGATTCGTCGGGATGATGTGCGATGGGCTGGAGAGTGGCACGTTCTTTGCCATAATGGACTGACTTTCCGGACGTGGACTCAGGAACACCAGTACTGAGCAACGTTCGAAGAATTGGCAAAATAACGGTGTCCGGGCTCAAATCAGGTTCTCAACAGGCGTTTCTGGTTCAGGGCAATGGTGACCGCTAGAATGAGGTGTCGCGTCGGAACAGCACCCAGGTCACCACCATTGGACGAGAACCGGGGAATCAGGTCGTCGTCAATGACACGCAATGCAGCCGCAAACATTGCAGTGTCTCGCTCGGACACGATGCGTGGGAAATACGGGACCTCGGCAGCAGCAACGGAACCCACGTTAACGACAAACGTGTTGCCGGCACGCGCACTTTGCATGAGGGTGACGTCATTCGCATTGGCGCCATGCTGCTGTTGTTTACTTTTGACATTACGCAACAACTGCCAGCCGGTACTCCGGCAGATGAGAGTCTGACCAGTAACGAGAACGATGCGCCGGTCGAAGAGAAGAAAGCGGAGTCGGAACACGAACTGGAAATCCTCGCAAGGAAATCGAATTCTGCCTTTCGCGAGGATACAGGCTCGGCCGACGTGAGCCGATTTCCGAACCTCTACAGCCTTGTTGCGGCAATGGTTGAATCGGCCGACATCGTGTCGCTTGCTGATACAGTCACTGAGGGGCTGGCTAAGACGCTGAACGCAGACATTAGTGCCGTACTGCTCCTTTCGGAACCTCTGGCCAGGGAGACCCACGCAGGTGATCTTCGCCTGATCTCATTTCGGTCTCCGCCACACACGCCCTACCGACGCGTCTCGGATCGGCTGTCTTCGGTTGCGTTGGAAGTTGGCGATGGACTGCTGGCCCTCGATATTGCGGCTGACGTTTCCTCGGGAACGTTTGCGACTCTTGAGCAGATGAACGCCAGCAGCGTCATTTGTGTCCCGGTTCGGCACAGTGGGACAGTCCTCGGCCTGATTCACCTTTACTCGCTGGACCCGGAGAACTCTCTGGATGCCCAGTCACTCGAATTCGCTCTGGCTGTCGCCGACCACATGGGAGCGATCCTGGATCGACAGCGGGAACAGTCGGAACTGAGTGACAACATCCGGCAGGTTCAGGATGAAAATGATTCTCTGCGGCAACTTCTTGAGATCGAAAGTGACCTGATCGGGGAAAGTCCGGTCATGCAGCAACTGCGGGATGAGATCGGTCGTTTTGCCACTGCCGATTCCGCAGTGCTGATCCGTGGAGAGAGCGGCGTTGGCAAAGAGTTGGTCGCACGAGCGATCCACTTCAACAGCCCGCGGCGTGTCAAACAGTACGTGTGTCTGAATTGTGCGGCTCTGGCGGAGACATTGCTTGAGAGTGAACTGTTCGGACACGAGAAGGGTTCATTTACCGGGCCCACACAGCGGAAGATCGGTAAATTCGAACACGCCCACGATGGGACACTGTTTCTGGACGAAGTCGGCGAGATGAGTGCCGCCATTCAGGCGAAATTCCTGCGTGTCCTGGAAGGTCATCCCTTCGAGCGTGTGGGCGGACAGAAGCCGATCCAGGTCGACGTACGCGTCGCGGCCGCCACGAATCGCAATTTGGAAGAGGCCGTCGAGACCGGCGAGTTTCGAAAGGACCTCTTCTTCCGGCTCAACATTCTGGAACTGGAAGTCCCGCCGTTGCGCGACCGGGCTGGCGATTCCGAATTGCTGGCTGAACGCTTCCTGAGAATGTGCGCTGAGCGTCAGGGACGTCCTGAAAAGGAATTCTCGGAAGACGCTTTGCAGCTCATCCGGGAATACGAATGGCCGGGAAATTCGCGAGAACTACGAAACGTGGCGGAGCGTGCCTTCGCGATCTCTCGTGAATCGTTGATTGCACCTGGCGACCTGCGATTCTCGCGTCTTAAAGGTGGAGAGGAAGGGTTGTCGTCAGAATCATCCAGCGTCTATCGACCGCTCTCACTGCAGGCGATCGAGCGGCGTCACGTTGAAGCCACGATGATCTTTGCCAAGTGGGTGAAACGCGAGGCTGCGAAGATTCTCGGTATCGAGCGGTCGACGCTTGATCGCAAGTTGAAAACTCACGGTATTGCGCGTCCTGGCGACGACTCGTAACTGGGTCTCAGCCTCGTGAGTGGCTGAGAGACTTGAAGCAACGGGGACCTCGCGACCGTCAGCCGAGTCGCAAAAAAAGAACACCCCTTCCCCAGCAACGTCTCTGCCGGCCGACACTCAAGGAGCGCTGGCGGTCCGTTTGGACCGGGGCAAGGGGATTTCGTGACGGTCCAACGGAGACTGCAAGGCGCAGAGGGTGGCTGAACCGCGAAGGACTCAAGTCCTGAATTCAGTCTCTCAGGACAATGTCGTCGCAGACAGGGACGGGCCCATTTCTGCATCCCCTGTGCTTATCCTGCCACTCTGTCATTTAATCGTCAATCACATTTGTGCCAACATAACCATAGCAGGGGCTTTGGTTTACTACGACACGTACATTCACCCGGTGGGCATCTGAATCAGGTCACTGGTTCAATTCCACCACATCGTGTCTCAGGTCACCACACTCACCGACGAGGTGGCAAAGAAGGGCAAAGTGACCAGGACGTGCACTCCTACCCGTGCAGCATGCAATTCCGTCGGTACGGCGCTCAACCTTGTCAGCTCAAGAATCTTGTGTTGGCTGTCGTGGAGTTTGCGAGGATTCTAGGCTGGCGGCTGCGGTGAAATGGAGTTCTGGCGAATCCCACTACGCAAAACTCTGCTCAGACAGAGCACTATTCAAGATTCATTATCCACGTAAGCCTGCCTGCTCTGTGCCGAACACGTCCACTCATGTTCTGAAGACGGTGTATCCGAGGCAAGGACTGGCATCCGAATCGAACGATGTGGCCCTGTTTGCAGGACTTGCTCGTTCCAAACGAGAATTCAGTCAGTGAATGGCATGAAGTCTGCGTTGGGGCTCTGTGGGCAAACCCAAGTCAGTGAAGTTCGCCTCCGCTCGACAGTCTCTGCGGCCTACGGCCCTCGTCCCGTTTGCGTTCCGTTTCGTCGGGGGGAGGCACCTCACCATCGCGAACTGCAACTTCCAGGACCGTCGAGAAGGCCGTAAACATTCGGCAGGCTTTACAGGTTCTGTCGAAGTGTGGGTGCCAGGCGAGACGTGGTCGGTGTTTGATTTGGGAACGATGTGGATTCAAGAGAATCCCGTCCCCGGACTGGCAACACCGTGGCGTGGGATGAGACGAGCTGCACCATCCATGGCTCGGCTTCGCCGAGTGGTGAGTCACGGTGGTTCTCACTTACAGTCTCGCTTGCCTCCTGCGGACACCTCGCGGGAAGATGCCCCCGAAATGGATTCTCCGTGAAGGAAACCACGTGACTGTTGAAGTTGCCGAATCAGAGACTCTGAAGGTGAACGACGTCCCCGTGCGAGACACGTTCGCCGAAGCGTTTCCCATCACTGCCACCCGTCTGATCATCACTGCAGCAACCGAGAACTGGGCCAGGACAGCCGCCAGTGAATTCTGCGGATTCGCCACAAGTGTGATTGCCTGCGACGCCGAAGCCGCTCCCGAGCGAACGCTGTCAGACGAAGAAACGCCCGACGGACGACCCGGCATCAGTGTTCTGATCTTTGCTTTTTCGAAAGACTCACTGGCGAAAGCTGTCAGTGATCGAGTCGGCCAGTGCGTTCTGACCTGTCCGACGACAGCCTGTTACGACGGCCTGCCCGGTCAACCGAAGGACGCAACGATCCCCGTCGGAGCACAGCTTCGTTTCTTTGGAGACGGACATCAGATCGCCAAGAAACTGGGCACACGCCGTTACTGGCGAATTCCAGTCATGGATGGCGAATTCGTTTGCGAAGACCGATTCGGAACGGTCAAAGCAATTGCCGGCGGCAATCTGCTGATTTGCGGTCTGGATCAATCCGCGGCCCTGCGTGCGGCGGAGACAGCAGTCATTGCTATGAACGAAGTGCCTGACTGCGCACTCCCGTTTCCCGGTGGCATCGTCCGCAGCGGAAGCAAAGTCGGTTCCGTTTACAAGAAACTGAAAGCCAGCACGAACGACGCATATTGTCCGACACTGCGGGGCAAAACAGAGTCGACACTTCCGGAGGGAACCGGGGCCGTCTACGAAATCGTCATTGACGGACTAAGCTTTGAGAGCGTGCAGGCATCTATGAAAGCCGGGCTGCACGCCGCCGCCGGTTGCGAGGGCGTAACACTGATCACTGCCGGCAACTATGGCGGCCAGCTAGGCAAGCACCATTTTCAGTTGCGCGACCTGGTGGATTGAGTAACCGGCCCGAGACGGTGGTTACTACTTCAGATGATCTGACGGATCGGTTCGGCGTCTTCGACCCCAACGAGCTTTTGATCGAGTCCGCCGTAGAAATACGACAGGGCGTTGGGGTCGAGTCCAAGCTGATGCAGGGCCGTCGCATGCAGGTGTTTGACGTGCAGCGGACTGTCAATGGCTCGGCTGCCGAGTTCATCAGTCGTGCCGACACTGATGCCGCCTTTGATGCCGCCACCTGCCATCCACATGGTGAACCCGTATGAGTTGTGGTCGCGGCCTGTGCCCTTGGCGTACTCGGCGGTCGGCTGACGACCAAATTCGCCGCCCCAGATAATCAGCGTCTCGTCCAGCAGATTGCGCTGCTTCAGGTCTTTGATTAGACCGGCGATGGGCAGATCGGTCGCGCCGGCGTGTTTGTTGTGGTTCTTTTCCAGGTCACCGTGCGCGTCCCAGTTGAAGTCGTTGTGATTCCCGCCGGAGTAAACCTGGATGAATCGGACTCCCCGCTCGACCAGACGTCGCGCCAGCAGGCACTTGTTCCCGAAGTCATTGGTCTGTGGATTATCGATGCCGTACAGCTTTTGCGTCGCTTCGGTTTCCTGGGCAAAGTCGACTGCTTCCGGAGCATGCTGCTGCATTTTGTAGGCAAGTTCGTAACTGGCAATCCGCGCGGCGAGTTCGGTGTTGTCGTTCCGCGAGTCCAGATGCAACTGGTTCTTCGCCCGTAACCGGTCCAGCAGTTTTCGCTGCACACTGTCCGACATTCCAGCTGGAGTTTTCAGGTTGTGGATCGGAGTTCCACTGGCTCGGATGACCGTGCCCTGAAACGCGGCCGGCATATAGCCGCTGGACCAATTCTTGGCTCCACTGATCGGACCGCCGGAGTTATCGAGCATCACGACAAAGCCCGGCAGGTTCTCGTTCTCACTGCCCAGGCCGTATGTAGCCCACGACCCCAGACACGGGTTACCACTCAGCACTCGCCCGGAGTTCATCATCAGCATGGCTGAACCATGAATGGGCGACTCGGCATACATCGAATGCAGGAACGCCATGTCATCGACGCAACCACCCAGATGTGGGAACAGGTCGCTGACCCACTTGCCGCACTCACCGTACTGCTTGAACTTCCACTTGGGACCGACAACGCGTCCGCCATTCTTGCGTCCGCCGCGCCCAAACGTCTTCACATCGATCGTCTTCCCATCGAGCGGATACAGTTCCGGCTTATAATCGAACGTGTCGACGTGCGATGGTCCTCCGTACATAAAAAGGAAGATTACGGACTTCGCTTTGGGAGCGAAGTGCGGAGCTTTGGGCATCATGGGATTCACCCACCGCCGTTGCCCATCGGCCGCAACACTTTGATTCGCGAGGAATCCGTCCTGCGCGAGCATGCCGCCTAAGGCCAGACCGGTGAATCCCGCTCCCGTTTCCCATAGGAATTCCCGACGTGTGCGCCCGCAGAAGTTGGATGTGTCAGTCATTTCAATCCTCAATGATTGCCTGGCACGGGAAGGCCGATGCCAGCGAGTGATCGGAGTTTTGTCGTCAGTCGAGGTAAACGAATTCGTTCGTGTTGAGTGTAAGCAGACAGTACATCTTCAGGGCCTGCGCTTCGTCGAGTTCGTCCTCCGTCTGAATTGAACGAAGGAACGCCACGTCGCTGGCGACCTCCTCGTCATCAGGACTTCGGCCCGTTGTCAGGCGAATGGCTCGACGGATTTGAGCCGGAACATCAGCTGGGGCTTCTTTGCGAAGACGTTCAGCCAGTCTGGCGGCCTTCTCATTCGTGAAGTCACCGTTGAGCATGCCGAGTGATTGCGTTGGCACAGTCGTGACATACCGGACAGGACAGCTTGAGTCAGTGTCTGCCTGATCGTGAATCTCCATAATCGGAACCAGCAGTGACCGCTTCACATGAATGTAGACGCTGCGACGCGAAGCTTCTGCCGGTGGCGAATTACCCCAACCCGCTCCAGGGCGTGACTGCCCCTGCAGGACCGCCCGCGGAATCGGGACGTAGATGCTGGGGCCGCCCTGCTTCAGATTCAGTTCGTCAGTGGCGGCGAGGATTGTGTCGCGAATTTCCTCAGCGGTCAGACGTCGCATGTTGAACCGCCAGAGAAGGTTGTTGCCCGGGTCTTTCGCCAGATTGGCATCGGACGACCGGGATGACATCTGGTAGGTCGAGCTGAGCATGATCAGCTTGTGAATGCGTTTCAGGGCCCAGCCGCCGTCACGGACTTCGGATGCCAGCCAGTCGAGCAACTGCGGGTGTGTCGGCGGAGTCCCGAATTTCCCGAAGTCGTTTGAGGTGGCAACGATGCCGCGGCCGAAGTGGTGCTGCCAGATGCGATTTGCCAGAACGCGCGCCGTCAACGGGTTGTCGTCATTGAAGAACCATTTCGCGAGAGCCAGTCGCTTGCCCGATGGCCCATCCGGGGGAATGTCTGACAGTTCGGGCGGTTGCGTCTTCAATGCGGCCGGAACGAGTGGTCCAACCTGCGGGCCTTTCGCGTGCGGGTTGCCTCGCAGCAAAACGTGAACGGGAGCACGGCCACGTTCGTCGACGGCCATGATCCGAGTTCCGGGCGGCGAGGGCTTCCGCTTGCGACTCTGTTCCAGCTGTTTACGCAGATATTGAAGACGTTTCTTTCCGTCTTTTCCCAGAACTTTGGCTCCGTGTTGAGCCAGTGCGGCATTCAAATCAAAGCGGGGCGGCTCAACGACCAGGCCGGCATCGATGTACTGACCTCCGCCACTCTGGTGGCAGTGGATCGCGATGACGTTGCGGCCCGGCTTCAATGCCTTCAAAGCCCTCTTACTCAATGGCACACGCTGATATTTCTGCACGTAGCCTTTAGTTGTATGCACCAGAATTCCGTTGAGGTAGATCTCAGTGTCTTCGTCGTAGTGCAGATCGAGAGCGAGATACGGGGGCACTTTGTCGACCTCAAACCACTTTCGCAGCCAGATGTCCGGAGTACCCCACGTTGTCCTCACGACCGATCCCGGAGTTCCTTTGACACCAAACCCACCAGGACCGTTGTTCCAGGATGTGGTGCTGTAGTCCGTCTGAATCCAGTCATCGGATGGCTTCTCGAACGTGTATTTCCATTTCTGTGCCTGCTGTCTTGAGTCGGCAAACAGAATGGCTCGTTCGACTTTTCCGTTCTGCTTTGTGACACCGGTTTCAATTCCCAGCTTGTCTTTCAGGCCAGCTCGAAAGTCGTCTTCCAGTGAGCGAATGTCAGCAGCCATCTGTTCTTCGCGGGCCTTCTTTTCTGCCAGACGCTGCTCGTGGACTTTGCGATCTGCATCGGTGACCCACGGCCGGATGTTGTCGCGGTTCGGGTAAGTCACGTCGTGGAAATACGCCAGGAAACCGTGGTACTCCTTGTGACTAATCGGGTCGCCTTTGTGACTGTGGCACCGGGCACAGCCCATCGTCCTCCCGAGAACTGCTTCCGAGGTCGTCTTCAAAACGTCGTCCAGCGAATCGTAGCGCGCGAGTTCTCGATCGGCCGGTTCATCGTCCCAGATACCCAGTCGGTAATAACCTGTCGCCGTCATCGTCTCGATCGTGACTTCCGGCAGTTCATCGCCAGCAAGCTGCTCGATGATGAACTGGTCATACGGTTTGTCTTTATTGAACGACTGAATGACGTAGTCGCGGTACCGCCACGCTTCCGGTTTGGGAGAGTCTCGTTCGTAACCGTGTGTCTCGGCATAACGGACCAGGTCGAGCCAGTGCCGGCCCCACTTCTCGCCGTACTGCGGCGACTCAAGCAGATGGTCGATGACCTTCTCCCAGGCATCGGATGAGTCGTCTGCCAGGAATCGATCGACATCCGCGGGACTCGGCGGCAGTCCTGTCAGGTCGTAATACGCCCTTCGGATCAATGCGATCCGATCAGCGCGATCTGCCGGAGACAGACCTGCGGCTTCCAGTCGGGCGAGGACAAACGCGTCTATCGGATTGGCAACCCACTTGGCCTGCCTGACATCCGGTGGTGTGGGACGTGTGATCGGCTGATACGCCCAGTAGTCGGAGCCATCATCATGGTGAGCCGGCTCGACGCCATAGTCCTCGGTCTTCGACCAGGGCAATCCCAACTTGACCCACTTCGTCAGCACGGCCACGTGTTCCGCCGAGAGAGTTTCCTCGGGAGGCATGTCCAGCCCATCCCGGCGAATCGCCTTGAGGATTGCGCTGGCGTCCCGGTCCTGAGCATTGAACACCTTGCCGAGTTCGCCTCCTTTCAGCAGACCGGCCCGGCTGGTGATGCGGAAGCCACTTTCCACTTCGGGCTTACCACCGTGGCACTTGAAACAATGGGCTCGCAAAATCGGCAGCACATCCTGCTCGAATAACTCCACGTCGGCCTGTGAAAAGTCGGGCTGTGACTTCGCCTCGTCCGATTGGCCGGACGTGACAAGTGTCACCAGCGCCAGGAGTCCACAGAAAGTTGTGCTAAGCGTGGTTCTCATAATGAGACCTCGCGAATCAGGAGGAAGGTGATGGATGACGTTGTTGTCGCAAAATGGTGTCTATCAGATGACAGCCCGCGTTTCCCGCTCATCGAACTGAATGCGGGAATCCGTTAAGTGTTCGATGATTCCAGCGACAGCGCCTTCTCGCTTGCTGCCACGCGCGCGTTCAATTCGGCATTGTTCAAAGGACGGCCGCATCGCCAGTCTGCCCGTCTGGTCAACCAGACGATCAAACAGGCCTGTATCGAGGTCAAACAGTCGACTGCACACGAACAATGTCGACGGGTTGAAGAGATTAATGGCCGTGGCGAGTGCATAGGCCAGATGCCGAGTGACACGGTTCAATTCGCGTCCGACGGACAGTCGCTTCTGGCGGACGTCGTGAATGATACCGTCGATGTTCAGTTGCCGCCCGAGCCGAACCGAGACCATCCGCGCCAGCGCCGTGTCACTGGCCAGAGTTTCCAGACACCCGTTGCGGCCACAGCCACACTCAAGTCCATTCGGGTCAACGGGAAGATGGCCAATTTCGCCAGCGAGACCATTGCTGCCGGTCAACAACCCGCCGCGACTGAACACGCCCAGTCCCACTCCAGTGGTTGCATCGAGCATGGCAAAGTCGTCAAGGCCCGTGGCGTTTCCATACTGCCGCTCAGCCAGACACAGCGCATGACATTCCTGCATGAGAACTGCTGGTAGTCCCAGTCGATGGCCCAGATCAACCGCTGGTGCGCGGCCGTTCGTGATGGGTACATTGGGAGACAGCAGCCCCGTCTGTTCGTGCGAGTCGATCAGACCTGGCATGCTGATGCCCAGGCCGAGTGATCGCATGCCATTCCGCTGCCGCAGCGTCTCGATCTGTTCCGTCGCGGCGTCGATCAACCGCTCGTATGTCGATGGCGTTGGAAAGCGAGTTTCTGATGTCGGATCCAGCCGACCATCCAGACCAGCCGTGACCAGACGGCATTCTCTGGCATCGAGAACGACACCAATCACCTGTGCCGTTTTCGTTGCGAGACGCAATTGTTTTGCCGGTCGTCCGCGCCCGTTTTCAGGCGAATCGAATTCTTCCAGCAGGCCGGACCGCAGCAATGTAGCCACTGCCTTGGAAACGGTCGGTGCCGTGACACTCATCTGACGCGTCACTTCCGCGCGTGAACACGGTCCACTGGTGCGCAGAACGCGCAGCACAGATCGCTCATTGATCTGACTGAGAAGCTGCGGCTGAGCGGTCGCGACCGATGTCACTGCGATCTCCCGGGCAGGCGGAAGGCAGCACTCTGAATGGGGCCATTCTATTTGTCAACAATGTTTACAAAAGGATGTATCGAAAAATGTCGCTCGAACCGGCGCACAAAAAACCGCGGCCCTGAAGTCAGGACCGCGGTTAGTTCAAACCTTTCGAGCAATGCGACGGCAGAGTCGCTTGAAGATGGGCGGGACGCGGTCGTGCTTCGCACTCACCGTGGGTCGTCCAGTCCCGTCAGATGGGTTTGGAACCTCCGTCGGATGTGAACAGGAAAGGTTTGAAAAGAACGCAACTCGTAGCTGTTGCCCCAACTCGACTGCCGCAGGCGAGTTGCGTCATCCCATGCTGCTGACCAATCATCGGCAGCCTGTGACTGTTGCTTCCGCTGAATCACGGCACGTACCGAGATTATTCAACACAAAACGGCGACTGGTCGGGCGAGAACGGAGAATCTGGCCACTTGGGAATGGGACAGATTCTGCCATAAGACCGGTATGAATCGGATTAACGCCACTCAGCACACCAGTTGGCTGTCTCGTATTGGCTCCGAATCCGCCTCTCACGCAGGACGGCCAGCATTCGCCGCTTCTGCTTCACGTGATCCGGGGCGTTCCAGAGGTTCCTGACCTCGTTCGGATCATTCTGCAAATCGAATAGCTGGCCCCATGGCTCGTCGAGGAAATGCACGAGCTTCCAGTCCCGACTGCGATCCATCGTCATGAATTCGGTTCCGGTCAGGATGCCGTCTT
>CAYSJO010000702.1:0-8392 GCA_964431285.1 uncultured Planctomycetaceae bacterium
GTCGTTTCCGCTTTGCCCGTTGACCTTGTCCACACCATAGCCACCTTGCAGCGAATCGTCACCGCCACCTCCGTAAAGTGTGTCCTCGTCGTCACCACCGATCAGCGTGGCACGGCCGCTGCCTCCATTGAGCACGTCGTCACCACGGTGACCCGCCAGTCCGTCGTTGCCGGCCCCACCGAGCACAATGACACCGTCGTCGGCCATCGACGTGAACATCTCACGGCTGACACGGGTGAGGTCGATCCGGTCGTGACCCATGCTGCCCTGCACCAGAAGTCGTTGCACAGTATCAGCGGACGCGCCCACGAGTCCGGGGGCCGCGGCACCGTCGACGAGCACATTCAGCGTACCCGCGCTATTGTCGATCTCGATGTGGCGGTCTGCTTCCAGGAGCACGGTCAACTGGCCGTTTTCCGGATTGAAGCGGGCCAGGACGCGCACGGTTTCGTCGATCACATCGTTGCCGTCCGGGTTACTCAGAGCGTTGGAGCCGCCCCCGCCTGACAGTGTGTCGACCGTGATGTCGTCACCATGCAGTGTGGCATCGTCGGCCTGACCGAGTAGCAGGGCGGCACCGACACCACCGTTCAACACGTCGTCCCCGGTGCCGCCCAGCAGCGTGTCGGTCCCCTTACCGCCGTCCAGACGGTCACCGTCGGAGTCGCCGGAAATGCCGTCGTTGCCATCGCCGCCCCGCAGCAAATCCGGACCCGCATCACCAAACAGCCAGTCGGATCCGGCATCGCCGTCGATGGTGTCAGCGTTCGCTCCCCCATGCAGATCGTCGGCTCCCTCACCGCCCGAGATGACGTCGAAGCCATTGTCACCGAACAGCCGGTCGTGGCCAGCATCGCCCGAAATCGTGTCGTTGTCGTTGCCGCCCCACGCGAGATCGTCACCGTCGCCTCCGTTGATGACGTCCGCACCGGCCATACCATCAAGACGGTCTGCCCCGTTACCACCACTCAGCGTGTCGTCGCCGTTGTCGCCACTCAGTGCGTCGTTGCCGGCATCACCCTGCAGTACGTCGTTGTCCGTTCCGCCCGCCAGCCGGTCATCGCCATCACCGCCAGACAGCGTGTCGCTGCCCGCGCCACCAGCCAGCGAGTCTACATCCTGAAATCCCTTGATGACGTCGTTTCCGTCGCCACCGTTCAGTACGTCGTTGCCGAATCCGCCATAGAGAATGTCGTTGCCCGCATGGCCGGAAACCACATCGTTGCCGGCACCGCCCCGAAGCAGATCGCGACCACCACTTCCCAGCAACACGTCATTGCCGGCCCCGCCGTCGACGGTAGCGGAATCACCATGAAAGCTGCGGATGTCGATCGTATTGTCTCCATCGCCGCCGGTCAGACGCGCACGTTCCACCAGATAGATGCGGTCCGTTCCACGTCCGTACAGCCGATTGTGAGTCAGTCGGAAATCGAAGTTGCCGGATTCCTCAACGATGTCCGTCCCATTGCCGCCGTTGAGTGTGTCGTTTCTATCTCCACCACGAATCCAGTCGCCACTGCCGCCCTGCCAAGCACACGGTCGTTCCCGGCATCACCCGACAGCGTGTCCCGCCCAGCACCGCCGGTCACTTTGTCATCGCCGTCACCGCCGTTTGCCGAGTCGTTGCCGCCGTCGCCGCTGATGTAGTCATTGCCGCCGGCGCCGCGGATTCGATCGGCACCGCCACGTCCCAGAAGTCGGTCGTTGCCGTCGCCACCATCGATTGTGTCGTTGAAGGGGCCACCTCGGAGACTGTCCGCGCCGTCGGAACCCAGCAGGACGACGTGTCGCGACGCACTCGTCGCGTCCAGCAGATCATTGCCCGCCTGACCGTCCACCGTCACCGTGGCTGACAGGCCCGCATCCAGAACAGCGATCGACAGCGTGTCTGCTCCTGCTCCTCCGTTGACGAGCAGGGGGCTGTTGGATTGATCATCGTGACCGAAGCCGAACCGTGCAGGATGCGTGATGTCCCCGGGTCCACGCCGGTCGACAGGGTCGCAGTGTCGTCAGTCCCGCCGAATTGAACGACGCGTGATGCAGCCGACAGATGATCCATAACGGACAACACATTTTCCCAGTGAAGGGCGTGACCATCGACGTATGCCGAACCGACTCCTGGCGATGACAATTCGTGCCTCACATCCGACAACGTTTGCGTTCCGACGATTTCGACAGAGTCGGCGACGCCGGCCACGCCGCGGAACAGGACGCCGCCTGCGGGCAACGGCTGTCCGGCACTCATGTCCACAATCAGTCGATCGGGATCGACCGAAGACTGCAACGTGACTGAAAACAATGCTGCGAATTCGTAACGAAATATTTCTTCACCACCCACGACATCGCGGGTAATGACAATCTCGCCCTCGTCCCGAATGAGTCGGTAGTCGCCACCGCCGTCTGCAAGGACAACGCTTAACTGACGCTGCGCTTCGAATGCTCCGGCATCAACGGGAGTCTGCAACGGACCTCGCTGATCAAATTCCGGAGTCCCATCACGCAGGCCGGCGTCAATGGCCGGACTACCTTCCTGCAATGCATGTATCAGCGTTGGACCACCATTGTCGGAAAGCTACTTGGCTTTCGGCGGCTTCGGATCGGACGTCAGCGGCAGCTTGACGATCTTGCCGGTCCAGGCAGATTTGTAGATCGCCAGAATCAATTCAACGCTCTTACGACCTTCTTCGCCGTCGACGGCGGTCTTTGTCCCGCGTTCGATGGATCGAAGGAAGTCCTTGATCTGATCACGGTGTCCCGTGTGCGAAATCGCGGACGGGTCGGCGGCGCCGCCGGTGTTGTCGTCGTTGTCCATCAGCTTGTCGCGGACGGCCCGGTCTTTCGGAGACTTCTTCAGGAATTCCCACAGCAGCACGCTGTCCTGCTCGACGACTGCCGAACCTTCCGTGCCGTGGATCTCAGTCTTCTTCAGCAGTCCGGGATACGCCGCGGTGCTGCATTCAATGACACCCACAGCCCCACTCGCAAATCGCAGTGTGGCCACACCAGCGTCCTCAACCTCGATGCGTTCATGAGCCAGAGTGTCTGTGAACGCCGCGACTTCCACGACGTCACCCATCAGCCAGTACAGCAGGTCGACATTGTGAATGCCCTGATTCATGAATGCTCCGCCACCGTCCAGAGCGAACGTGCCGCGCCACCCGCCACTGTCGTAGTACTCCTGAGTTCGCCACCATTTCACGAAGGTGTCGCCGTGAGTCAGCCGGCCAAATCGGCGTTCCTTGATGGCCTGCTTCAAGGCGATGTTCGCAGGGCTGAACCGTGACGGCAAAACTGTACACAGTTTGACGTTATTGTCGCGGCACGCCTTGATGATTCTGTCGCAGCGTTTCAGTGAGATTTCCAGCGGCTTTTCGACCACCACGTGCTTGCCAGCTTTGGCTGCTTCGATGGCAGGCTCCATGTGGGCTCCGCTGGGCGTACAGATCGTAACGATCCGGACGGCCGGGTCGGCCAGCATGTCCTTCAGGTCGTGATAGACCTGACACCCGGTGTCTTCACCGAATTTGTCCGCAGCCGCGCTGAAACTGTCATAACAGCCGATGATTTCCGCACCGCGGATGTCTTCGATGGCCTTCGCGTGAAACCGCGAAATCATCCCACAACCGATGATCCCGAATCCGGTCTTCATGATGTTCTTCCCGAGGTGTCTGGAGACTTTCGGGCCGATTGCCGTGGCGTCACGCCATGGGTTTTGGCCTGATTTTCCGGAAAGTTTAGCCAGGTCGGGACACGAACGCAGCCGAGTGGCAGAATTGGCGAATCGCGAGAGCGGCTCAGCTCCGACCATCTTCAGAATGCTCAAGACACAAGCGACCGCTCACGCAGCCCCGGTATCAGGCAGTGCCGCGGCAGTCGCACGGTCGGGAGCTGCTTCAGACGCCCCTGCCAGCAGATTATCGAGCAGCGAGACGATGCGTTCAGCAGCCTGGCCGTCGCCATAGGGATTGATGGCTTCGGCCATCGAGCGATAGTGCAAGTCGTTCGTAATCAGTCGCTCGGATTCTTCGATGATTCGATTGGCACCCGTGCCAACAAGCCGCACGCCGCCTTCCAGGCCTTCCTGACGCTCGGTCTTGTCACGCATCACCAGGACTGGCTTGCCCAGCGACGGAGCTTCTTCCTGCACTCCCCCGGAATCTGTCAGGACAAAGAACGAACGGGCCATCATTGCCACGAAGGGCTCGTAGGACAGGGGATCGATCAGATGCACGTTGCTGATACCGCTCAAAATTCGGTTCACGGGTTCCTGCACATTCGGATTCAGATGCACCGGGTACACAACGTCGAATTCCGGATGGCGATCCGCCAGAGTTCGGATGGCCGTGCAGATTGACTCGAACCCCACTCCAAAGCTCTCGCGGCGGTGTCCAGTGACGAGGACATAGGGCCGCTTGAATTGGGCGATCAGGCTTTCCGTCTGCGGACTGCGGATGCCCTGATCAATCTGGTCGCGAATTTCCAGCAGCGAATCGATGACGGGGTTGCCGGTGACATAGACCGATGTCGGATCAACTCCCTCACTCAACAGTGTCTGGCGGTTGCTGTCGGTTGCCGCAAAGTGCCATGTGGCCAGACGCGTTGTCAGAACCCGGTTCATCTCCTCAGGAAACGGCGACCGGATGTCGCCGGTGCGCAGGCCGGCCTCCACGTGTCCCACGGGCACGTTTTCGTAGAACGCTGACAGAGCTCCGCAGAATGTTGTGGTCGTATCGCCCTGAACCAGTACCGCGTCAGGTTGCAGGCCTGCAATCACGGGGCCCACACGTTCAACAACACGCGACGTCAGGCCCGCAAGGGACTGACCGGGTTGCATCAGGTCGAGGTCGACGATTGGAGTTACGTCGAACAGATCGAGAATCTGATCCAGCATTTCACGATGCTGCGCAGTGACAACAACCTGCGGCTCGAACCCGTCAGCCTGTTCCAAAGCCTTGACCAGCGGGACCATTTTGATGGCCTCGGGACGCGTGCCGAAGATCAGCATGACTTTCTGCATGAGTGGGCCTTCCTGCGGAAACCAGCGAACGAATCAATTCGCTCAGCCCGCCTGGCGGAGCTGGTTACAACTCACATTCCCGGCGTCTTCGACATACCGCTGATAAACCTCAACCGTCTGAGCCGCGATGTGTTGCCATGCAAAATGAGTAACAGCCCGTTGCCGTGCGGCCTGTCCCATCGTCGCTCGCAAATTCACGTCGCCGATCAATCGATTCAAGCCCTGAGCAAGGCCGGCTGGATCGTGGGAATCGACAAGCAGGCCCGTTTCCTCGTGACGGATGAGCGTTGGAATTCCCCCAACGCGTGTGCCGACCAGCGGCAGTCCGCATGCCATGGATTCGAGACCAGTGATACTCGTCGCTTCCATGAATGATGGCAGGACGGAGATGTCAGCGGCGCGGTAGATGTCGGGCATATCCGGATTCGGGACGTTCCCGAGAAAAACGCAGCGGTCGAGACAGCCACCATCCCGCAGGATCTGCTCAACTTTAGAACGCTCCGCTCCATCACCAGCGAAGACGATGCGGGCAGCGTTCTGCAGACGTGTCACAGCCTCTGCGAAGACGACGACTCCGTTCTTTTCGACAAGACGCCGGGCCAGAAGGACAACGACTTCGTCTTCGGCAACATTCCATACGGCACGCTTGTTGGTTGGCGCTAGCGTAAATCGCGTCGCATCGACGCCGTTGGGGATAAAGTCAACCGGTCCCGGGTAGTTCACGGCTCGGGTCGCTGCGACCAGCTCGTCACTGGGTGCGAGTACATGCGCGATATGCGCGAGCCGCCGTGTCATCTTTCGCCTCGCGGCCGGGCCTTTCTCAATCCGCTTGAGGAACCCGGATGTGTGATTGGTAAAGATCACGGGAAGATCGAGGCCAACTGTCGCCTCAAGTGGTCGCAGACCGTGAACATGCAGCACGTCCAGCGACTCACGTTGCAGAAAGGCTTTCAGCCAGGTGCGCATCAGCCATGTAAACAGTGGCTTGCCTTTGGGGACCGGCGGTCGATGCACTGCCATACCGTGCAGCTCGCTGGTCCGCTGACGCTGTTCTCCCAGCGGTCGGGTGATGACATGGACCGAATGTCCGAGCTTCGCGAGCGCTCCACCCAGCTCGACAACGTGGGCGGCGACGCCACCGACATTGGGATAGAAGTCTGCCGTGATTAAGCCAATTCGCATTCTGTCGATCCTTCGACATCCGTTTGGCGAGACAAGCCTCGCCTGTATGGTCGACCGGAGGCTAAGCCAGTCTCAGTGAACCAGTCAACGTGGATCCTCACTGGTGGCCATGCCAACCTGGCGCATCTTGCGGTACAGATTCGATCGATGCAGCCCCAGCATCCGGGCGGCTTCGCTCATGTTGCCGTTTGCCCGCTGAATGCCGCGTTCAATGTACTGTTTCTGGAAGCGGTCGGTGGCGTCCGCCAGCCCCAGATCGATTCCCAGTTCCAGCTCGTCCTCTCGAGCCGAACTGATAATGAAGGCGAGGTCATCGACTTCGACCTGGTCCCCACCCGCCAGAAATGAGACTCGCTCCATAAGATTGCGCAGCTCGCGAACATTGCCCGGCCAGCCGTGCGTCTTCAGTCGTCGTTCGGCATCGGTGGACAACTCCAGCACGGTCCGTCTCGCCTGGGGGCAGAATTGCCGCAGGAAATAATGGGCCAGTGGGACAATGTCTTCGGGCCTGTCACGTAATGGCGGAAGTTCAAGCGTGACGACGTTCAGGCGGTAATACAGGTCCTCGCGGAACTTTCGATCGCGGACGGCCTCCGCGAGATTCACGTTTGTCGCAGCAACAATCCGCACATCGACAGGAATCGTCTGCGACCCGCCAACACGAGTAATCAGCTTCTGTTCGAGGACTCGGAGCAGCTTGGACTGTCCACCCGGACTCATGTCTCCGATTTCATCTAGAAAAACCGTGCCGCCATCCGCAAGCTCAAACCTCCCCTTACGAGACTCGCGAGCGTCAGTGAAAGCCCCTTGCTCGTGTCCAAACAACTCACTTTCCAGCAGACTTTCCGTCAGGGCTGCGCAATTGACGGCGACAAACGGGTGGTCTGCTCGTGGACCGTGATAGTGCAGCGATTGTGCGACAACTTCCTTACCCGTACCGCTTTCTCCGAGGATCAGGACGGCCAAATCCGTCGGAGCCAGTCGCTCTATCTTTTCCCGGACACCAACCGTCGCAGTGCTGTCACCGACAATTTTCACTCGGCTGGCGATCTGCTCGGTCAGCTGCCGATGATTCCTCAGCAGGCGATCCCGTTCCCGCGTGTTCCGTAAGGCAATCGCAGCCTGCAGGCCGAACTGGCGCAGGATGTCTTCATCCGCGGCGTCGAACAGACAGTCGTTCTTGTTGATGCCCTGAAACGCGCCGATCAGCTTCTGGTCACCGTCCATCAGTGGGACACAAAGAATGCTGCGCGTGCGGTAACCGGACTTCTTATCGACTGCCGGGTTGAATCGGTCGTCACTGTAGGCGTCGTCGACGCGGATCGTTTCACCGGACTGGATAACCATGCCAACGATGCCGACGTTGTCCGGCAGGTACAGAGTTCGATCCTCGACACCCAGAGCCGGACAGGCCAGCAGTTTTCCAGCCGGCTTGTCCCAGATAAAGATACTGGCCCGATCGCAGTCCAGCAGGCGAGTCGCTTCTTCGGCCAGAGCCTCCAGAAGCGGTACGGTCTCGAAGATCTCGGACAGGCGACAGGCAACTCGCAGCGTCTCGCGCAAAACCGCTGTCTGGCGGCGGGCCGTTTCCAGCCGTCGCACCGTTTCCAGGCACCAGCTCAGAACTCGGCCGACCTTCACGATACCGGGAATCTCTGCCCGGCTAAGCCGGCGTCCGGCGAGGGCCAGAACATTCTGATTCTGCGGCTGATTTGTCAGAGGTACAGCCGCAACTGACCAGCCTTGTGAGTCGGCCACCGTGGAGATGCCGCAGGCTTCGCGATCCAGTGACTCTTCGAAGAGGCGGGTGGGCAATGTTTCAAGTTGATGGCGACCGAATTCCGCAGATTCAGTCCATGCAGGCCAGCGGTCGACGACTCCCACCCACTGGACAGCGAACTCGGACGCGACATCGGGCAGAACGATCGATGCGTACTCCGACAGAGATTCCGCCGTCACGACATCTCGGATCAAACGATTACACAGCTGCGCAACTGATCCAGATGACTCTGTGGCGGCGTCAGACTGAGACATCCAGACAGGAAATTCCGTACTCACAATGACTCCGCATTTCCGGATAGACACTCACTTAGAATACGATCTGATGTCGAATGTACAACCGCAATTCGACCGAACAGCCTAGCGACCAGCGGAAAGCCACCGGCCTAGCAAGGCCTGCTGGAGAATCACTGC
>CAYSJO010000703.1:0-3496 GCA_964431285.1 uncultured Planctomycetaceae bacterium
CCGACCCCGTCTCGATCCACAGTTCCCGCTGCTTCTCAGTGTTTCGCCGCCGCAACGACATCGTCTGACTCCATTCAGAAAACGAACACACGTAGAATAATCATTCCCCGTTACACGGCCAGGTTCTTCAACGGGCTGCTAGCATTCGGGAGCCCGGTCGGGTTTAAGATTAGGAGCATGATCAGGATTAAGAATCCTGCGACAACTTGTTGGTCAATTTCAGAACCAAAGCTCCTGATGACGCCCCCGGCGAAGTCCATCCGTATGGATGCTCAGTCCACTCACTGTCAAAGGTGCATTGTGAAACACACTTGTTTGTTGGTTTTACTGGCATGCATGACTGCCAGCGGTATGGGTTTGTGTGGTGCGGACGAACCGAAAGTGCAACTGCCGCCTGACGAACAATTGCCGCGCGTTTCTGAAGGCTTTGAAATCTCTGTCTTCGCAGGCGAACCGCTGTTTTACAAACCGACCTCGTTGTGTTTCGACGCCAAAGGCCGAGCGATGGTGGGGCAGGGCCCGCAATATCACCTTTCGAAATCGGTCAAAGACAACGATAGCGTCGTCATCCTGACCGATACTGATGGCGATGGCGTGGCCGATCGACGGAAGGTGTTTGCAACCGGATTCAACAGCATCCAGGGACTGGCCTGGAAGGGCGGTGATCTGTACGTCGCGAACTCGCCGGAGTTGACCGTCGTTCGTGACCTTGATGGTGACGATGTCGTGGATGAGTACATCGTCGTCTACACCGACCTGGGCAATCACGAACATGCGTTGCATGGACTGGTGTGGGGGCCGGATGGCCGGCTCTACATGTCGAAAGGGAATTCGAAGGGGCATAACCAGCCTGGGAAATATGGTCGCGTGGCCCCCAAAGCGTTTCGCGAACTCTGGGACGTCGCGCATCCCAAAGATGCCGCGGACATTCCACCGCCCAGGAAGTTCACCGTCGAGACATACCGCAGCACCTACCACGATCCGCACGACGATTGGGGACGGCAGGGTGGCGTCCTGAGATGTGATCCGCTGGGAGCCCGTCTGGAGATTCTTTCGCGGGGCATGCGCAATCCCTGGGATATCGCGATCGATGACGGCTTCAACATCATTGGCACGGACAACGTTCAAACTCAGGGTGACCGGATCATCATGCCGTTCTTTGGAGCCCACTTCGGCTGGGGCCACAAATACAGCAGCCACTGGACCGGCGAAGACAACCTGCCGACCGTTCCCGTCAGCGGACCGATGACATCCGGATCGTGGGCCGGAATTACGTATTACGATCATCCGCATTTTCCTGCGAACTATCGCGGCGCTTTCATCATCAATGACTGGCTGTTTGGAACGTACATTTACCGTCCCGGCTGGAACGGAGCCTTACGAACTTCGGCCGATGGCTCTTTAGAACCGTTCGTGCAACGTCGGGAAGACGGCATGATCTACCGCCCGACGGATCTCGCATTCGGACCGGACGGTTCCATCTACACGCTCGGCTGGGGTGGAAACTATCATTACGAAAAGGGCGCGGAAGGCAGTTGGATATTCCGCATTAGTCATCAGCAAGCTCAGCGGACAGCAGAGCAACCGCTTCATTCAACACCAGTTGGAAAGCAAAGCGTCGCCGAGTTGCTTGGCCAGCTTGGACCCGACACGATCGCCGCGCGTCGCGTGAACGCTCAGGACGAACTTGTCCGTCGAGGCCGTTCTGTCCAGGAGACAATCGTCTCGAAGGTTGTCGGTGGTGACTTGTCGACCGGACAGCAGACATGGACCGCCTGGGTGCTGGCAAGGAACAAAGAACTCATTGACCAGGCCGCAACTTCGCTTCAACAGTGGGCCAGTCCACCGATCCACAAGTCTTCGCAGAAGACTGCCGAAGCACGACCAATTGAAGAAGACCGGTCCGAAGAACCGACGGTTCGACGATCAACCGTGCCGCGCAATCTTCGGATACAGGCCCTGAGAATTCTGTCGTTCCGAGCCAGACGCTTCGGCGAAACTCAGCCACTCGCCGCGGTCATCATGCGCGGCCTCGCCGATCCCGACTCGCGAATTCGCTTCGAAACGATTCAAGCCGCTCATCAGGCGAATCTCAAATTGGCGACCAGTGAGATCGTTCAGCGATTAACGAAAGAATCTGATCGCCTGGTTTCTTACGCCGCTTGGCAATCGATCCGTGATCTTATGGCAACAGCGGATCGACGCGAATTGCTTGAGCACCCCAGCAGCAAAGTGCGACTCGCCGCGCTGCTGGGCCTGCAGGAAGATTTCCTGGTCTCGCAGGACGACATCCTGAAGCTGGTCGACCGGGAAACCGATCCCACGATTCAAAGCTGGGCGCTGACGTTCGCCATGAATCCAACTCCGCCCGCAAAGCTGTCGAACGACACGTTACGGATCGAGATGGAACAAACGGTCTCGGTTGCCCAAATGATCAAGCGGGCCAACGAAGCCAGACGCCCCGAGTTGCGGCGGTTGTATCTGAAAATGCTGGCTCGAGTCTCGGTTCGCGAAGGTGAGCAACAGCAGCAACTGCTGGACTTCTATCAAACCTTGAAGCCAATCGAAGAGCGAGCTGTCATTCTGCCGGCCGCAGCGACGACGATGGAAGCGATACCGGATTTGTGGTCGGGTCTCGCTGAACCCGCCCCGCTGTCGGACGCGGCCGTCGAAGGTTTTATGAATCTGCATCGATTGAGAATCAAGCAGATGCGTTCAACGGAAACGGCCGTGCGATCCACTGAGCGAAATCTCTCGGACGTCACTGGATTCGCTGTGGAAATCGCCGATCAGATTCTGAAAAAACTGACGACCGTTGATGCGCACAGTGATCACGTTGGACGAGCGTTGATCGTCCTGAATCTGTTGCCCCTGCCGGAAAACTGGTCGTTGGACCAGACATCCTTCGAAACGCTGTTGATCATTCTGGAAAACAGCACGGATGTCGCAGTTCGCCGTTCCACATTGCGGTTTGTGTCAAGGCTGGCACCCTTTCAGGCGCCCAGGACATCCCGATTCGCTTCGGTCTTTCAAACGCTTTGTAAAACTCCCGACGCGAATCTTTACCGCGAGTTGCAAGCCGTCAAAAACCGTTTCTCTCTGAGCACGGACATCCCTCGCCCAAAAGCCGCAACAATTGCCGACGTGATGGCCAGGCTCGGCAACGCTGATGCATCGCGCGGGCGCGAGCTGTTCTTCGACCGAGTCGGTGGAGCAGGCTGCGCATCGTGTCATCGAGTCCACGGCCAGGGAAGCGATGTCGGGCCCGACCTGTCTGGTATCGGTATCCGTCTCACGCCTGCAAACATCGTCAAAGCGATTATCCAACCCAGCGCTGACATCACGGAAGGCTACGCGTTACAGGTTGTCCAAACCGAGTCTGGTCTGATCCATCAAGGCGCTGTGATTCGCGAAACCGGATCAACTCTGACATTACTGCGATCCGACGGTACGCAGATCAACATCGCGGCTGACGACATCGAAACGCGTAAACGGC
>CAYSJO010000704.1:0-8452 GCA_964431285.1 uncultured Planctomycetaceae bacterium
TGAGGCCTTTCATGAAGGCCTGCGTTTCTGCCTGGACTGCTGCGTTGTCGGCCATGGAAGCATTCCTCTCAAAATGGTCTCAGAAGTGATTCCTGGATGACGTTTACGGGGTGAAGGGCGAGACGAATGCCCTGCCTGATGTAATTTCAATACGCACTGAGTTGTCCGAATTGGTTGCGGCGCAAAAGAAAAGCCGATTCAGATTTCACTTTCGCATCAGATGCGGAAGCCAGACCTGAATCGGCCTCTGCCGATCGTCGCTGTGTTTCGCCGTTCAGACTGTACGCGACAACATCCGCGCGGAGTATGAAATCCCAAATGAGCGTTTGCAATCGAGCCGAACACTCCATGTCACTCGGGTGCAGCGATAGCCGCCTTCGCAGTGGGGAACGTCGCGACACAACGCGAAAGTTGTGTCAAATCGAAGACTTCCTGAGTCTCTTTCGAGAGCCCGCACACACAGATCACACGCTGGCTGCCATTCATAAGCTTGTAGCGCTCCATCAGAACGCCCAGAACGGAACTCGACAGTATTCCGGTCCCGCTGAAGTCGATGAGCAGTCGTCGAGGAACGAAGGCGCCGTCGAGATCAGCGAGGGCTGATCGGAACGTCTCAATGCTGTGCTGAGCAACGAGACCGCGATTCGTGAGTCGGGCAACGAGAATGTCTTTTTGTTGACGAATGTCGAAATCCGGGAATCGTCCCTTCAACGCGAGCGACTTCCAGGGCTCCGACTTACTCACGTCTACAGTCGATTCCACCTCGTTGCGGACAGGGCAGTGAATCAGCAGAACTTCTGCTGTGCTGGAATCCGGATTTCGAGACGCGTGCACGGCATCCTGAGGGACTGTGGCGGAGTCACCCACCGCCAGCATTGTGCTTTTTCGGTCGATCCACTGTTCAATCTGTCCCGTCAGCACGTAGAGCACTTCTTCCATGTCTGGATGCCGATGAAACGACACAGTCTGGCGTCCTTCGATCTCCATGCGGCCAACTCGCAGAAGTGATGATGGCGTTACTCCGGGGCCAGCCATCCAGGCGATTCGGCCCCAGGCAAACGGTTCCACGGACATGCCTGCTCATGAAATTCCGTGTCGGCGAATTTGAGATCAAGCATGCACCGGGCCCTTATGTGTTGGTTGCAAACGTTCGCGTTCTGGTTGGTGGGAGTTCAATGGGTGTGCGCGACGCACGAATCAGGCAGACATCGCCTCACTGAACGAACACAATAGTCGCTCGTTGGACAGGGTACTCAGGCGGATCACAACCGACACGTCACTTCATGTGGTTAACCGCAGCGAACAAGTCTACCGAGGCGTCTCGCCCGGGACACTGGCCTGGCCCTGGATGGTTCAATCCGAAAGCGGCAATTATCCTGTCAGGGCTCCGGACGCCACCTGCTGGCATCGTGAGCAATTCATGCACGACACGCTGGATAAGCTGACGTCAATTCGCTTGCGAAAGCGATCCACGGGGTTCACGCGTTGTTTTTGGACGACAGGAATATCTGGCTATGAGGATCACTCTCAGTTCCACCTTACTCCTTTTCCTCGCCGGCGCATCCGCGGCACAGAACGCCCGTGGTGCCACGCCTGTCGATTTCGCTCGCGAGGTCCTGCCTGTCCTCTCGAACAAGTGTTTTGTCTGTCACGGTCCCGACGCCAAAGACAAAGATGGGCTGCGGCTGGACTCGTTCGCCACAGCGACGGCCGATCGCGGCGGGTATCGGGCCATCGATCCTGACGCCCCCGAAAACAGCGCCATTTTGAAGCGGATTCATTCAACCGACGCTCCCATGCCGCCGGAAGAGGCTGAAAAGAAGCTCACGCCAAGAGAACGCGACTTGATGACTCGCTGGGTCCGGCAGGGTGGAAAGTACGCTCAACACTGGGCTTTCGTGCGCCCGGCTAAAGTGAAACCTCCCGGTCATGACCAGGCGACAGGAAGCGACGCGATCGATGCCTTTGTGCGTGAACGTCTAAAGGCCGGCGGAGTTGATTTCGCCCCGTCTGCGGACCGGGCAACGTTGGCTCGACGTGTTGCACTGGTCCTCACTGGGCTGCCGCCAGAACCACAGCAACTGGAAAAGTTTCTTGCCGACGAAAGTGATGACGCTTACGAGCGGCTGGGGGATGAGTTATTGGCGACTCCACGGTTTGGCGAGCATCAGGCTCGCTACTGGCTGGACGCCGTGCGCTATGGAGACACACACGGACTGCACCTAGATAACCGCCGTGGGATTTATCCCTATCGTGACTGGGTTGTGCTGGCTCTCAATCAGAACCTGCCGCTGAATGCCTTCATCACCTGGCAGCTTGCCGGAGACCTGCTGCCCTCGCCAACAATCGAGCAACTGGTGGCCACCGGCTATGTGCGTCTCAATCCCACAACCGGAGAAGGAGGAGCGATTCCGGCAGAGTTTCAGATGAAGAACAACTTCGACCGCGTCGAGACACTGGGCACGGTCTTCCTGGGCATGTCGCTGACGTGCGCTCGCTGCCACACGCACAAATACGACCCGATACCGCAGACCGAGTACTACCGATTACTGGCGTTCTTCAACAGCACAGCCGAACCGTCGATGGACGGCAACAAGTATGAATACGGGCCGACTGTCAAGGCTCCGAGGGATCAGACGGCCTGGCAAAGCTGGCATCAGTTAACGAAGGATCGGGACGAATTGATCCGTCGCGCGAATACAGCCATGGGTAAGGTCGGTGGCCTGGACGTCACAGCGATCGCCATGTGGTCGCTGGGAAATGCGAGAGAACGGTTGCTGTTGCTTGCAGAGAAGGACGGACCGTTGTCACGGCTGAAGTTAATCGACGAGACATCCGCGATATTCAAACGTCAGCACGACGCGAAAGCCAAATTCACTACCACTCTAGTGGCGAAAGACCTGGAAAAACGGCGGAACACTCATGTCCTGAGTCGTGGTGAATACAACCTGCCGTTGGGCGATCCGCTGGAGCCGGGCATCGTGTCGGTGATGGGAGGACTGCCAGACGATGCTCCTCGTAACCGGCTGGGACTTGCCCAGTGGCTCACGGCGCGCGAGCACCCGCTAGTCGCCCGAGTGCTGATCAATCGCATCTGGCAGCGCACATTTGGTGAAGGCCTGGTCCGAACTCCAGAGGACTTCGGGTTACAGGGTCAGCAGCCGACGCACCCGCAACTGCTCGACTGGCTGGCGGTCGAACTGCACGACAGCAAGTGGGATCTGAAACACATGCTGCGACTGATGGTGACCAGCCGCACTTTCCGTCAGCAGTCCAACCAGCGGACGGACGTTGAGGACCCGGAGAATCGACTCCTGTCTCGTGGTCCCCGCCATCGGCTGGATGCAGAGATCCTCCGAGATCTGGCGTTGTGGTCCAGTCAGTTGCTCGATCCTCGCATGGGTGGCGAAGGCGTCAAACCGTATCAGCCGGCAGGTATGTGGCTAGCTCTCGCTCACCCCGGGAGTAACACGAAAAAGTACGAGCGTGACAAAGGACCGTTGCTCTATCGCCGCAGCCTGTACGTCTACTGGAAGCGCACCAGTCCGCATCCCATGATGACTCTGTTCGACGCACCGGATCGAGAATCCAGTTGTGTGCGGCGATCTCGTACGAGCACGGCGCAACAGTCACTGGGACTCCTGAATGAGACGCAGCGAGTCGAAATGTCGCGCAAGCTGGCAGAGCGCCTTTTGCGCGAGGCCGACAACGATGACGCCCGGATTGACGTCCTGTTTCGGCTGCTGGCGTGTCGGGTCCCGACGGATCGCGAGCGCCAGGCCTGCGACGCGTTGCTGGCGTTCATGAAGCAGCGATACGACGGTGCTGAGAAAGACGCGGTGGCGTTGCTGTCCACGGGCGATACGCCACGTGACGAAACACTGAATGCCGCAGAACTCGCAGCGTGGGCTCAGGTAGCGGTCACAGTTCTGGCGAGCGATGTCGCCATCCTGCTGTACTGATTCAATTGAAGGGCATCTCGATGGAACACAGCGATCCCATCCGCGAACACGAATTGACGCTGACACGCCGGCAGCTTATGGGCCGATCTGCACTCGGCCTGGGGACAGCCTCGTTGGCGCATCTGCTTGGGAAAGATCTGCAGGCCGAAGGCCGAGGAGTGCTCGAAGAGCCGCATCACACTCCGAGGGCCAAACGCGTGATCTACCTCTTCATGAGCGGAGGACCGAGCCATCTGGACCTGTGGGATTACAAACCGCAGATGCAGGTGATGTTCAACAAGCAGTTGCCAGACCACGTTCGCAATGGTCAGCGCGTTACGGGGATGACTGCCAACCAGAAGAGTGGTCTTCCCATCTGCCCTACGAAGTACAAGTTCACAAAGCGCGACAACAATGATCGTGGCTTGTGGACAAGCGCGCTTCTGCCGCATACTGCGACCGTCGCCAAAGAACTGTGCGTGACCTACAGCACATTCACCGAGGCCATCAACCACGATCCGGCGATCACGTATATTCAGACCGGTAGTCAGATTCCCGGCCGTCCCAGTCTGGGTGCCTGGTTGAGCTATGGCCTGGGCAGCGCCAACGAAAACCTGCCGCACTACGTCGTGATGCATGCCCGCACCAGTTTCGCCGAACAGAGTCTGTTTAATCGTCTGTGGGGCCCCGGCTTTCTGTCTTCCGATCATCAGGGATTGCTGTTGCGCAGCCAGGGCGACCCCTTGCTGTATCTGAGCAATCCCGCAGGAGTGACAAGCGGCGACCGTCGCGCACAGCTCGATTTGCTCGCCACTCTTAATCGTGGACAGTACGAGCGCTTCGCCGATCCCGAGGTGTTGTCGCGCATCCGCCAGCATGAAATGGCGTACCGCATGCAGACATCCGTCCCAGAACTCATGGACCTGTCGAGCGAGAGTAAGGAGACCTTTGAACTTTACGGTGAAGATGCCCGCGCTCCGGGCACGTTTGCGGCCTGCTGTCTGAATGCCCGTCGGCTCGCCGAGAGAGGCGTGCGCAACATTCAGATTTTTCATCGCGGCTGGGATGCGCACGGCGGACTACCTAGAGAGCACGAATCGCAGTGCAAAGACATTGATCAGGGCTGCGCCGGATTGATCAAAGACCTCAGACAGCGCGGCATGCTGGACGAGACGCTGGTCGTCTGGGGCGGCGAGTTTGGTCGCACTGCTTACTGCCAAGGCAATCTTACGCGAAAAAACTACGGCCGTGATCACCACCCCAGATGCTTCACCACCTGGATGGCTGGCGGTGGCATCAAGCCCGGCATCACTTACGGCCAGACAGACGATTACGGCTACAACATTGCTGACGCGGATGGAAACCCGCTGACGCCGCAACCAAGTAAGGAAAAGTGGACTCCCGGCACGATGCATATTCACGACTTGAACGCCACGATCCTGTTTCTGATGGGGATCGACCATAAGCGACTGACGCATCGTTATCAGGGACGGGATTTCCGTCTGACGGACGTGCACGGGCACGTGATTCACGACCTGATTGCCTGAGGCTGGTTTCATTTGAAACACAGAGGCACAGAGAACACAGAGTTCATTAGCCACCGTCTCCGTGAACTCTGTGTTTCAATCGTGGCTTTGGCGAAGCAACGTGAGGAGAGCGAAGATGATGAAGCTCGTAACGGTTCTCTGCAGCTGTCTGATCATCACGGTTTTTTCAATCGCTGAGGCGGAGACCAAGGTCGGGTTCCGGCAGATCACGATTGTTGAACCCGTTGCGATTCAGCGCGGCACGACTCAGCCGTTGACGCTGCGTTCGAATTTCACACTGAACGATACCTACGCCGGCTTCTTCGATCGTCCCAGCGTGACAATGACGTTTGCCGAAGAGGAACCGAAAGACGCTCCGCGCAAAGGACGCGGGTCGGACGGGACTCCGTTTCAGTTTGATGTGACTGCCGATGCGGACGCGCTGCCAGGCGTGTTGGAATTGTGAGTGGCAACAAAGCAGGCCGTATCGAGTGTGTCGCATCTGAAGATCACCGACTATCCGGTGTTTCACGAAAATGAGAACGAGGTCAACAACACGCGTGACACGTCAATGGTCGTCGAGTTGCCGGTCGCGATCTGCGGACGAGTCGAAAAAGCAGAGGACGTTGACTTCTATTCCTTCGAAGGCATGGCCGGACAGGGGATTTCGATTGATCTGTATGCCATGCGTGTGACTGAGGGGATTCATGGCATGGTGGTCCGTGGGCCACTGATCTATCTGATGGATGGTCTGCTGACTCTGTATGGACCCAACGGTCAGGTCGTCGCGCAAAACGACAATTTCATCGGAGCCGACTCGTTCCTGCATGTGAGCCTGCCGGAAGACGGAACCTATTCGCTGGAAGTTCGCGACGCCCGGTACGCGGGCAGTGGCCGCTACGTTTACTGCGTCGAGGTTGCGTCAGGACCGTTCGCCCATACGGCGTACCCGTTGGCCATTCAGCAGGGGCAGTCGTCACTCGCCCGAGTCATTGGCCATGTGCCAGGGGACTCGTCCGCCACGGAGCTGACGGCTGCAGCCGACGAGCCGGGCGGATGGCGAACTCAGCGACTGAAGACCGCCGTCGGTGAAACGAATCCAGTCAGTGTGCTGGTCAGCGAACACGCGCAGACAGTCGTGTCGGGAGAGAACATCTCGATCGAGACAGCGCAGCCACTGGGACTGCCCGTCGGTATTTCGGGACGATTCCTGGAACCGGACGGAGTTCACTTCTTCTCGTTTGACGCAAAGAAAGACCAGACGTTTCTGTTCGAAGTCAATTCCCGCAGCGTCGGATTGCCGCTCGACAGTGTGCTGGAAGTCTGGAACGAAAGCGGGAAACGACTGGTCGAGTCAGATGACGGTCAGCAGACGAAAGACTCCAGGCTGTACTGGAAGGCCCCGGCGGACGGAAAGCACTTTGTTTCCGTCCGTGATCTGCACGGTCGTGGTGGAGAGCGGTTTCTGTATCACTTAAGGGCGGAACCTGTCGGGCCGGACTTCGAAGTGCAGGGCGAGTACTACTACGCCCAGATCGCTCCCGGCATTGGCATGATGTGGTTTGCAAAAGTCACTCGTCTGAACGGTTTCGAGGGACCAATCGAGATCTTCGTCGAAGACCTTCCCGCCGGTGTGACGGCCGAACCAGTCACGATTTCCGCAGGGATGACGCACTGCGGCATCATTCTGCAGGCCGCCGACGATGCACCAATCGATGCGTCACTGGCCCGTGTTAGTGGTCGGGCTTTAGTCGCAGGTCCTGACGGTGCTGAGCGTGAAGTCGTGCATTACGGACGCATCACTTGCGAGCAGCAGGGCAGCGGCGGGGGCCAGGCTCGCTGGCCGATTCGCACACAGATTGTCGGTGTCACGCAGCCGCTCGACCTGCTGAAAGTCGAAGCTGAGCCGCGGGAGCTCTCGATCAAACCTAGAGAGTCTGCGGAAATCAAAGTGCGTGTTGAACGCAACGAAGGATTCAAGGACCCGGTCACATTGGCGATGAGTTTTGATTATTTCTCGTCGAAGTATGGCGAGCAGCTTCCGCCTGGTGTGACGGTTGGCAAAGCCAGCAAGCTGCGCCTCTCTGGGGACGTGCTGGAAGGAACGGTCGTGCTGGAGGCGAGCGACAAAGCCGTAGCAGTCGAACGACTGCCTGTTGGAGTGCTGGCCCGCGTGTCGATCACGTTCTCGATCACGACGAACCCGGTTTATCTGACAGTGCTGCCGACCGAATAGTGCAACGCGGGATCAGCGGCCGATCGCTCTCAGACGACGGTCAATCTGCAGACGGAGGTCTCCGGTCGCTCGCTGGAATGCCATGCGGTAGTACATCCGGGCTGTCGTTCTCGAGCGGGTTTCCGCTTCCAGTCCCTTGCGGAGATACAGGTCGGCCAGTGACTTCGGTTCTCCACTGAGCGGCGGAGGCGACGTGGACTGACGTGTCGACCTCGGAGTTGATCGTGACGATGGCTGCGGCGTGGCTCTTGATCCTGAGCCCTGAAAGAAATCGAACGCCGCGGCTGCTCGAGTGGCCGTGTCAAGTTCCTGTCGTGGCGCCGGCTCCGACTCAGTACGGCTTGTTGTTCGGCTGGACGATTCCATCCTGCGCCCCTCAGCAAGCTGTCGTTGCAGTTGACTCAGCCGGTAAGCCGGTCCCTGTTCCCGTAAAATGTTCCCACTGGGTACGGAAAAGAATGGGCCGCCTCCGCCACCGATCGTTGGCACGACGGATGCGACAAATGGCCGAACGGTACCGGCAAAGAAGTTGGACGGGTACCCGTTAAGTCCCATGACCGTTGGAGCCACAGTCGTGCTGGTCCGTGAATATCCCTGCGAAAAGTTGAAGTTGAAATTCCCGGAGTAGCCCCCGCGACGGAACGCGAACCCGGATGTCAGACCGGCATTGGGATTGAAGCCGCCGAATGGCGGCGGAGCGGGAGCATTAAGACTCGCGAAGAAACGGGGGCCGCGGCCGCTCCGGCCCG
>CAYSJO010000705.1:0-1796 GCA_964431285.1 uncultured Planctomycetaceae bacterium
TGGTCTGCCGGGAAGTGACGGCGTGGATCTGAGGGGCACTCGAGATAACGCGAGAGTGCTCGAATTGACGGCCGGAGCCGGAGATGGGATCACGCTGGAAGCCGATCAGGATATCTTCGCGCTCTCGGAGGTCGGATTACAGTCATCAGCTCGATCCGATGGGTGGGCCATTCGCGCAGACCAGGGGACTCAGCGTTCATTAAGAATCGAATCCGTCAACACGGGGGGATTTCACAATGGTGTGCTGATTGCCAATGCGCTGAATGTCACCATCGACAACTGCAGGATCGGTCACACCTTTCCCGGCAACCCGACGGGCATTGGGATTCAGATTGGCGACGGCCGGAAGATGGGTGGCAACGCGGTCACGATTTCCGACTGTTATCTGAACAGCCTGGAGAAGGGTATTATCACGTATGCCCAGGCCTGCCTGATTTCGCGTCCGTGCCTTGAGCTGTGCCGTGTCGGAATCGAGAACCACGGAACGACGACTGTGTTGATGCCGTGGGTCGATTCGACGACTGACCAGGCTCACGTCAGCGTTCAGCCCAACACTGTTGGCGGAGGACGTTCCGGACCGGGAACGCTGATGCTTGGGTATGGCAGCAGTGGATGGAACATGAAGTACGGCAGCCGGGCCGAGAGGAACCGCACACTCATTGTGCCAGAACGTCTGGACTTCCCGCCCGGTGACGACGCCGACAATCCGCGGGGCGTAAAACTCGGCAACGTTGTCATTGACAGGGACGGCGTTGTGCATGCGAAAGACTTTCGAAAACTCCCTGAATCGCTGTCGAACTGACCGACGGCTGCGATTGCGTCCCAGGCAAACGGAAAATGTCGCCATGTATGCCTTTCTCATCATTGCCGCCACGCTTGGCCAACAACACTCGATCGAGCTGACGGTCACGTCGCCACTTCCGACGGGCCATGTGCCGATGGATCCAGTGATCGACTTCGCGAAGGTGATTCGCCAACGCCGGCTGCCAGGCGTGCTGGATCCCGACTCGATTGATGTTGTCAACCTGACGACTGGAAAAGTCGTTTCTCACGCCCGCACAGACGATTTCGCCTACGGCGACAAGGGGCGTATCGAGTGGGTGATTCGCGATCCGCAACACAAGCGATATCTGATTCGTTTCAGAACGTCTGAGAAACGACCGCCGTTGCTCCCACAATCCCACGTGCCGATGATCGGCAATGGTGACCTGCTGCGCTACAACGCTGGCGATCCACGGCCAGTAGCGCTCGTTTTTCACAGCGGACTTGTGGATCTCACAGGAGACGGCAAGCCCGATCTGGTTGGATGCTGGAACTACTCCTATCGCCCTGGTGATCCATGGAGCGGGATCGTCTGCTACCCGCGCGTCGGCAGCTCGACCGAATTCCAGTTCGGCGATCTGGTCCGGATTCGATACGTACCTGACGAGTCGTCCCGGGACTTCAGGCACTTCGACCATCAGGTTTACATGTGGAGCGACTTCGTCGACCTGAACCGGGATGGCAAAGTCGACATTGTTTACTCGCCACAGACAGAAGGAGCCGTACGTTTCTATCTGAATTCCGGGATGCGGGACGATGGCGGAATGCCGATCTTTGTTGCCAAAGGAACGACGGAGATTGCAGGCTGGCCCGTTCGGGCGGCAGACATCGACGGGGGCGGCGACATCGATCTCGTATCCGGCAGCGGGTCGAGGAATTCCGAAACCGGAGTTGTCAGCAACGTCACGCTCTATCGGAGCGTCGGCGATTCCGGTTGGCCGCCTGGAGCTGGGCCAGGGGGTGGCGGTCGGGCT
>CAYSJO010000706.1:0-1751 GCA_964431285.1 uncultured Planctomycetaceae bacterium
AGTAACCCCATCTCGTCGCGCGTTGCCGCTGGGTCGTTCGGTGGCTGACACGGATGCCGATGCCATCCTGCTGATCGGTGACCGGGCGATGCACACACCCTCCGAACAGTTCGATACGGTATGGGACCTGGGCGAGGAGTGGCTCAACTGGACAGGACTGCCGTTTGTCTTTGCCGCGTGGGTGGCTCGCAGCGGCACGGCCTCTGATCATGTCATCGGGCGCCTTGGAGAAGCCCGCGATCGCGGCGTGTCCCGCATTCCCACGATCGCTCGGCGGGAAGCCCCGAAACTGGGCATCAGCGCGACCGGAGCCGAGTCATACTTGAAAGACAACATCCAGTTTCGCCTTGCGAGTGCCGAACGCAGCGGTCTGAAGCTGTTTCATGAACTGGCCGTGCAACTGGGTCTCGCTCCCGAAGGTATCGATCTGGTGTTTCGGGGATAGCTCGTGCTCGTTCCCAGGCTCCGCTTGGGCACGGCGCTTTGGAAGCTCTGCTTCCCGCGCGCTTGGTCTCGAGTTCTTCTAACCGAAGCAGAGCTTCGATGCGTTCCCAAACGGAGTTTGGGAACGAGTTGATTGCCGGGAATCTGGTAACGAGTTGACGAGTTCTTCGAAGCAGGAAACACGAAGATGATTCAGGGCATTCTCGACAAAGCCGTTGCTGGCGATCGACTGACTCCCGACGAAGGTGTCGAGCTGCTTAAGTCGCACGACCTGATCGCCATCGGACAGGCTGCGGATGCCATCACCCGTCGATTGCATCCCGAGCCGTATCGCACGTTCAACATTGACCGGAACATCAACTACACAAACGCCTGCGCGGCAGTTTGCGATTTCTGCGCGTTTTATCGCCCCGTCGGTCATGACGAGGTCTACGTGCTTTCGCAGGAAGCTCTGCACGACAAAGTTCGTGAGACTGTCGAACTCGGTGGCGACCAGATTCTTCTGCAGGGCGGTCTGCATCCAAAGCTGCCGCTGGAGTGGTACGAGGAAATGTTGAGCGGACTTAAGGCAGAGTTCCCGCAGGTCAACGTCCACGGATTCAGCCCACCCGAACTCTTTCACTTCCACAAACTGAGCAAGCTGCCTCTGGAAGCCGTCCTTGGCCGACTGCGAGAGGCCGGCCTGGGCAGCATCCCCGGCGGTGGGGGAGAAATCCTTGTCGATCGTGTCCGTAAAGAGATTACACGCGGCAAGGTGCTGACGGACGACTGGCTGAATGTCATGCGCGTCTGGCACGAGATGGGCGGCCGATCGACATCTACGATGATGTTTGGGCACGTGGAAACACTTGAAGATCGTATCGAACACATCGATCGGTTGCGGCAGGCTCAGGATGAGACCGGCGGGTACACGGCCTTCATCTGCTGGTCGCATCAGCCGCCACACAAAGCTCCGTGGTACGGCGGCGATCGCGCGGACGGCACGGACATGTCAAAGCTTCCGCCTGTGGGAGCATTCGAGTACCTGAAAACTCAGGCCGTCAGCCGGATCTACATCGACAACATCCCCAACATTCAGTCTTCGTGGGTCACGCAGGGTGACAAGACGGGCCAGGTCGCCCTGTTCTTCGGTGCCAACGACATGGGCTCGCTGATGATTGAAGAAAACGTCGTCTCTCAGGCGGGGACCGTGTACCACCTGACGCTCGACACCATCCGTCGCTGCATCCGCGAAGCCGGCTACATCCCGCGACAGCGGAATGTCTTCTACGAGTACGTCGACGACGACTCAGCTACCGTGCAGACTC
>CAYSJO010000707.1:0-7237 GCA_964431285.1 uncultured Planctomycetaceae bacterium
GGAGACACGACGGGAAAAGCATCGGCACGACGGGGAGCGATGGAACGGACCGCATATGGCATGCTGAAGGAGAGCCGCGGGGCGAGGGCGTTGCGGGTCACTTTGCCGAAGACCCCATCGACGTGGAATGGAACCCAACCGCGGGATTAATTGCCTATGCCGCAAGACCCGGGGATATCGAGCTGTGCAAACCCGACGGGAATCGTATCGGGACGACTCTGGCAAAGTTCAAGTATGACGGAGAACTCAACGGCGTGTCGTGGAACCGGGACGGCAGCCAGCTGGTCGCGCTGGGCAGCGACGGTATTCGATTCTTCAAACCCGATGGAACTCCAGGACCGGTTGCTGAAGGCCCATCAATAAACGCGACGTCTCCTCACTGAAATTCTTCCGGTCAGTTACTGATCGCGGACAGCAACAGCACGAATCTTGTGCAACTTTGGTCCGGGGAAGGGAAGGGGCGCAACCTGATCCGGGGCTGGGGATTCGGTTTCCATTCACCACGCTGGAATGGCGAAGGCACTCGCTTTGTCACCGGCGGCTCCGACAAAGCCGTCTACATTTTCGCTTCGGATGGGACTTCACACCACGTGATGTCGGGGCACCACGACACGGTTTCCCACACTGCATGGAATCCGAGTTCCAACCTCGTCGTATCGGCAGCATGCGACAACACCATCCGCTGCTGGAATGCGACTGCAGGCGAACCCGCATGGACCGCCATCTGCCTGCGTGATCACCAGACGGTGACGTTCAGCGCAACCGGCCAATTGATCAGCGGTGATGCGAAGGTGGCTGAAAACGAACTTGTCTTCGTCCACACAACGGACGACGGCGTGTCGATGTCCAGGCCGTCCGAAGCGAAGGCCGTTCTGCGGTGAACAAACCTGGCGGCTGCTATCCGGCTGAATCAGCATCAGGTGGTTTGCTGTGGCGGGCACGTCGATGGAGACTGCGGAAAGACCATCTGACGGATCGCGTCATTTCAGACAAAGCACTCGGCACGATGCTGTCAGTCAACTGTTCTCATCGACCGCAGCTTTTGTCATGTCTGAAGGAAATCGCCCGCGACGACGACCGATACTGGGTGCAAGCCTGTTGCTGGGGGCACTACTTTGTCTCATCGCCGGTTATCCGGTCGCCGGCGCTGTGCTGGCCAGTATCGAGGCCGGTTGGGATACGATGGCTGCGCCGGTCTGATCCAGATGGCTCACGGTCGTCGGCCTGCTGGATATTCTATCTTGCGACCGGCTGCTGGAAGGGCGCTGCCGCCGCGCTGGCGACCATTGGACTGTTTGTCGTCATCGTCGTGTTGACCGGTCAGAACCCGGACATGGAAGAGTTCGTTGTCACCATGATCACCTTGATCTGCGGTGTCTGCCTCTGCACGGTGGCTGGTGTGCTTGCGATTCGCACTGCGTTGAAGCGTCAAATTCGCGTCTGGGTTCATCCGCGACTCTACGACTTCCTTGACACGAACCTGTCGCAGACGACCAAACGGGGTCGCCCGTGGTACGGTGTCAATCATGCAATCTTTGTCGTGGCGACCACGCTGTTTTTTCCCTACCTCGCAACCGTAACCGGGATGTTGATTGTCGTCGCCGGAAACGCCGGGGCGCGTGACGCGGACATAACTGCCGGGCTAATCCTGACCGGGCTTCTTGTCGCCGGTCCGCTCGCGCTGTTGCCGGTCTACATCTGGTTGTCATCAAGAGTCATCGCGCAATCACCACATGAGTGCTGGCCAGAAGGTCTGCTGACGTCGCGGAGTGCAGGACTGCAAACAGGAGACGGCGTGCCGCCAGCCAATAGAATTCCCGGTAATCCTTCAGATTTCCAGTGATTCCGTGGTAATCACCGCGCTGTTTGCGCGTGTAAGTTGTTTCTGAAGGCGGTAAAGGAAAGGGCAAAGGACAAGGTTAGGCCGGCGCTGCAGGCAGAACTCGATGGTTCCTGAGGTCGCTCTGGCTGTTGCGACAGCCGAGCGACCTTTCTTTTCACAGACACGACCAGCTGCGGCAGCAGACTGTCTGAGACCCCGCGGCTGAAATCCCATGAACAGGCTGGCCCTGAATTCGTCGGTGCTTCTATCACCACTAGCCGATGGTTACGTCGCCTACGACACAGACACGAACTGTCTGCACGAACTCAATCCGACTGCAGCGTTGCTTGTCGAATTGTGCGACGGCACACGAACTGTGGCAGAAGTGATCGATGTAGCGGCGCCAATGCTGCCATCGGATTCCGCGGCCGCCGTGCGCGCGTGGCTTGAACAGGCAACCGAGCTGACGCTGCTGGTCGAGCGAGCGGCTGATCAGCCACACGAGGTCCGCGAACTGTCGGCAGACGAGCTGGGTTACGAGGGTCCAGAACATCTGACCGTCGCCATCTCGGATGCAATTGGTGATCGGCGCAAACTTTCGATTCTGGACCTTGGCTGCGGAACAGGACTCGCCGGTGAGCGAGTGAAAGACCGTGCCGCGAATCTCGTCGGGATCGACCTGTCCGCTGAAATGATTGAACGGGCCGACGAGCGCAAGATTTATGATCGACTGGAAGTGGCCGAGGTAACCAATTGGCTCAATCAGGCGACCGAGTCATTCGACCTGATCGTCGCCTGTGACACGTTCATCTACTTCGGTGATCTAAATCAGGTGATCGGTCCCGCATCACGACTGCTGAATCCGGGCGGTGTGATCGCCTTCTCTGTCGAGAGTGCGACTGAGCCTCCGTTTCGACTGACGGACTCGGGGCGGTATGTTCATCATCGGGAACACATCGAAGACGTGGCTCGCAGCATGGGACTTCAGTTGAACTGCCACGAAGCATTTCTCCGTATGGAGTATGGCAATGAAGTGACCGCGTTGTATTCCACCATGACTCCGGTTTGACTTCGGCCATTCTTGTTGCGGTGACCGGATTGGGTCAAAGTGGTCTTGGTTCGCGACAAGTCAATCTGATGAATTCGGAGTCGGACATGAGCGGGTATCTTCGACGTGACATGCTTCAGGTGGGCGGGCTGGGGCTGATGGGAATCACACTGCCTCGGCTGCTTGAGGCCCGAAGTCCAGACGCATCCCACACGCTCACTCCCAGTGCCGATCAATGCGTCATCATTTTTTTGAATGGAGGACCATCACATCTCGATATGTGGGATATGAAGCCCGACGCGGCCGATGGAATCCGCGGAGAGTTCAAGCCCATTGCAACGTCGCTGCCCGGCTATCACATGTCCGAGCATCTGCCGCGCATGGCTCAACTGGTCCAGCAATCGACCATCGTGCGGTCCATGCACCATGGCGTGAACAATGCTCATGCTGCCGCCGTTTACGCGGCGATGACCGGTCACGACCGCGGCGAGATTGGCGGCGGCGCAAAACAGTCGGATTACCCGACACCAGGCTCGGTGGTCAGCATGCTGCGTCCACCGGAACAGAACGCAGTGTCGCATGTCGTGCTGCCCTACATCACGAAAGAAGGGGCCAAAGGACCGCCGCAGCCGGGGTTCTTTGGCGGTTTTGTCGGACGGAATCACGACCCACTGTTTGTACTGAAGGACCCGAATTCGCCCGACTTTTCGATTCCTGAGCTGACTCTGCAAACCGGTGTATCTGCTGAGCGGTTGAGTGTGCGGCGAGCTCTGTTCGCCAGTCTTGATCAGCGAATCTCGGGACGCCTGATAGCACGCGGCATGTCCGGGTTGCAGGGACGCGCGATTGATCTGCTGACCTCGCCCGCTGCACAAGAAGCCTTTCGCATTGCGTCCGAACCGGACAATCTCCGCGAGTCGTACGGACGCAATATCTACGGACAGAGTCTGCTGCTGGCGCGACGACTGTTGGAAGCCGGCACGCGGCTGGTCACGCTTTCTTGGGCGCCCGACGCAAACGCGACGTGGGACTCACACAGCAGCAACTTCATCAAGCTGCGGGACACGTTGCTGCCACAACTTGATGCGGGTGTCGCCGGGCTGGTGAATGACCTTGCGGATCGGGGCATGCTGGAACGCACGGTCGTCGCAATCATGGGCGACTTTGGACGCACGCCGAAAATCAATGGCAACAAATCCGGACGCGACCACTGGAACTACTGCTACAGCCTGCAGCTTGTTGGCGGTGGATTTCGTGAAGGCATGATCTACGGATCAAGCGACAAGACAGGCGCCTTCCCGGCGCAGGACCCGCTGATTCCGGGCGACATCGTTTCAACGATTTACCGCTGCCTGGGCATCCGGCATGAGCGGCACATCAACGACCAGCTGGACCGGCCTCATCGACTGGTCCCCAGCGGCAACGTCGTGCACGACCTGCTGGCATGAGGACCGGCGGCATCGCGTCTCTGGGACAGAGTGCTATCATGCTATCGACTTGTCCAAGAGGAGCGCAGGATGCCAAATGTTCTTATTCGCGACGTGCCGGAACCGGTCCGGGCACGAATCCGCCGGGAGCACCAACGGCGGATGGTAAGCCAGAATGCTTATCTCGTTTCGCTTCTCTCCGAAGCCGTTGAACAGGCAGATGGTCCATCGCTGTTCGACCACATCGAAGAGCCCCCGCCACACCCAGTGTCGTACGCAGTCCCGTTCTCGTTCATCGATCTGTTTTCCGGAATCGGTGGCTTGAGGCTGGGGTTGAAAGCGGTTGGTGGCGACTGCGTTTTCTCTTGCGAGAAGGATCGCTACGCGCAGAAGACTTACCACGCGTGGTTCGGAGAGAATCCAACTGGCGACGTCACGGAACTCTCAGAATCCGATGACGTACCGCAGCATGATGTGCTGGCTGCCGGATTTCCGTGTCAGCCGTTTTCAATCGCTGGTGTGTCGAAGAAGAAAAGCCTCGGGCGGGAGCATGGTTTCAAAGATCGTGCACAGGGGACGTTGTTCTTTCACCTCGCGACAATCATTGTGCAGTTTCGGCCGCCGGTGCTGTTGCTGGAGAACGTCAAGAACCTCCGCAGCCACAATCGTGGGGACACATGGCGGACCATCTCTGGAGTATTGGACGAGCTGGGCTATGCGGTCTTCGACAAAGTGATCGATGCCGCTGACTATGTACCGCAGCATCGCGAGCGAGTTCTGATCGTGGGCTTCGACCGCAAAGTCTTTGGAGACAACCCGCCGTTTCAATTCTCAGACCCGCCAGTCGGTTCCCAGCCGAAACTGGCGGACATTCTTGAGGATACGGTCGCTGAGAAATACACGTTGAGCGACCACCTGTGGCAGTACCTGCAGGACTACGCAGAGCGGCATCGGAAGAAGGGAAACGGATTCGGCTGCAGTGTGGCCGACCCGAATGGCATCACGCGGACACTCAGCGCACGCTATTACAAAGACGGCTCCGAGATCCTGATTCCACAAGGCGAAGGCCAGAATCCCCGCCGGTTAACGCCCCGCGAAGCAGGGCGGCTGATGGGACTTCCGGAGCAACTGGTCGATCGGCAGGCCGTCTCGGACACGCAGGCGTACAAGCAATTCGGGAATGCTGTCGTACCTGCGGTGATCGAATCGGTGGCCAGACAGATTGTCTCTGTTCTTCGCTGGCGTTTGCTGCGGCAAAACGGCTGTCTGCTGAAGCGTTGAGACAATTGATGAAGGTCCGGAGCCCTACCAGATCTTCCACCAGCTCTTTGAGGACTGCTCGCTGGAAGCTGCGACCGTTCGGGGCGTCGAATCATTTCCCGACGTAATGACCTGATTCTCGGGTAAGAGCACGCAGCTGAGATCGCCATCGAAACCACCCGTCGTGTCAATCAACAGGCGCTTTTGCTTGAAGGTCACTTCCGGAACCTGGACGTGCCCGCTGACAACAGTGAGTGGACAATCTGCAGGAACAGGAGCCGACGCGAGGCTTTTTGAGCAGAGCCAGGCTGGGCGATTCAGCGTGAAGTCTTTATTTCGCAGGATACGCAGTTGCATTTCGAACGGTGTATGCGGGTCGAGGCCCGCGTGGACGAACAGGTACTCGGGATGCTCAACGCACCATGGCAAATTGCTGAGCAACTCGACATGTCGATCGGATAGGCTCGCTCGAAGCGCACCGGGATCACCCGGTTCGACACCATAGGATGCAAACGTGGGCCCGGCTCCGTAGTCGGACATCCAGCGTGTCGGCCAGTCCGTGTAATCCGGAACCGGCAGCAATTGCAGTGCTCCGGCCATTGCCAGCTCGTGGTTTCCGCACACGACAGTCGTGCGGGAATGCTGAAACAGCAGGTCACTGACGACATCCAGTGCCCCTTTGGAGTCCGGGCCTCGGTCCACGAGATCGCCAATGAAAACGATCCAACGCTGCTCGTAGTCCGGCCGCTGCTTAAGGCGGTCCAGAATCGTCAGCAGTTTTTCCACCTGACCGTGAACGTCACCAATAACAGCGACTGGCCCCTGAATACGCTCGTCAAGCTGGACGATGGTCGTTCCTCCCGTTTGAACTCTGCCTGGCTTCCGTTGCCACAGTCCCTCACCGTTCTGCGGCGTTTCCCGCATGGCAATGTCAGGGTTTTCCCACAGAACTGCGGGATGTTACTGCTCGTGCGAAAAGGACCTCAATACCGCCTGTGAGCACAACTGATCACACGCAAGCCGCACGAGGACCTTGAAGAGCGAGTCATTCTCCGCAGGCTGATGGAGAATGGGGTTCCCCGCATTTCGTGCGGCTTCACCAGCGAGAAGGTGCAGATCTACGCAATTGTATCCTGGGAGGGTTTCACTTCTCGTGGCTCGTGAAGTCCCGTACCGATGGAATGGACAGCGGGCAAATGAACGGTGATTGGCAGCTATGCGGTCGCCATCACTTCAGCGCGAAATCGAGAGGTCTGAAGAAGAGGCAAAAACCATGATCGATAACAGTCGCCGGTTCATCACTGTGGGAATTGTAGAACCCCAGGAAGCCACGCAATTCGCGGTCTCGACAATGCTCAGCAAGCAGGCAGAGTACGAAGTCTGCGGGGTCGAGAGTGACGGGGAATCCGGCCTGCGGATGCTGATCGACCAGCGCCCGCGCGTCGCCGTCGTCGAAATCGATCTGGAAGGACGCAGCGGATTCGAAGTTGCCAGCGATCTTGGCATGCGACAGCGCGACACGCGTGTGCTGTTCTATACCGCGACGATTCCGGACATCTACATCGAACAGGCTTTACGTTCGAAGGCCGCCGGATATGTTCTGAAGACCGATTCACTGGCCTGTCTGCTCACGGGAATTCAGACGGTCGCCAACGGAGATTCCTATTTTTCGGAGGTCAT
>CAYSJO010000708.1:0-5099 GCA_964431285.1 uncultured Planctomycetaceae bacterium
CCTCGTATTGCCGTGCTGCCCGTGAAGAACCGGTCCAGATTTCTCGTCGACCAGGAGATCTTCACCACCCTGATCACCGACCTGCTGATCCAGAACTCCAGGGCATCCTGAACGGGGTCCTCAAAGAAGCGTCCATCAGCATCAGCCAGCCCGCTCCGTTTGCCGGATTCGCTCAGGTAAAGGACGACGTGCCCTTTCGCTTTGACAACAAGTCCATCAACGAACTGAAAAAAAAACGGTAGACGGTAGCCAGGCTGCGGGGTCTGACAAGAATACGAAGAGTCCACGCGGGCCGGAGACGCCAGCGTACCGGCCCTCTTCTACTGCGCCGTCCACGAATGCGACGCCCAGGAACGCACCGGCGCGGATCGCACAGAAACCAAATGCTGCGGACGGAGCGACGGGCGAATCGAGACCGCTACTTCCGCAGGGAACATTGCCTCCCAGTGAGCAATGGTTTCAGTACTTCAAGAACCGTCGACCCAAACAAACCGACGTCCAGAAGCTGGTCAACAGCCTGCATCGTGCTGGTCAGCACGAACACGTAATCGCCGTCATCGAGGGGGCACTGGCGAACAGCCAGAGTCAGCCCTGGATGTACGACGTCCTGGCATTGTCCATGGAGATCGCTGAGCGACCGCAGGAAGACATCGATCGTGTGCTGCTTTCGCGAGTCGACTTTACAACGACCGATGTTCCCAACCTGCTGTACTCCGCCGCATTTCTGGTCCGGCTTGGTGGCAAGAATCAGGCGCTGCATCTGTATCGTCAGGCATCGCAAATCGACGTCACCCGGCCCGAGCCCTACATCCTTGGCCTCAAACTGGCTCGCGAGTTGAAAGACATCGCAGCTGTCGAGTGGGCGGCGACCGGCATCATGATGCACGCGTGGACGCAGGACCGTGCTAAGCGACAGCTCGACGCGCAGGACGCCATCGCGGACACGGCGCGTGAATTGCGAGAGTCCCGCCACTTTGACGAGGCTGATCGTCTGGAAAAATCGCTCCTCGCAGCGAGCCAGCGAGACCTGATTCTGCGACTCGACTGGTCCGGCGACGGCGAACTGAATCTGGAAGTTGAGGAACCATTCGGCACTGTCTGCTCAACCCTCAACCCTTTGTCCGCTGGTGGAGGAGTCATTGTCCACAATGGTTACGGACCGAAGCCAGAGAACTGCTACGACGAATACGTCTGTGTAAAGGGCGGGAGTGGCGATTACCGGGCCCGGATTCATCACGTAGCCGGCAACATCGTCGGTAAACGGTGTCAGTTGACCATCATTCGCTATCACGGCACAGATAAGGAACTGGTCCGCAAAATCAGTGTCCCGTTGGACAAGCCAACGAAAGTAGTGCGTCTGTCTTTGCACGAAGGCCGTCGTGAGAAGATTGGCCGGGAACCCACGCGGGAAGCCACACCATCCAGCTCACGTCGCGCGAGCCGGAGGAATATCATCGCCAGCATTCGCCGCGCCATGGGCGGCATCGCCGCCAACCAGGGCGGAGCTGCCGGCGGTGGAGCCGGTGGTCGCCCGGGCGGAGGACTTCCCGCTGGCAATTTCAGCGAGGGCGTTGGCTTCACGCCGGTCATTGGTCTGATCCGCGAAGGCGTGTCGCTCTCAGCCACGGCGGTCATATCCGCCGACCGAAGGTACGTCCGACTGGCATTAGCACCCTTCTTCAATACGCTCCGAAGCATCGAGACATTCAGCTTTGTCGGCGGCGGTGGAGGTGGTCAGGGCGGAGGACAGGCGGGAGGCGGGCAAGGGCAAGGCGGGGCTGTCAGTCCTTAGCACGCTGCCGAAATCGAACAGGACCGTCCGTGTCCCAGGCAGAATTCAGGACGCACGTCCGCTTCGCCAGCACAAATCAGTTGGCCTGAGGTTTCGCGTGTTGAGCACTAAAGCTGCCCAGAAATGACACTCGGCTGTTACTTGTCGATGCCGTCCAGATGTTGATTGTCCGTCCGTCGTCAGTCGAAGTGATGATCTTCACCATGCTGCTGGCATTCGGGACAACTGTGGCAACATCACCTGCATGGACTTCAGAATCCAGTCCCGACATGGCATCACCGGCCGGGTCGTGTAGACCATGAGCCAAATAGAACACACCAGCCCGAGCAGACAACAAATCGCTCGCGCTTAATGTTCCACCGTTTCTGCAGTGTTGCGTAGGTCCGTTCTGTGATCGATGCGGGCACACCGCAGTTGTCGACGGTCAGGAGAATGCTGATCTCGGGTGCTGAGTGATTCGCACGGTGAAAGATGTTTTCGCGTACAGCCATCGCGCGATACGACGGCGAGAGGTGTTTTGAATCGCCGCCAATCACGAGCGCCTTCGCGTGGATGCGTTGGGCAATGCCTTCTGATTCCTTCGATCGGTTGCCGTAGCCGCTCAGACGAACTGGATACTCAGGCGTGATGTCGACGGAAGCCGCCCCAATCAGAACGGTTGGTGCGAGCTTTGTCCGAGTCGCTGCCGCTTCGAACTGTCGTCTCGCCGCCAGCAGATGATCGACGGGCACACGATGAATCAGATCGGAAAGTCCATCGGTGTCCTCGTTCTGCCAGCACAAATTGTCCGAGTGAATGAAGAAACCGTTGTCGGAACGGTCGGCGCGAATGATCTCCGGAAATGCGTGACCGGCGTCTCGTTTCGCATTGAGCACGATTCGTGACCAACCGGCTTCGAAACCATCGAAGAGGGCAACGCTGGTCCCGCTGGCAGTCGATGCAATCAAGTCGTCGTAGCCGTCATGATCCAGGTCGGCAAAACGGAACAGAGCCGGATCGTTGCCGGCGGCGGCGTTCAGTGACCCGGCCGGCCATGAGAATCGAAGTCGCCGCCAAGTCTGCTGTGGCTCCTGCGGCCTGGCCGCACTCCGCGCCGATTTAGATGTTTCGGGCCGGAAAACGGCAACGTCTTCTCGGCCCGATGGGTTAAACAAGCCGTCTTCGTTCCGGGCATGCCATGAGACGATCGCCTCACAACGACCATCGTGATCGACATTCCGAAAGCGCCACGAACGCGCTGCTGCTGGATGGACATTGCCGGACGCGTCGTCCCGTTCCACTGGGATACGCCGGATATGTCGCGAGAAGCGAACGAGTGACTGAAGGAAGTCATCACCCCGCCATTCGCGCCCATCGAAATACCATGCATGCTCGGGACTGCGGTCAGTGATCACCTCAGTCGTTTCCGCCGGGCCTTCGAGTGTCTCCGACAGGACGCTGACACGGCCATCGTCGCGGACCAGTGTGAACTGCACGCCTTTGCCCAGTCGGGTGAGAAACGCCGTCTCACTCCATGTGCGGCCTTTCGGTCTCCAAATGCGCGTCAGACGGCGATCTTCGCTGCCGATGACGACATCCTGAAATCCGTCGTCGTTCACGTCGAGCAGTCGGACACCACCGTCACCGCCATCGTCGAAACGCAGTGACTCTCCCGCGAGCAGGTTTTCATTGAGCCGATCGAGTGCCTCACGGAAGGTCAGAAACCGGACTTTCTTCCCATACTTCTCGACGGCGTGGTCGATTAGCTCCACAACCTGTTCAGCTTTGATCCAGCCGTGGGGATGAAACACCAGATTGAACACGCCCTGCTTCTGCACTGTGATATCGAGCGCTGCCTTCATGTCTCGCACGGTGTCCGGGCTGTTGGGCTGCTGCAGAAACTGAGCTTCCCAATCGCTGGGGACCATGCAGGGCAACTCCCAGCAGCGGCCGTTAATCACATACGGGTACGGGTAATTCTCGATCCAGTTGACGAAGTTGTTGTGCTCAACGCCGTCGCGTTTGAGCCCTTTGGGGAAGTAGCGGCGAAAGCGGTCATTGCCGTCAGCATCGAGAATCAACTCGCGGGGAATGTCTTTGTCTGCGGACGTAAGAACGTTGAAGACAGACGACGAGATACTCAGGTAGTGCCCCTCGGCCGTTGTTCGATTGAAGATTTCCTCAAAGAACCGTGGGCTGACAGTGTTCAGCGAGTCACAGCACGGCATTCGAAACGCGACGGGGCGATTCCCAGGTATCGAATGCAGCAGGTCGACACAGCGGTCGTACGTGGATTTCGCTTTTCCGAGGTCTCCGCCGTTCAACAGCGGGCAGGGATGGTCGACCGTGTGGACCTCGATACTGAGACCCTCTGCGAGCATGACTGCAACTGGGGATCATCGGGCTTTGCGCGGCACGTCATGATGCTGACTGGGCCCGCCCGTCGATCTGCTTGAGACGCTGCAGGATCGGACGCAGATACGCCTCGTACTTAGCGGAATCGCGCATGTCGTCGATCGCCAGAATGACGACCGCCTCGACACCATCCTCGCCGACCCACTGGGGCGTGATGAGCTTCGGAAACTCTGTATGCGAATACCACGGGTTGTTTTCTTCGAGATGTGCCAGACGGTTGCCGTCAGCGGCGAACACGACACTCGATGAGAGCAGGAGAATCATGCCCGCAGTGTTGACGCCAGTTCTCATCGATCGCTCCTGTCACTCGCGCTGTTCCTGGTGCCGTCTGCGCAACGAAAAACGCCGCCTGAGGACGTTACCCGACAGGCGGCGTTTTTGTGTGTGATCGAATTTCGAAAACCAGGTCTATCCTTCGAACGACTTAAGAGCTTCCTCACGAGTCTCGAAACACGGCCAGAGCCGTGTGAGATTCATGTTCTGCAACACGTCCCGCATGGTTGACGACGCTGCGCAGAAGGCGGCGGCTCCCTTCCGACTAGCGTGCTGGCGGGCGATTTTGATGATCGCGCTGATCATGACTGAACCGACGATTTCGACGTCGCTGAAGTCAATCAACAGATTCGTGACCTGGTCACGCTGCAGACGGTCCGTAATGGTGTTCGTTTCGCGATGGATGTCGTTGTACCGGAATCCGCCTGAGTCGCCCTGGGGCGAAACGACGAACACGTTTTCAACAGACTGCACGGCAAAGACGCTCAGTGCTGTGGCAGTTGTCATGACTAGTCCTCTTCTGAACAGTAAGAAATGCGAGGCAGGAGTGATACGTGAGGCAGGAATGATACGTGGGGAAGGGAGAGGAACGGGTGGAAGGGGAAGTCCTTCGGGCAGAGAAAGAAAAGGCAGGCATATA
>CAYSJO010000709.1:0-5879 GCA_964431285.1 uncultured Planctomycetaceae bacterium
GCGCCGCCGTCTACAGGCCGAGGAGATTCGAGATTCGCTGTTGGCAATTGGAAATCAGCTCGACAGACGCATCGGCGGTGGTGAACTCGTCATGCGGCTCTACAACGACGGAGACATTATTGACAAGAAGCGAGGTGTTTCGTCGGCGTCCAAAGTGAACAGCGCGTGGGAGGGATTCGATTCTCCTCGACGCAGCATATATCTGCCTGTCGTTCGCAATGGTCGGCCGGATGTGCTGGCGCTGTTTGATGTGGCAGATGCAAATGCCGTCACGCCCGTCCGCAACGAGACGACGGTTGCGTCTCAGGCCGCGTTTTTAATGAACAGCGACTTTGCTCAACAGCAGGCATCCCGTCTGGCCCATCGGTTGATTGCAGGATTCAACACGGACGACGAACGATTGACTGAGGGTTTTGTCCGAGTGCTCGGTCGCGAACCAACTCCAATTGACCACAGCGAATTCCTCGCTTTCCTGTCTGAGGTTCGGAAGACATACGCTGGTGCTGGTTCCACGGGGGAAGCAGCCGAACACACAGCGTGGACGCAAACCTGTCAGACGGTTTTCTGTCTGAACGACTTTCTGTACGTGGAGTAGAGATGTCACACACGTCCGAAGCAGGGTTGTCTCGCCGCGCCGCGCTGCAACAGGCCGCGAGCGGGTTTGGACATGTCGCGTTGCTGGGCCTGCTGGCGGGTGAATCACAGGGGGCAACAAACCGATCGACCAGTGCACTGGCTTCCAGCCCGTCGCATTTTCCTCAGCGAGCCCGACGCGTCATCTTCCTCTTTATGCATGGAGGCGTATCGCATGTGGACTCGTTCGATCCAAAGCCGAAACTGGCCGAGATGAACGGCAAGCCCGTGCCGGTTCCGAAACCTCAATTCGAATTCGCAGCGACCGGCAATCTGCTGCAGTCTCCGTGGAAGTTCCGGAAATACGGTCAATCGGGCACTGAAGTCAGCAGTCTGTTTCCGCACATCGGATCCTGCATGGACGACATCTGTGTGATTCGGTCCATGAGTAACGGCAACCAGGTTTCACACGGTCCGGCGGCACTTGCATTGAACACCGGCGATGGTGTTTTCATGCGGCCCAGCATGGGCGCCTGGATTCTGTATGGGCAGGGTACGGAGAACGAAAACCTTCCGGGCTTCGTCACGCTGGCTCCGTCGAACTACCACGGCGGGGCGCAGAACTATGGCAGTGCCTTCCTGCCGGCGACGTTTCAGGGAACACGCATCGGCGACGGCAGCAACCGATTCAAAGACGCGAGTTTCGACCACCTGACATCGGCGTCGCCGGTCGATTTGCAGCGTCGACAGCTCGATCTGCTCCGTCGAGCGAACCAGCGGCACCAGCAGGGCCGGGAATCAGACAGCCGGCTGGAAGCGAGGATACAGTCATTCGAATTGACGTTTCGAATGCAGATGGCAGCACCGGCCGTCACAGATGTGACTCGCGAGTCAAAAGAAACACTGGACCTGTATGGGATTAACCGCGAGCCGACCGACGAATACGGTCGCATCTGCCTGCTGGCACGTCGCATGTCCGAGGCAGGAGTGCGGTTTGTGCAGGCCAACTTCAGCTATCCGCGAAACTACTGGGACGCTCACGGTGGTCTGCGCAACAATCACACAACCAATGCGGCGAAGGTCGATCGTCCGATAGCCGCGTTGCTGAAGGACTTGAAGCGCCGCGGGCTATTGGATGAAACACTGGTCGTGTGGGGCACGGAGTTCGGTCGTACTCCGGCGGCTCAGGGCACTGATGGGCGCGATCATCATCCGCATGCGTTTTCCATGTGGATGGCCGGTGGTGGTATCAAAGGAGGCATGGTCTACGGAGAGACTGACGAATTCGGTTACTACGTGGCTCGTGACAAAGTCATCATGCACGACCTGCAGGCAACGATCCTGCATCAACTGGGCATGGCACACACGCAACTGCCCTACCAGCACGCCGGGCGTGAGTTCCGACTGACGGATGTCGACGGCGAGGTCGTGAAAAGAATCATCGGTTGACGGGGATGACTTCCTGCACCTTGAGACACCCCCGAAGGTCAATGCGTCTTGACCATCTTGATCGGCCCGCGCTACAACGCCTTGCAGACGACCACATCAGTTACAGCGAATGGACTCGCGCTATGCACGTTTTCTTCTCAGTCGGCGAACCGAGCGGCGATCAGCACGCGGCTCTTCTGATGCGTGAACTTCAGGAGCGACAGCCGGGCGTCCGCGTGAGTGGCTTTGGCGGGCCACTCATGGAGCAGCATGGACTTGAGTCGCTGCATCGGCTCACAGACCTTGCCGTCATGGGTCTCACGCAGATCGCTCCGCTGCTGGGCAAGTTCTACAGACTGGTTCAGCAGGCCGAACGCTTTCTGGCCAGTGAGAAGCCGGATGCCGTTGTGCTGATCGATTTTCCCGGCTTCAACTGGTGGATTGCGAAGAAGGCCAAAGCCCTTGGCATCCCCGTCTTCTATTACATGCCGCCGCAGCTGTGGGCATGGGCTCCCTGGCGCATCAAACGCGTCCAGCGCTTTGTCGATTACGTGCTGAGCGGTCTGCCCTTCGAACGCGACTGGTACGAAACACACGGGGTCGATGTCGACTATGTCGGGCACCCGTTCTTCGACGAGATTGACAGTCATCCACTCAACGCGCGCTTTGTCAACACGTTCAGCAGTCGTTCAGCTCCCACCGTCGCAATTCTGCCGGGTTCACGAACGCAGGAAGTGAATCGCAACTGGCCCATCATGCGCGACGTCATGCGTCGAGTTCATGCCCGGCATCCGAAGACGCACTTCTTGGTGGCCTGTTATCGGGATCATCATCGTCGCAAGTGCCTGTCCGATCTCCTTGAGCACGCGCCGACGCTGCCCGTCAGCATCTATACCGGCAAGACGTCGGAAATCATCGAGGTCGCTGACTGCGCGTTGATGGTCTCTGGTTCGGTCAGTCTGGAGATGATCGCACGTCAGACTCCAGCCGCGGTTGTGTACCGCAGTGACCGGCTGATGTGGGCCACGGCCAAACTGCTGGTAACGTGCCGCTACATTTCACTACCGAACCTGATCGCCGATCGAGAGATCATGCCCGAGTTTCCATGCGTCGGAAATCCAGGCCGCGTGGTGAACCGCCTGACCGACATTCTGGACCGCTGGCTGCGTCTTCCAGAAGAACGCCAGCGAGTCATGCAGGAACTCGACGCCTGCGCCGCTGGATTTCGTGAGACGGGAGCGACGATCCAAACTGCCGAACTGATTCTGTCGCGAATCAACAGCGATTTTGAACAACCCGCCGCGTCTGCATCTCGTGCTGCATGAAATATCGGTTGCCGCGGCGTGTGTCACTTGCGTGTTCGGCGCAGGTCTCTGACCCCGCCGATTGCTGACCGAAGGTCTCCCTCGGGCCGACCTGGAACTGTTAAGCTTGCGGGACTGCCGACAGGATCGGACGAGACCTTCGGTCAGGGTCTCGGCGGGGTCAGAGACCCGCGCCGAACGCGGAGACCCGCCCGGACATGGTGGGGCCGCCCGCACCGAACACTCGGGGGTACAACAGTTCCACGAACGAGTCAACCACAACGATGCACAAAGTATGTTTGCAACTTCTATGGCCACTTGTCTGGGCGCTGTCGGTCGTAATTCCGCTCGTGGCTGTCTCGGCCAGTGCGGGTGAGACTAAAGACGGTCACCAACCGAACATTGTCTGGATCATTCCCGACGACATGTCAGCGAATTTCGCCTGCTACGGTGAAACGGCGATCAAGACGCCACACGTCGATCGGCTCGCTGCGAACGGAGTGAAGTTTACGAACGCGTTTGTGACGGCGCCGGTGTGCTCGACGTGTCGCTCGGCATTCATCACAGGGATGTATCAGACGAGCATCGGTGCTCATCATTACCGCAGTGGCCGGGGTGAGCGGAAGATTCGTTTACCCGAACACATCAAACTCGTTCCCCGACTGTTTCAGAACGCCGGATACCACACATCCATTACTGGCTGGCCCATGAATGGGAAGCTCGGTAAGACAGACTACAACTTCGAATGGGACCAGTCTGTCTACGATGGAAACGACTGGGCAGACCGGAAGAAGGGGCAGCCGTTCTTCGTTCAGATTCAGACGTCCGGCGGAAAACTGAGGGGCAAGGACTCGAAGGGTTGGGAAAAGGTCTCCGCTGCCGCGGAGCGGAAACTTGGAAGCCGCACGGGTATCGATGCTGTCTCGCTGCCGCCGTATTACCCCGAGCATCCCGACATTATCCGAGACTGGGCCGCCTATCTTGATTCCGTTCGTATGACCGGCGTGCGGGACAATACACTGATTCTCTTATGACCGATCACGGCATCAGTCATGCACGCGGCAAGCAGTTCATGTACGACGAAGGACTGCACGTACCGCTGGTCATCAGCGGACCGAAAAACGACGCGGGCACTGTTCGAGATGACGTGGTTGAGCACATTGATATTGCTGCGCTGTCGCTGGCTGCGGCGGGGATCAGAATTCCAAAGTGGATGCAGGCCCGGGACATTCTTGCGGCCGACTACAAGCCTCGTAAGGCCACCTTCGCCGCCCGCGACCGCTGTGATGAAACAGTCGACCATATGCGATGGGTGCGAACAAAGGACTTCAAGTACATCCGCAACTTTCTGCCCCAGCGTCCGTACCTGCAGCCCTGCGCGTACAAGGACGCAAAGAACATTCTGCAGGCGCTCCGTGAATGGAATCAGGCCGGCAAACTCAATTCCGTGCAGAGTCTGTTGTTTCGAAAATCGCGACCACCAGAAGAACTGTACGACCTGCGAAATGACCCCCACGAGATCAACAACCTCGCCGGCGATCGCGCGCATGCTGACATGCTCAGAAAACTCCGTGGGCGACTCGACTCCTGGATGGAAGAGACCGGTGACAAGGGACGCACGCCGGAAACGGCCGAGATGTACGACAGTGACATGGCGGTCTACCTCAAGCGACTCCGGACGCGGGACCTAGCCCATGCGAAAGTCATTGAAGACAACATTGCAGTGATGAAGAAATGGGCGTCCGAAGGTAAGTAACTGCTTGCAGAGTGACAGAGGTAAATCTCTCGTGATCAAACCGGCAATAGTCCATCTGGTCGGAATCGTTGGCAGCGTGGCTTTGGGCCTGCTGTGTGTTCCGGAGTCCAATGCCAATGACCCTTCGAATGCAGTTGCTCGGAGTGGTTTCCAGGGTCAATGGGCACTGGTGATGCCCGACGGTAACGCGGGCTGGCTGACTCTCTCGGCACCGGACGGTAGCTGGAGGGGGAACTCTGGACAGTCGGCTCGCCCAAACGCCTTACGGCAGTTTCGCTTGTCGGCAACACGTTGAAGTTTCGAAGAAACTGTCGAGTTGGAAAACCGGCCTACGACGGCGGGCCACCAACGGGAGACAGGATTCCCTGCGAGCACTCAGCGACGGTTGAAGGCGACGTCATTCGACTCGTAATGGATCGATCGCTCCTTGGCGGAAAGACCGAAAAGCTGGCATTCTCTGGCAAACGGATATCGCCCATTCCCGCCACGCCCGACTTGAGAAAAGTCAAATTCGGCAAGCCCATCGAACTGTTTAATGGCCACAATCTCGACGGCTGGATGTTGACCAATTCCAAACAGATCAACGGCTGGAAAGCCAGAGATGGAGTGCTGGTCAACACGACTCCGAAGCTGGATTTCCAACCCTAGTGGACCGTCATGTCACAATTTTCTGTAGACTGTGGTCCCGTACCTGATCAAGGATGATCACATGGCGGTCAAGTACATCATCACGCTCACGGAAGAGGAGCTGTAACAGGTCGAAGCGGGTGCTCGTGGAAAGAAGGGGCGACTGAAGATCGCGGCCTGGAAAGTGACTC
>CAYSJO010000710.1:0-2672 GCA_964431285.1 uncultured Planctomycetaceae bacterium
GCGTGATGCGGAGCCATCTGGACCCGATGAAGAAAGTGGTGGGCACGCTGCGTACTCACCAGGACCTGCTTCTGAACTGGTTCCGGGCGAAGGGCCAATTCAGCGCCGGTGTGGTTGAGCGTCTGAACAACAAGGCGAAAGAGACCATGAGAAAATCCTACGGATTCCGCACACCAGAAACGCTGGTACTCGCTTTATACCACAACCTTGCAAAACTCCCCGAGCCGAACTTCACCCACACATTCTGGTGAGGAGGCCAAATATTAGCTGAGCTAAAGTATTAACCGATACGGTCGCGGTTGTCGAAACTGTACAAAGTGATGTCGCAACTCGGCCGACCGAGTTCATTCCAGTGAGCTTGTCACTGAGCTTGGCAATCAATCGAAATGACGGCATAGACGAGCTGGGTGGGTACGCGAAATACACAGAGTCCGTCAGTCTGCTGAAACGGAATCGTAAGCGGTTTCGTACGATCGGGACTGAACAGTATGACGGAATCGGCGCTACGTCCCTCGGGCAGACGAATACGCATGTGGATGTCGTCCACAGCTTTCGGCCGCTCCAGCTCCGGGCCCTGCAATTTTCTGTTCGGAGTCTCGTCCCGATCGTAATTGACGAGATGCGCAATCAGTCGATTCGGTTGCGTGTAAGCGGCCACGCGCACTGTCCAGGGAGCCTTGACGATGCTTCCGGCAAACTTCTTCAAAACAAACGAGATTAAGTGTGCGTCCGCAGTGGCCCGGTCGAGTCCGATCCCGCCGAAGTCTCTGCTTATTACGCCGCGCACCTGACGTGATGCAGGTTCACCGAGTTCATTGATCTTTCTCGGTTCGCCAAAAATTTGAACCTTGCCACCAGCGGCAGCATAGTCGCGAAGTGCCGTTACTTGATCGTCTGAGAGCGCGATCACATCCGCGAGAACGATGACTGGATACCGCGATAGCCGCTCCGGACTGATGGCTTCATCGGCAATGACGTCCAGGAGCACCTAGCGTTCCACCAGGGCCTGGCCAAGGTCACGAAAAGCATCAAGCGACTCGGGATGGCGATTCCACACGCTTTGTCGGGGCAGAATCAGGCCGACGTCGGCAAATGGTGTTGCTTCGTCGAACAAATGTCGATGCCCGTGCATGAAATTGGTGTAACGGGTCAGCACTTCAAACCCGGTGGCGTTTTCAAACCGCATGTAACGCCCCATACCCGGGCCACCCATGGCATACCCTTCTGCCATACTCACAGCCAGGCGGATGCCGTCGTACTTGCCCATCACAATGGGCCGCCCGCCGCTCAATTCGCGGGCATAGAGGCAGCTCAGCCATGCATCGCCGGCTTTGCCTTCGCTCAGGTTCAAGTTCTTGCGGACAAATGACGCGCCGCCGGAGTACCAGAAGTAATCTTCTCCGCGCCCCCACGAGGACAGCGGCAGAAACATGCGCTCTTCTTTGAGGCTGACATGACTCAGGTGATTCCACTGAGAAACAATCAGGTCCTTCCGCAGCGTGCGGCCGTAGTCGATGAAGATATCATCGAACATGTTCTTGAAGTGCTCAGCTCCCCACTGCATGGCCAGCCAGTCCAGTTCACCTGCGTTTTCTCCGTCGGGATACCCGGGAATCTGAACGGGCAGTCCATCGAAGACGTGCTCATCCAGCCGACCGATGTCGAGTCTGTCTTTCAGTTCCTGCGGCGTCAGCTTCCGAGCCAGCCAGTCTCTGAATGCGGCCTGGCAGTACGAGCAGGCGCATCTTTGCCGGTAGTTGTAAGTCGTGATCACTCCGTCGATGCCGTGATCGACCGCGCATTTCAGCATCTGCTTGAGCATTCTGCGTGCATGCGGACTCGACAGACACAGAGCCAGTTGCGCGTTGTCGTATCGTGACAACTGGATCGGTACTCCGTCCTTGTCCCGCTGCAGAAGTTCGAGCAGTTCCGGATGTGGCTTCGGCCCCAGCAGGTCTTTCGGCCATCGATTGTTGTAGTAGTCGACGAACCCGGATTGCTCAGTCCAGTCGGCCATGACCTTGACCAGCCGAAAATGCCCCACGACCTTCAGCCCGAGTTTGTGGATGCGCTCGTTGAGCTTGCTCTGGAATTCCAACGCAGCCCGCTCGCCCGAAACCGGCAGCATCATCGGTGTCTTCATCGACTTCGGGTTGTCAGCGTATCCGTGAAACATCGCACCGTAGTTCCCGACCTGCACGATCTCAGGACGCGATGCTTCGAGGTACGGGAAGAACTGCTCGTGCCCTAATGATCGGGTGACAAAGAACGTTCGAGGGGGCCGCAACTCAGCCGACCCATCACCGCTCTCCGCGAGACTCGCACTGAGGACAAACACGATGCCGGCGAGAAATGTTGTGCGCGGATGGAGTTTCATGTGCGACCTCTGCTGATGCGCTCCACACATTGTCAAACCCGTGCCGTCTCCAAATCAGTGAAACAGGCCAGCGGGCTTCCTGCCTATCATGGCAGACGTTATCCCATGTTGTGCCTTACAGTGAGCGACACCACGAAACTCTCTCTTGTTGTCCATGACGACTCTTGAATTCGGCGACGGAAATCACCACATGTTGACGCAAGGTCACTCGCCTGGAACTACCTCCGAGACGATTCTCTGCCCTGTAGGACCGGACACAAAAAACGCCAGTACAGCAGACGCAGGGTGAACCATG
>CAYSJO010000711.1:0-7529 GCA_964431285.1 uncultured Planctomycetaceae bacterium
CCACAGGAGCCGCGACTCGATCCGGAAAAGACCGTCGCCGAGTGCATCGAAGAGGGCGTCGCCGAATCGCGAGCCATTCTGGATCGCTACGACGAACTGAACATGAAACTTGGTGAGGACCTTGATCCTGACGAAATGGAAAAGGTCATCGAGCAGCAGGGGCGCGTTCAGGACCAGATCGATCTGCTGAATCTGTGGGACCTGGATCGGACATTGGAAATGGCCTGTGATGCGATGCGTCTGCCGCGAAACGACGCAAAGGTTGAGTACCTCTCCGGTGGCGAGAAGCGGCGCGTGGCTCTGTGTCAGATCCTGCTGCGAAACCCCGACATCCTGCTGCTGGACGAACCAACCAACCACCTCGACGCCGAGTCAGTCGCCTGGCTCGAGCGGTTTCTCGGCGATTTTCCGGGCACGGTCGTCGCGATTACTCACGATCGGTACTTCCTGGACAACATCGCGGGGTGGATTCTGGAACTCGATCGCGGCAAGGGCATTCCCTACGAAGGGAACTACTCGTCGTGGCTTGAGCAGAAGCAGGTCCGTCTGAAGGTTGAAGAGAAGAAGGAAACTCGTCGGCAAAGAGAGCTGGCCCGGGAACTCGAATGGGTTCGTATGAGCCCTAAGGCGCGATCCACAAAGAACAAGGCGCGCCTGCAGCGATACAGTGAACTTCAGGCGCAGCAGTACGACGCACGGGAAGGGGCCGCGCAGATTCAGATTCCGACGAGCCAGTCGCTGGGCGATCTGGTGATCCGCGCCGAGGGATTGAGCAAAGCGTACGACGATCAGTTGTTGTTCGAGAATGTGGAATTCGATCTGCCGAAGGGCGGAATTGTCGGAGTCATCGGACCCAACGGTGCCGGCAAGACGACGTTGTTCCTCATGATCATGGTTCAGGATGAACCGACATCCGGCTCCCTGCGGATTGGCGATCGAGTGAACCTGTCGCATGTGGACCAGTCCCGCGATGCCCTGGAGCCGGACAAGACCGTTTATCAGGAGGTCTCCGGTGGGCATGACACGCTGAATGTTGGCGGCGTCGACATTCACGCGCGGGCATATTGCGGTCGGTTCAACTTCAAAGGCTCGGACCAGCAGAAGTTTGTCCGGCAGCTTTCCGGTGGTGAGCGAAACCGGGTTCACCTGGCCAAGCTGCTGCGCTCTGGAGGCAATGTGCTGCTGCTGGACGAACCGACAAACGACCTCGACGTCGACACACTGCGGGCGATGGAGGAGGGCCTGTCGGACTTTGGCGGATGTGCGGTTGTGGTCAGCCACGATCGCTGGTTCCTGGACCGCATCGCAACGCACATTCTGGCCTTCGAAGGCGACAGTCAGGTGTACTGGTTCGAGGGTAACTACCGCATGTACGAACTCAATCGCCGCGAGCGTCTGGGTGCAGATGCCGATCAGCCGACACGCGTCCGATACCGTCCGTTGTCCCACTGAACACACAATTGCCGGCTCGCAGTAATCGCATTCATGCGGTTCAACCGGGACAGGCCGCAGTTGATTCCGCTAGAGCGATCGCCTGTCTGGTCCGCACTCCAGATGAGGGTCCGAAGTCCGCGTTGACGCAATACCGGTAATGGGTCAATTTTCGCGACCCCCGCCCGGCGGCGATTCCGGCTGCCGACTTCACCAGCCATCGATGCATGTGTTCCCCTTGATTGATCGCATTTCTAACCTGCCCGGCCCTGGCACGATAATCCTGTTGATCGCAGCGTGCTGCATGGTCGCTGGATGTTTTCCACAGAAGTACATCGAACTGGAAGACCACCGCTGGCGGCCACACAAGCTGCAGGCCGCACTGGCTGGTCCGGACGAACCGGACGAACGCACTCTGCAGGTCCTTCGTCGATACGATCTGATCCGGCTGGGCAAGCCTCATTCCGACGACGTCATCAACGCGCTCGCCGATGTGTATCGTCGCGAGCCGGGCCTCGAACTGGCGTATGCCCTGGCCGAGCTGAACTACTCAGCCGGACGACGGTCTGAACTGTTCAACAAACGTCGGGCCATCGAGCGGTATGTCGGCTGTCTGGCATACGCGTATCTATACCTGTTCGCACCAGACTTCGACGGCCAGCGAAGTGCCTGGGACCCACAATTCCGAGGCGTGTGCGATCTGTATAACTCGGCCCTGGAGCGATGTCTGCGTACGGCTCAACAGGCAGGCGTTCTGAAGCCCGGCAGTGAAGCGACAATTGACACGTGCCAGGGACCGATTCGATTCAGCTGCGAGCCGCAGAGCTTTCAATGGCGGGAAAATGACCTCGATCGCTTCGAGTTTGTCGCCGACTATCGAGTTGTCGGGTTACCAAATCGATATCACACGTTCGGCCTGGGCGTACCGTTGATCGCTGTGCGCCGTGACCCTGAAGGCGCAACGGACCGAGATGCTTTCTACCCGCGAGGTTTAAGTTTCCCGGTCACGGCGTTTCTACGGTGGACACCATCGGTCGTTGAGGGCGAACCCGACGCAGCAGTTCTGGAGCTTTACGACCCGCTCGAAAAATCCGAATTGATGATTGCTGACCGCCGCATTCCGCTTGAAAGCGACATTACGACACCACTCGCCTATTACCTTCAGAATCCAGAGTTGCAGAAACTCGACACGTACGGTTTTCTGAGGCCGGACCGGGCAAAGCAGATCGCCGGGTTGTACATGCTTCAGCCCTACCAGCCGGGGAAGATTCCCGTGTTGATGGTGCACGGTCTGCTTTCAAGTCCCATGACTTGGATGGAAGCGCTCAACGATTTGCGCAGCATGCCGGAACTTCGGGACCGCTATCAGTTCTGGTTCTACCTGTACCCGACTGGCGAATCATTCTGGGAATCGGCCGCCGACCTGCGTGAGGAACTGGCGGCCATGCGTCGCGTACTGGATCCGTCGAGGGAACAGGTGGCCCTCGATCAGATGGTGATCGTCGGACACAGCATGGGTGGCCTGATCTCGCGCCTCGTTACTCTGCAAGGTGGCGACGAGTACTGGAACGCTGTGAGCAGTGTCGACTTTCGTCAGGCGAGCATCGATGCGGCCGCGCGCCAGCAGTTTGAACGTGCCTGGTATTTCGAGCCGGTCCCGGAAGTCCGTCGAGTGGTGACGATTGCGAGTCCGCACCGAGGCAGCGGTGATGAGACTCCCGTTTTTCGAGACCTGTTGCGGCGTGTCGTCACACTTCCGGAACGCGGCCGGGCTGCGGCTCAGGAACTGCTGACGGACAACGGAAAGATTTTCCGGCATGCGCGGAGTGTGCCAATCACGAGTCTCGACGCCCTGGCACCGAATTCGGAAATCCTGCAGGTGCTCGCGGAGGCGCCTAATGCCAGCGGAGTTCGTTATCACAATGTCGTCGGCATTACAGACCCCGACGGTTTGTCGAGCGCAGCAGGGCGTGAGGAAGGCGACGGGCTGGTCTCATTCGCCAGCGCCCATCGCGATGATGTTCAGTCTGAGATCATCGTCCAGGCAACGCACACCGAGGCGCATCGTCATCCGCTCACGATTCTCGAACTGCGACGTATTCTGCTGGAACATCTGCGCGAGAATGACGCGGGTGGTGTCATCACGATTGGGACGATGCCGCCGGGGAAAACATCGTCAACGCGCTGAATGCAGAGTCACTTCGACTTCGCGATATCCACCAGAATCGGATAACTCTGCGACTTCCACCGCTTGTTGCCGGCCTTTCGCACGCGGTTCTCGATCACCAGCACGCCGGACGAAGTCATCCACGGGATTCCGGCGAAGTTCAGGAAGATCCGCTGTAGATTCTGTCCGTCACCAAAGCTGAATGTCGTTGTCGCCATGGTGGATTCTTCGCCGTCGGGCGTGCGCACGAGGACTTCCGATTCGAATTCGTTGTCCTTGTCGGACGATTCGCGACTCCACACCGCGATGCCTTTCAAGGGAGCCGGAATCAACACTGGTCCGTCAGCTTTCTTCTTCTTCGGCTTCTTATGCTTCGGATCAATCCGGATGACCATCCGTTCGATCACAGCATTCAAGCTGACCAGGTTATTCGTCTCGTCGCGTGAGACGCTCTGCGCGCAAACAATGTAGGCCGCGGCTGGCATTCGTGGGTCTCTCTTCACGGTTCAGGGGGCGTCGTGCCGTCTCTTCATCACGATTCATAACTTCGCCGACCGTCGGACGGAAGGACGAGGACCATTGCCTGGGAATGTCGAATGCCTGACCTGCTCTGCTTCTTTGATCGCCGTGGGCGAAGTAAGCTCTGTCAGCGTTGGAGCGAGGAACCATTCATCAGTGAATCAGCCAGCCGGGAGCAGTGCAGTGAAGACCGTCATCCAGGGACTTGCGATCACAGGACTTCTATGCCTTGTCTGCGCCGATCATGCGTCGTCCGCTGACCTGCCGAATGTCGTTGCCGGGCAACGACTGGAACCAGCCACGGAACTCGTCTTCACCGAAGGCCCGGCTTACCACTCAGATGGCAGCATTTACTTCACTGACATCGCCAACAACCGGATCATGCGACTGGCTCCTGGAGCGGAGACGGCCGACACGTTTCTGCGTCCCAGCGGTCGTGCCAATGGACTGATGTTCGACGCACATGGCTCGCTCATTGTGTGCGAGGGAAATGAGAGAGGTGGATTGGGCGGGCGTCGGATCACAAGCATTGATCCCGTCTCAAAACAGCGAACAGTCATCGTGGATCGATACAAGGGCGGACGATTCAACAGTCCGAACGATCTGTGCATCGACAACGGCGGGCGTATCTACTTTACCGACCCGTACTATGGTCCGGATCGCGACGGGCTTGAGCAAAGTGCTGAGGCTGTCTACCGCGTCAACCCGGACGGAAGCGACCTGACACGTGTGCTGGGACCGGACCACATTGCGCGACCCAACGGAATCGCAATCTCAGCCGACAACCGAACGTTGTTTGTGGTCGACAACCACCCGCTTAAGCCCGTGCGTAAAGTGTTCTCTTTCGAACTCGATGCGGACGGACTTCCCAACGGGAAACGGAGCGAGATTCATGACTTTGGAGCCGGCCGCGGCGGTGACGGCATGTGTATCGATGTGGATGACAACATCTACGTCACCGCAGGAGCCGATCGGCCATACACAAATCAAAACACGGACAACAAGGCCGGCGTGTATGTCTTTTCGAAGAAGGGCCGATTGCTGGGTCTGATCCCCGTCGCCGAAGACATGATCACCAACTGCTGCTTCGGAGGCCCGGATCTGAAGACGCTGTATGTTACGGCGGGAAAGACCGTGTGGAAAATTCAGAACCGTGTTCCGGGTCGCGTCCTCTGGCCGTCTGCACAGCCGCATTAGCCCACAAGGGGATCAGCCGGGACCACTGCCGGCGCGGCCGCACGCAGAAGCTGGCCGGGTGTCAGCACGTCGCCCGCATTGCGTTTGCGATCATCCATGCGGACTTTACGAACCAGTACCCATTCGTCAGCCGCCGCAACGAAAATGCCGCGGTCACTCGACTCGCCGACTGTTCCCGGCGACATGCCATCGTGGGTCTGGCCTGTGCGTTCTGCTCTCAGGATGCCGATGACATCGCTGCCCAGACGAGTTTCCGGACTGCCCCAGGGAGAAACAAACGGGGCATAGTCACTCGCACGCACATGGTTCACTACGTCCGCCGCCGCCCAGTCCCATTCGATCTGGACGGCATTGGGAGCCTTACGCCCGAAATAGTGTCGGCGTGAGAAATCCTGTGGAATACGGGGAATCGCGTCTGGTCCCTGGGTGGCCGCATCGAGTAACTGCTCGATCAGCGGCACACCAGCACGGATGCACTTTGCCATCAGCGAGAACCCTGTGTCCGTGGGTTCGATCGCAAGACGCGACTGATAGGCGATCGTCCCCGCGTCGATTTCCGGTGTCATCTCGTGAACCGTCACGGCGTGATACGTCTCGCCGTTGTAGATTGCCCAGCTGGGAACATTCAGTCCGGCATAGTGCGGCAGCGGGCCCGGGTGCATGTTGTATGCGCCAATGCGGCAGGCATCGATGAGCGGGCCTTTGATTACGTACAACGAATGCACATTGAGCAGCAGGTCGACTTGCTGCTGTGCAATCTCCGTCGCAAACGCCGGGTCACGAACACGTTCTGCCGGCCAGACATTGATGCCGTGCTTCTGCGCGACATTCCAGACAGTCGCCGATTTGGACTGATGTGTGGGTGAAGCCAGGACTCCGACAAGTTCATGCGGTCCCGTCAACAACTTGTTTAGCGTCTGCAGTCCGGCGGATTCTTCCGCGACGAGCAGCACTCGCAGGGGTGAGGGCATTGCTGGTTTCCTTTCACAGCATGTCGAACAACAGCCGGGTGTGGCTGGCCACAACCAGAGTCGGGAGACCCGACCGAGCGCAGGGAGTCTGCTTTGAAAACAGTCTATTCCGGTCCAGCAATGCAGCCGGCTGTCAGCGCTGATCTTCCTTGCCCGTCACAGGCGGCGCCGCTGTCGCGGGCGCTCGCAGTCCGGCGAATTCCGTCTCGATTCACTTGTACAACTGCGAAGAGTGACATGGATGTCGAGTACGTGTCCAGATCAGTTAGCGTGTTTGTTTCACGCAAGTCACATGTCGAGACGGGACGGGTTAAACCAAATTCAGTTTCGCGAGTGTTTCGGCATCCAAGGTAAACAGCTCATCGATCTCGCTGGCACTGCCAAAGACCAGATTGGCTCCATCACCTCCGGCGAGTGTGTCAGCACCGCCGTTGCCGGAGACCGTGTCGTCGCCGTCTTCACCCAGTACGATGTCGCCACCACCACCGGCAAAGATTCGATCGTCACCATCGCCACCGACGATCGTGTCGTTCCCAGACCGGCCGTTGATCGAATCGTCACCGTCGCCGCCGTTGATTACGTCCTGGGCGCTGCCACCGTCAATCCGGTCATCGCCATCGCCGCCGATAATGGTGTCTCGAGCCCCATTACCTTTCAGCGTGTCGTCACCATCGTTCCCGAAGATCACGTCGCGTCCGGACTGACCTTTGATCGAATCGTCGCCGGCGCCGCCCCGTAACGTATCCTTGAGCGAGCCACCGAAGATGCGATCGTCTCCATTACCACCCTCGATCGAATCGTTGCCGCCCATACCGTTGAGAGTGTCGTTGCCATCACCACCGAAGATCAGATCGGAGCCCTGCCGTCCATTGACCCGATCATTGCCAACACCACCGTCCAGCGTGTCTTTACCATTGCCGCCATCAATGGTGTCGTTGTCGTCGCCTCCGATCAGACGGTCGGCTCCATTCTGTCCGCTGATCATGTCGTTACCCAATCCACCAAGCACGATGTCGTTACCACCTGATGCGAAGAGCAAATCGTCGCCATCACCACCGAAAATGACATCATTCGACTGCGATCCCATGATCGTGTCGGCATCGTCACCACCGTTCATCTGCACGAAATAGCCACTGCTCGTCGCTCCGCTGGCAGTAAGGGTGTCGGTACCTGCTTCGCCGATGCCTACAAGGATACTGCCGTAGTCGCCGGTCATCGATCCGAGGGATATCGTGTCATTACCC
>CAYSJO010000712.1:0-2099 GCA_964431285.1 uncultured Planctomycetaceae bacterium
AGCTGTCGACCTATCTGCATTATTACAACCAGGACCGCCGTCATTCATCGCTCGGCTACCTCACCCCAGCCGAGTTCGAAACCCAAACGACCGTGCCGATTTAAGGACTTGCACTGTCCGCGCAACCTGAAGCACCCCATGGCACTCGAACTTAGCGAATGGCCTGTGCTCGACGCCTTTCGGCACAACCAGCATCTCGCCGGAGTTCAATGTAACCGAGCCGTCACGAAAGTCGATTCGCAACTGGCCGTGGACAACGAGGAATGCTTCATCAGTCTTCGGGTGACTGTGCCACACGAAGTCTTTTCTACTTCCGAACGAACACGGCATAAGAGACGAGTTACTCTGATTGACGTTTCGCCTCGATGGAATTCTGACGACACCCTGGGAGTTGCAGGCGGTTTCTGTCCCCGCTAACGCTTTTCGATGTTGCGCGTTGTGAACCGCGATAGCGGTGAGATGTGATAGCCTGGGGTGCAAACCCCACGTATTCTGTGATTAAATCCTCTGAGCTGCGAAGCAGCGGCATGAGTCGACTGTGCAACTTTCATAGCGCCGCTTCGCGGCTCAGGCTGCACTCCGTTTCCTGGGGTTGACTCCCAAGGCTATTCTCTCTCTGACCATCCCCAACGGGGAGAGAGAATCAGTCAGACGAGTCCGCTCTCCCCGTTGGGGAGAGGGGTTTTCGAGTCGGATGAATCTACCTAAGACCAACTCTGAAAACGCCCGTGCATTTCGCGCGACCGTAGTTGGTCCTATCGATCTGACTTTGCGTCGCCATGGGCCAGAACTTTGATCCGAATGTCGCGGAAGTGAACGACCATGCCCGGATCGTGCACCTGTAGCGTGATCAGTCCCTTGTCCAATCGCTTTTCGCGTGGCAGGTGCTCGGTGAATTCCGAAGCCAGCTTACTATTGATGAAGAACTGAAAAATGTTGCCTCGGGCGACCACGCGCACGTCGTTCCAACCGCCCTTACGAATGTTGTCCGTGGTGAGGGCGTCTTCGATCTGAGTCACATGCGGCTTGTCGTTTTCGTCGATCATCAGCCGCATACCGCGAAAACATGCGTGTTCTCGACGGCCGGGGGTGTGAAAGTCCCACACGCCCAGAACCTGCTTACCGATTCCCACATGCCCAAATTCGGCGTGATAGCTCTGCAACTGCCGGCGTCCCGTGGTGTCCTTCCGGGCTCGAACGTCGATACCGCTGTTGCCCTTACCTGGAAAACGGTAGCTCAACCTGATCTCGACGTCGGAGAACTCCTCCTTCGTATACGCCAGATAGCCTCGCCCTTTGTCACCGTCACCAACAAGGACACCGTCATCGACGTGCCAGGCCTTTACCGAACTCGCAGGCAGCGCTTTCCAGTGGTTAAGCGTCTTTCCATCAAAGATCGAGACGAATCCGTCTTCATCCCTGTCCGCAGACTCGACTGGATTCGAGCACATACAGGCCAGAAGGCAACAGGCGGCTCCAGTGATTCGGCGAAACGGGGTCCATCTTATGGTGATGCTCGCTAACGGCAGGCACGACTACGAAATCCCTGTAACGTTGATCTGCAGTCAAATTGCTATTTACCGGACGCTTCGCGTCGCGCTTTCAGTTTGGCTCGATTGACTGACGCCGTGAATCCGCGGAAGTAGTCTTTGATGCCCGATCGCAACCGATTGGGGACGACACCTTGCAGGAATGCACCTCCGGCGACTGTGCCAACCTTCTTGGACTCTTCCCACACCTTGTAGACCTGCTGCACGCCTGAGCTTGTATCACGGAACAACACGGTCGCCTTAATCGTGACTCCCTGTGTACCGGCTGCTCCCGGAGCAGAATTCAATTCCATGCCGACCACCATGAAGGCCTGGCCCCCCGTTTCAGGTCGATGTCGGCCTTTTCGATCGATGATTCCAGGCCGGTACGTACGGTGGTTGTGATGCGACCCGTCCGGTCGAATCCGAATCGCACCATGAGCAATTCCATGGTCTTGATCCGGGCCAGGTACTCACCGGCCTGTTCGGTACCAGCGACGTCAATCGTCTGCGGACGTTCCACGGGAGACAGCACGAGTACGGCACCCGATCGAAGTTCCCGTGGCGAAG
>CAYSJO010000713.1:0-1695 GCA_964431285.1 uncultured Planctomycetaceae bacterium
GAAGCGAAGCAAACTCAAGGTGGGCGGCGAGCAGATGACCATGTTACCCCGCGGTGGCGGAGGCGGAGGATTTCAGCGATCGGCGCCGGCTCAGGAATTCGGTGGCGGCGAACCTGCACCAGCACCCGCAGGTGGTTTTGAACCACCACAGGGCGGTGGTAGCCCACCAGATGACAACGTTCCCTTTTAGAGCACTTGGATACAGACGTCGTAACTTCGCCGGGACTAAGGCGCGACGTAACCATTCAGATTGAGAGTCCACCTATGCCTAGGAACACCCGTATCAAAGCACTCCCCGGAAATCGGCGCATGGCGGAACTGCTGCTTGCCGAGGACGTCCCGAATCTCGGGAACCAAGGCGATATCGTCCGTGTGCGTGCCGGGTACGCTCGCAACTTCCTGGTCCCGCAGGGTCTGGCGGCAATTGCGACCGACGAAAACAAGAAGATGGTCGAAGTTCACCGCGCAGCCCAGGCGACGGCCCGCAAAGACCGGATCAAGAACCTGAAAGACCTAGCCGAAACCGTTAACCGGTACAGCGTCACCATCGAAGCCAACGCGAACGCCGAAGGGCACCTGTACGGCTCGATTCTGGCTGCCGATATCAGCAAGCAGTTGAAGAGTGCGAATTACCCGGTGGAAGTGGACCACATTAAGCTGGATGGCCCACTGAAAGAAACCGGCATGTACACCGTGAAAGTTCAACTGGCCGCCGAAGTTGAGACCGATGTCAAAGTCTGGGTCGTGCCAAAGGTCGTCGCTGAGGCGTGACCGATGACGAACTATTCGGAAGCCCGGTTTCGAGTGGAGACCGGGCTTCTTTTTTGCGCAAACGCCTTTCGGCGACGTGTCTCGGACGATGTCGATTCGGTGTTAACAACGAGTCATTCGTTGCTGATTGACAGTTGGGCCGCATCTGCGATTCTTGGCCCCATGACGGCGTCCTGATTTTCCGCATCTGGATAACGGATTGACATGAGCGACCAGCGACCAGCGAAAGATCCGTTTGCCGGACGTCTTCCGCCGCAGAACCTCGAAGCCGAACGCGGCGTTCTGGGCAGCATCCTGCTGGTCAACGAGGCGTTCGATGATGTGGCTGATACGCTTCAGGCACATCACTTTTACAACGACGCCAATCAACGCATCTACAAGGCCATTCACGCTCTGTACGAACGGAGCGTACGTATCGACGCGGTGACACTGTTCGAGGAACTCAAGCGCACTGGCGAACTGGAACATATCGGCGGCGATGACTACCTCGTCCAGGTCCTGGAGTCCGTCCCGCATGCGGCTCATGCGAAGTATTACGCCGACATTGTTCGCGATCGGGCCATTCAACGATCGCTGGTGTACTCCTGCAACGAATTCCTGACCGAGTGCTTTGAAGGCGGAAAGGACACAGAGGACGTCCTTGCCAGCGCCGAGCAGCGCATCTTCTCGATCCTCGAGCAGCAGGAGCACACGGCGAAAATCAACCTGCATGATATTCTGATCGACACATTCGATCGAATTCAGACACGTCTCGAGACGGAAGGCGAAATCAGCGGACTGACGAGCGGGTTCTCGGACCTCGACAAACAGCTCAATGGATTTCAATCGACAGAGATGATCATCCTCGCGGCCCGGCCAAGTATGGGGAAAACGGCGCTGGTCTGTAACATCGCCGAAAACGCTGCCGAAGCAGGGGCACCAACA
>CAYSJO010000714.1:0-12809 GCA_964431285.1 uncultured Planctomycetaceae bacterium
TTCCTCGAAAGGGAAGTTCTGTCACAACCATGGATTTCAAACTGTTTCTTTATTTATTGATAGTGCGACTCCTACCTCTACACGCCCATGAATAAAGTTCCCACGGGAAGAGGGGACCTACTCAACATATGTCGGGCCCCGCATGGAGCTGTCTGAGAAAAAACCGCAACTGACTTCGCTCATGGCGAACGAGACCCTTGCGCGGGTCGAGCGGATGCGATTGCATCCCAACCGGCGTCGGACCAATCGGACGCGCGGCGAGCATCTCTCAGGGAAGGGCGGCGCGAGCATCGATTTCGTCGACTACCGCGATTACGTGGCCGGGGACGACATTCGCAACGTCGACTGGAACATCTTTGCGCGTTTGCAGCGACCGTACCTGAAGCTGTACGCACACGAAGAAGAGATGCAGGTTGTCGTGTTGCTGGACTGTTCGTCATCGATGAAGCACGAACAGAAATTCGAGCGGGCGCGGCAACTGGCGTCCGCGTTTGCCGTCATGGGACTGCATGGGGGTGAGCGGGTCAGTCTCTACGCCTGCTATCAAGCGGGAGCCAGCCCGATCATGCTGACCGGTCAACAGGGCCGGCAGAACATGCGACGTATCTTTGCCTTCCTGGAAGGTCTGCAGCCAGGCGGCGATTCCGCCATCGAGGATTCGGTCGATTCTGTCTTGCGTCTGCATCGCGGCCGCGGCATTGCCGTCGTGCTTTCGGATTTCCTCACGTTCGGAGACGTCTCGCGATCGTTCAATCTGCTGCACAGTGCTGGATTGGAGATCTTCAGCATTCAACTACTCGGGCCCAGTGAAATCTCGCCGGACCTGACCGGTGACCTGAGGTTCGTGGACTGTGAAACCGGCCTGACGCTGGACGTGTCCTCGGCGCGCGAACTGCTGGGCCTGTATCAGGAACACCGTGTCGCCCTGCAGGAATATCTCGCAACGCAATGCCGGCGGCGGGACGGTCGGTTTCTGTCATTGAGTTCCGATGAGCTGCTCGAACCCATCCTGAACGAGACTCTGCTCCGCAAGGGGTGGATCCGATGATGGAGTGGTTCAATTGGCTCTGGACTTCCACGTGCGATCGCTGGCAATACTTCTGGCTTGAGCGCGCGACGGATCCGTGGTTCCTGATCCCCACACTGGCCGCGTTCGTATTCGTTGTGCTGGTTGCCTGGGGTCTAAGGCTGTTCCGATTCCAGAAGGGCGTGACTGCGGAACGCGCCGTTGTCATCGCGCTGTTTGTGCTGCTGGTAATCGTACTCGGCTTTCGCGGGCTGTTTGGTCTGGTGCTGCTGTGCCCCTGGTTTGTCGGCGAAGACACCGTCGTCCTTTGGCTGTTGCTGCTGATTCCAATTGTCGTGCTGTACTTCCTGAAGTTGAAACGTCCTCGCGTCGAACTGTCGTCGCTTGCGCTGTGGAAGACCGTGTTGGATGACCAGCGAGTTAACTCGCCGTTCCAGCGGTTCAAACGCAATATTCAACTGTGGCTGCAACTGGCGATGCTGATACTGCTGGTTCTGGCCGCCATGCAGCCGATCATTCAGGGTGGAGCCGGACGCGCCGAATACCTGCCGATCCTGATCGATACGTCCGCCAGCATGGCGGCGACCGATCCGGAAACCGGGAAGACACGACTGGAGATCGCAAAAGACCAGCTTCGCGACCTCGTCGAGAACATGGTCTCTGGCCAGCGAGTTTCGCTGATCGCCATGCACTCGACGGCACAGCGACTGACGGAGTTCACCAGCAATCGGCGCGTACTGCTCGATGCACTCGACAAGGTGCAGGTGCGCGACGTCCCCAGTCGCCTGGAAGACGCCCTGCGGATGACTCAGGCGCTGGCTCGCACTGTCCCCATTGAGCGTGTGCTTGTGTATTCCGATGGGAATTTCCCCGAGCGTGTCGATTTCGAATTGCCGTTCTCTGTGACGTTCCAGCAGGTCGATCCAGCCGGGCCGAACATCGGCATCACCGCTTTCAACGCCCAACAGCAGACGGCTCCCAAGTGGGACGTGTTTCTGAGAGTCGAGGCGTCGGAACCGTCCTCCGGAACAGTCGCACTGATGCAGGATGGTCGAGAGGTGGGCGAAGAGTCGTTTGTTCTCGAAAAGGGCGAATCGCAACGGCTGACGTTTGGAGTCGCCTCCGAAGTGTCGACTCGCCTGGAAGCACGCCTGACGGTCGATGATGGCGAGTACGACTCGCTGGCGTCCGACAACACTGCCTGGCTGGATCTGCCGACGCCTCGCCCGCTGCGTGTGTATGTCGATCCGGATCTGGCCAGTTATCGGCAGGCTCTTACGGAAAACGAGGCGCTGGATCTGTATCCCGACGAAGGTGCGACCGATCAGCGTGGCATTCCGTTCGACCTGGTCTTCTCCGAAAAAGCATCGGACAAGGAACTGGATTCAACAGTCCGCGTTTTTACCGGCGTCATCCCGGCTGAGCTGACCGAACTTGTAGATTCGAAGTCGGATTTGACGGAGGTCATTGACTGGGACCGATCATCTCCGCTTCTGCAGCATATGCAGATGCGTGATGTGCAGATCATGGACGACGTACAAACATTGTCCGGTGTGGGCGACGGTGATTTTGAGGATCTGGGTTACACGATTCTCGCTCACGGACGAAACGGCCCGCTGATCGTGCAGAAGCGTGTGGGGGCCGAGGTCGACGTTTATCTGCTGTTTCACACAGACCGATCGACTCTGCCGTACAGAATCGCGTTTCCGATTCTGGTCACGAATGGGGTGCAGATCGCCTTCCACGAAGCCGCCATTGGCGAGGTCCGCGGTGCTCGCACGAAAGTACTGCCCGTGCGAGAGATGTCGCCGAATGCGGAATATGTCGTGCGAAGTCCCTCGGGAGAGGATGTCACCGTCAAAGCCGACGAAAACGGGATGCTGAATGGAGTCGCAGCGCCGGTAGCTGGTGCGTACCGGATTCTGGATAGTGGCAGTGAAGTAGCAACGCTATCTGTCAGCCTTCTGGATGCGATGGAGACGTCGCTGTCGCGCGTGGATGAGATTCAGTTCAACGAATTAACCGTGTCGGCCGCGGAAGAACTCCTCGACAGTGATCGACCGCTATGGTCCACTCTCGCGATGATCGCGTTTGTGGTGCTGTTGGCGGAATGGTGGTTCTTTCAACGACCCCCAGTGATTGAGTGAGGGCAACTCCGGGCTATTTGCCCACGTCCCGTCGGGACTGAAGTGTGCAACTTTAAAAACGTTTGCTTCTGGTCAGGAAACGAACGTGCGATTCGAGACACCATTGATTCGCCGCGCAAGAGGATAACTCGGTGAGAACAACAACTCTGTTCCTGGTTGCCGTAATGATTCTGGCAATTCCGCTCAGGTCGGCGTCAGCGCAGTCAGTACCACTGAAACTCGAAATTCGCAACGACTCGACACCCCGGTCCAGTGGTCCGCTTCCGCTCGACATCGAACTGACCTGGGGCGGTGCGTCGATTCTCGAAGGGCGGCTGGTGCTGACATTTCGTGACGGGCCAATGTTCTTTGGCCGCGCGGTGTCTCACGAACTGGCACTCAACGTCGGCCGCAACCGTTTTCAAATGCTGTTACCAACGCTCGATGGCCGATCGGCTTTTCAGACCATCGACATCAACGGAACGTTTATCACAGAGAAGTCCGAGATCGAGCTGGAGGCTCGTCCTATCCGCATCCCACCGCCGGATGGACGAGTATTTCGTATCCTGTTCTGCGACCCCATCATTCGTGGGACTGATCGCACGGTCTCGAAACTCGTGCGTTCCTTAAGCTTCGAGCGATTCTGGAGAAGCAGCACGAATCAGACACAGGACAGTCAACGTGGTGACCGAAACCTGGCGACTCTTTCGGATGTCTTCGCTCCGGACAACATGCCGCAGGATCCCCACTGGTTCTGCAGCTACAACCTGGTAATCCTGAGCCAGACGGGATTCTCAGAACTGCGATCCCGGCAACTCGGTTCACTGGCGGAATGGGTTCGCGCCGGTGGCAGCCTTGTCGTGGAACCACTCGGCGGGCTCGAACAGCAGCAGCTCGATTTTCTGAACCGTCTGGCTGGCTCAGATGAAGACCGTTTTACGGTCGGTCCGGATGGGCATCTGGACGTGCCACCGGACGGATACTTCGAACAACTGGCCAGCGGACTTGGTCGCGTTGCCGTGATGTATCGACCCTTTGCCGAGCAGGATTTCGCGACGCCGGCCTGGAATGAAGCCGTCGCGAGGCTGTGGCATTTCCGTTCGGACCAGGTGGCCACGGCCCGGGATGAAGGCCGATTTGAATGGCTGGAACTCGAAAAGCTGTTGCCGGCACAGGGGACCAACCGGAGCAACCAAAACCATTACTATGGTGGGAACTACGACGTTCCCGGCTGGCAGTTCGGCGGTTCCTCGGACGATCTGCGCGTACGAGAACTCAAGAGTGGTCAGGGGCTGCTCGACAAACTGATGCCGTCGGAAGTGGAAGTCGTCCCGCTGTCCTATATCGGTCTGATTCTGCTGTTCTACGTGCTGACGATCGGCCCGCTGGATTACTTCGTCCTGGGAGCGTTGCGATTGCGTCGGTTCACATGGATCACGTTCCCGGCCGCGACGGTGCTCTTCACACTGTTCACCGTCTGGCTGTCGCACAGTTTTCTGGATGCATCCACGGAACGATCGCAGATTCGCGTGTTTGATATTGCCAGCGACGGCTCCGTCCTGCGATCTAACCGCATCGAACTGCTGTTCACGATGTCCAGTCACGACGTCACCACGGATATGCGCAGTGGTATATTCACAGCCTTGAACCACTCGCGTTTCGGCGGGCAGATGTACGACTATCGCTACGGTCGAAGCATGAGCCGCGAGAGTGTTCCACCGCCCACAGTCCAGGGACGCCCGCCCGGCGTCTATCAGGTCCTGCAGGAGATGCCGCAGTGGATGCCGCAGATGAATCGCGTCCTGGCAATCGCGCCGGACGCCGAGACATTGCCGGGTCAGACAGGCACATTTGACTGGAACCGGCAGTGGACTTTCATCAGGGATCGTAGCCAGAAAGGCGAGTTGTCAGACGCAGTTCACCAGGCGTTTGGAAACGAGGCTCAAGCCTGGTTCTACAACCAGCGCGACATCCTTCCGGTCACCGGGCAGGATGGCAGCGTGTTTCCTATTTCGACCGTCAATTTCAATCACTATGAAGTGCAGCGGCAGGTGCAGGATGCCCAGGTGATGCAGGAGCTTCGACAGCTCGGCCAGAGACAGGTCGACTTTCTGACAGACATTAGTGTTCGACTGCAAGGACGCAGCCTGTTCGGAGTCGTCTCGCAGATCGCACCGCACGGTGGCGACAACTTCGAAGACCTGACAATTCTCGATCCATCGAATGCCGATGAATGGCTATTGGTCATCGTCGTGCCGAATGCCGAGGACATACGTATCTATCGCCGGCTGTACCGTGTCAGTGGATCAGATCAGTGACTTGTTTCATGCAGGGCCGGTTCCTACCCGGCGGTCTGGCTGATATACGGACAGTGATTTCCGAACCAGCAACCTGAAACACATCTCCCGTCCGGGCAAGGCTACTCATGAGTGATTTCGCTGAATTTAATGCGACCGAAGAGACCCACGATGAAGTGGCACCCACGTTGACTGAAAAACGTCCGCTAGTTGTTGATGTCCGTAATTTATGGGTCCGGTACGTACACACGACTGCAGTCAAGGGCATCGAACTGCAGATTCCTCAAGGTGAGGTGTATGGCTTCATCGGGCCGAATGGCGCCGGCAAGTCATCGACGATCAAAGTGCTGGCGACGTTACTGCGAAATTTCGAGGGCACCGCTCGCGTGAATGGCATCGACGTCCGACTGGACCCGACTGCAGTGCGCGAACAGATGGGCTACGTCCCCGACTTCTTCGGTGTCTACGAGGATCTGACGTCGCGCGAATATCTGCATTTTTTCGCGGCCGCGTATCGAATCGAACGCTCCAAGCGGGACGCTATTGTCAGCGACGTGTTGGAACTGACGGACCTGACGAACAAGATCGACGCACAGGTCGACACGCTGTCCCGCGGTATGAAGCAACGCCTGTCGCTTGCACGAGTGCTGCTGCACGATCCGGAACTCCTGCTGCTCGACGAACCGACCAGCGGTCTGGATCCGCGTGCCCGGATTGAAGTCCGCGAACTGCTCATTGCCCTGACCGAAATGGGAAAAACCATCCTCATTTCGAGCCACATCCTGCACGAGCTGGCGCACCTGTGTACGAGGATCGGCATCATTGAAGCTGGAGAAATGGTCGCTCAGGGAACGATGGACGACATCTATCACAAGCTTTCGCTGTTGCGAGTCGTCCACGTCCAGCTGGGCAACTCCAGTCTAGAGCTACTGGAGAAGATTCGAGCGATTCCCGGCGTTGAAGAGGTTGAAGAGCAGGTCGACCGAATAGCTCTGCGACTGCATGAGGACCAGGTATCGATCGAGGACCTGCATCAGGCCATGTACGAAACCGGCGCGAGAATTCGTATGTTCCAGCCTGAGGCCATGGACATGGAAACTGCCTTCATGAAGCTGACCGATGGCAAGACAGCCTGACACAATACAACTCATCCGCGTCCCCTTCCCTTTTTTCACAACCGACGGCTGACATGACTGATTCCGAACCAGGCCGCATCTACCTCGACGCCAATGCCACAACGCGACCATTCCCCGAAGTCATCGAGACGGTCGCCCATCACCTGCGTCTGAGCTACGCAAATCCTGGCAGTCGGCATGCTGAGGGACGTCGGGCACGTCGCGTACTGGACGAATCACGGGAGAAGATTGCCGCCTTACTTGGTGCCAGTCCTGACGAGGTGATTTTCACCAGCGGTGGAACTGAAGCCAGCAACATGGCCATCTTCGGCTTCGCGCAGACATCTCCGGGATCGATCGCTCTGACAGTGGGTGAGCATCCCGCCACACTGGAGTCGTGTCAGTCGCTCGCGCAACGTGGCTGGTCGCTGCACAATCTCTCCGTTGATTCCAACGGACGGCTGGACGAAGACCAGTACATCAACCTGCCCTGGGAAGAGCTGAAACTGGTCACCCTGATTCTCGCACACAACGAAACAGGAGTGATTCAGGACGTCGCTCCGCTGGCGCAGCTGTGTTGGGAACGCAGCGTGCCATTTCACGTTGATGCCGTGCAGGCAGTGGGAAAAACCCCGATCCGATTCAATGAGTTGAACGCGACGTCGCTGTCACTGGGAGCCCACAAGTTTCACGGTCCACGCGGAATCGGAGCACTCCTGTTGCGGCATGGCGTGAAGCTGGCCCCGTTCCAGTTTGGTGGGCATCAGGAGTCCGGACGTCGGCCCGGCACCGAACTTGTCGCACTGGCCGCCGGCATGGCCCGCGCATTGGAACTCTGCTGCGAGGACCTGGACTCGCGCATCGCCAAGCTCCGCGCCATGCGTGATCAGCTCGAAGCAGGACTGCGTGAGGCATGTGAACCAGTTGTCGTCAACGGGTCGACCGAGCATCGTCTACCCAACACGCTCAACATCTCATTCCCGGGCGTCGCGGGTGATGCCTTGTTGGTGGCTCTCGACCTGGATGGCATCGCGTGCTCACTGGGCAGCACATGCGCCAGCGGCTCCGCAGAGCCGGCTCCGGTGCTGGTCGCAATGGGATGTGGTGAAGACGTCTACAAGTCCGCAGTCCGACTCTCGATCAGCAGCGACAACGACTCTGCCGAAATTACCGAAGCTGTCCGCCGAATCTCAGCCGTCGTGCTGCGGCTGCGCGAGCAGACCCCGTCGTAAACTTTCGGGCAAGCTCGACGACGGAGGTCACTTGTGGAAGATCATTCGCTATATCGTCGTGTTCTCGGCGATCAGATGGATTGCCTGCCCGCAGTGCTGCTGAAGTTTCATGATGCACCGCATGGCAATCGTGGAAGCGGGGTGCTCGACGTCACTCGCGGCCCGGGACTCATTCCGCGATTACTTGCGACACTGGCCCGACTGCCGCGGACAGGGACGGGCGTCCCCGTTGAACTGACCGTCGAAGCCAACCGGAATCAAGAGAAGTGGATTCGCAGGTTCGACAAGCACCCCATGATCACAACGCAGTGGCAAACGGGTGACCTGTTGATCGAGGCCGCCGGACCCCTGCGTCTGGGCTTCAAACTGACTGCGGATGAAACGGGCCTTAGCCTGGAAGTGGTTCGCGCGTGGTTCCTGCTGATACCAATGCCCCGCTGGCTGTCGCCTCGCGTCACAGCGCGCGAAACCGCAACCGGTGATGGATGGCATGCCGAGGTGCAGTTCTCACTGCCGGTGATTGGATTGCTGATCCGATACGCAGGTCGCATTCAACCGGATTGATCACAGCCGGCCTGACTACTTCTGCAGTCTCGACGCGAAGTACTTGCTCTTTCCGATGTTGCCTGCCAGGGGTGAGACGTGTTCGTGAGCTCGGCCCCACCATTCGACGTTGGGTAAGGCCATCACCGCCTCGGCCGACTTCGCTGCCCGTTCGGGTTGTTCAAGTTTCTTCAGGCAGTGGGCGAGATCGAGCAATGCTCGAACCTTCTCAGTACCGGGCGGCATCTGTTCGCTGATGGATCGATAGTGTTCTGCCGCCTGTTCGATGTTACCAGCGTAGTATTGGACTTTGCCCAGTCGCGCCTGTGTCTAGGCCCATGCGATTGAACCCTCGTTCGCTTCGACTTTCTCGTACAGCGACTTCAATCCGTTGAACGTGGGCTGATCGATCGAATGGCTGGATGACGTCCAGCCGCGCATGACTTGTCTGCGTGGACATTCAGCACGCCGCCAGTGGGCGAACGGGAGGAGGGGGCTGTTGGGAAACTGCTCGACCAGTCGATCGAAGAATTCCGGCTTCGGGGCGAGCCAGCCTTCCGGGCGATCGTAGCCGTAACTGGGCCACCGCAGATGGTACTTCGTATAGAGGTAGTACATCCGCAGATGACCTGCAACCCGACACGGAAGTCGTGCATGAGTATCTGTTGTTTAATGGCCCCAAGGACTACCCGCTGCTTGATGACAATGCGGAATATGGTCTTCCCGTCCTCGCTGACGGCGACAAGTTCCTGTTTGTGTCGGTCAAGTACATAGCAAGACCCGTTGATGCCGCCTTGCGTCTCGTTGGTTCCCTATTTGGTGATTACGGACTCGCACTGATCCTGACTACGCTTCTCATTCGCGTCTGCATGCTTCCTCTGACATTTCGACAGCAGTGTAATTCCGCAAAGATCCTGCGTCTCGAGCCTCAGCTCAAACAACTGAAAGAACAGCATGCCGGAGACAAGGATGCATTGGCGAAAGCTCAGATCGATTTGTACAAGCGGTACAACGTCAATCCATTTGGTGGTTGTATCGTCAGCATAGCGGTCACCTTGTTATTCATCGGCGCGTGGCAAGGGTTGCTGGGGAGCTTTCCACTACGGCAGGCCGATCTGCTGTGGGGAGTGACCTGGATTCACGATCTTTCGGCCCCCGATCGACTTTTCCCATTCGGGAGGCACGTGTTCTTACTTGGCAGTCACTTCAACCTTTTGCCAACGTTAGTTCTCTGCCTGACGATTGCCGGTTACACCATGCATGCGGACGGCAATCCCAATGGAGATGCGAAGAAACGAAAGTACTTTTGGCCCGTCTTCTTTTGCGCCGTGTGTTACACACTGCCTGCCGCCAGTTGGCTGTGCGTTTTAACTTTCATCGTTGCGGCACGAGTTGAGCAGATATTGTTACCACTTCCTGAGTCTGGTGACGTGGAGTCGACGGGAGATGAAACTCTCGATGACGCCAGCGAGCAGCTGGTGGTTTAGTACTCGCACGTTACGCAGTCACTGCCTCGTGCGTCGTCGTCTCTGGTGACTGGTCGGCTTCGTAGAAGCGGTTCGCGACGACCAGCTCCAGACAGAACGCCAGGATCACCAGCCCCAGGATCAGTGGGAAGATCTCGATGCCCAGGCGACCCGTCGTGACAGAGCGGGTCAGGCTCTCGATGTCGCGTGCCACGCCGTATCGTTTTTCGTCGAGCAGGTTGTCGAGTTCGGCGGGAGTCAGGCGGTTGAAAGCACTTTCCTCCGACGGTGGGTTAATGGCAAATCCCGCTGTGAATTCCGAATCGACACCACGGACCAGGTAGTTGCCGACTTCATCTGTCTCGGCGATACGGATCCCAGTCGCGTCTGCGACGAGTCGATTGCGCAGCTGAATTCCGCCGGGTTTGCGCAGCAGATACTCCTCGACGGGTGTCTGGCGATCGAGGGGCAACAGGACTTCTTCTCCAGCCGCGAAGTTGAGCTGCGCCCCTGTACGGTGCCCGAGGTACAGCGTCATGCGGTCGACCAGCGCAATGTATGGCCACTCGGCGGCCAGGCGGCTCCATTGCCGGCGGCGATCGAATGTCAGGTTGCCGGCCGTCGTCAGGAAGATCGAGCGACCCTTACCATGAGGCCGCTCGATCAGAGCCGGTGTCGCCTGGGGGTCGGTAAAACGGGCAATCGAACTCGCGTCTGCGGCTGGAGTGACTTTCCAGAACCTCCAGACCGGGATTAGTGCGACCTGCGCGGAGACACCCTGTCCGGAGAACGGCTGCATGAGTGGATGCGTTGTGTCTTTGACGTCGAGACCACGTACTTCGCCGCGGGGAAGTCCGGCGATCAGTTCGCCCGGAAGGAATGACTTTGCTGTTTCCGTGTTCCATGCGACCTGATCGATGCCGATCGTCTGGCCTTCCATCAGTGAACCCAGAAACGCGGTCAGTCCGCCGCCGTCCAACACGAACTGCTTCAGGCGTGCAAAGGAGTTCTCCGACGGAGCGGGCACGTTGACCAGAAAAACGACTTCCACTTCATCGAGATCGGCCGTTTCCAGTCGATGTGCCGGCGCGAATGTCACGTCGTACCCAAGTGAAACCAGTGTGACATACAGTTCATTCGCATCTGAATCGAGGATGCTCGATTCCTGGTCGTCCGGTGCCGGCGCGACGATCAGCACGCGTAAGCGCGGGCGCACACCAATCGTGAACCACAACAGGTTGTCACCCGTCAAAGGGTCGCTTGTCACCAGTCGCAGTTCTCCCCGCGTCAGTCGATCGCCCGTGGCTCGAGTCATGAATCGAACCTTCTGCCCGCCGCCGTCGCTAAGCGGTATCGAGGACTCGCCCTGCTTGATCAGCTGACCCGATTCACCGGCCGTGTGGAATTCGACCATGACCGACTGGTCATCGTAGCCCTGAGATATGACATCTGCTTCGACAACGATGTCGCTGTCTTCGGTGACCTCTTCGCGGGACAGCTTCAGATTCGTCAGCGAAATGTTGCGCGGCGTGTCGACTCCCACGTCGATCAGATACACGCTGACGAACGGCAATCGCTCCAGTTCATCACGCAGGAACTTCGCACTGCTGGCTCGCCAGGCTGACTGAGACAGGTCCGTGAAGATGTAGACCTCGCGAACAAGACGATCCGTTTGCGCATCGATCGGCACGGTGTCCTGAGTATCCAGTGTGCGTTTGCGATCGTCTTCCTGCAGAGCCAGAGCTGACCGCAACCGTTCGTTGAGTGGTAACGCCAGCGGACTGACTTTCAGTTTGTCGATGCGTTCCTGTGCTCCGGCCATGTCTGCCTGAAACAGAATCGGTGCCAGACCTGTTGAGTCCGCGACTGCCAGGCGACTGCCTGTCGGAAGCGTTTCCAGATGCTCGACGGCAATCGTTTTCGCGACGTCCAGTCGCGTGCGACTGTCTTCACGGTAATCCATGCTCAGCGATGTGTCGAAAAGAAAGACTCCTGCAACTGGCAGGTCGGTTGAGACTTCGGGAAGCGGAGCGGTGATCTCGGCTCCGACACGTTTCTGATACGGCCACGCGACCAGTAGAGCAAACAGCAATGCGCCAACAACTCCCAGCCCGCCGCGCAGGCTGGTGCGTCGGGAGTTGATGGTGTGGTTCGCCAGGCCCTGCCTATGCCACCACTTCATCAGCGCGAAGTACGCTCCGACCGCAGCGGCGGCGATGCCCAGAAGAGTTAACGTCTCGGTCGTGTTGAGCCCGTAGCTGGCGGCGGGCAGTGACGGTCGCGTGATGGCGGCGACAAGCACGCCGACAACCAGCACACGTAACAACAGCAACCAGATGTGGCGCAGTCGGATGCGGCGGACATTCTGCATCTTGTGCCGACGAATCAGTCGGAGTGCCGGAAACACGACCTTCTTCGGTTTCGCCCGCATCAGAAAGTGCAGGATAACCGGGATGATGGCCAGGCCCAGTCCATAGACAATTGCGGGATTCAGTAACGACATGTCGGCAGTCCAGGAGACTACGAAATCAAATGACACTCAAAACTCGAAGCGGCGAAGCCGCGCCCAGACTGAAAGAAATCACGCAAAGTCGCGAAGACGCAAAGGCCTTCTTGTTGCGTCTCACTTCGCCTTTAGATTGATGAATGTCGATTGTTGATTTGTGAACTGTGAAGTAGCAGGACTGGTCATTTGCTGGAGTGCTTTCCCTTCGAAAATCAACACTTATCACTCGACAATCATCAATCAAATCGGCCGCTCACAGTTCTGCAGACTCGTCCTGCGCGACTGTTGCGCCTCCTGGCGGGTTCCGAGCGTATAGCATCTAGGTGGCTTGTCGCAAAACCGGCGTGTGACTTCCGAGACGTCGGACAGAATTCGTCACAATGAAACGGCGAATTCTGATTCCGCGGCCGCACATCGTGTTTCCTGTTTGTGGCGGTCTGTCCTGTTTTGCATGTATGCCTGCCCTGAACCACGCATTAGAGTCGTGGACATTTGTA
>CAYSJO010000715.1:0-2313 GCA_964431285.1 uncultured Planctomycetaceae bacterium
ACGGCGACGGACGTCTCGACTTCGTTGCAGGCGCGGAAAGAGGGGCGAACGAAGTCCGCTGGTGGCGCAACGCCGGCCCTCGCGAAGCACTCGAGATCGGTTCGGTGCGCCAGTTGTTTCTGGACGATCATATCATCGAGCGGATCGATGGACTGAAACGCACGATGCATCAGCCGCTCAAACGCGGGGCGGTGATCAAGCCTGATCAGGAGTGGGAGACCTCGTTGCAAACGCGGTGCTCGCCGGCGTGGGACGAAGAGCGGAAGCTGTTCAAGCTCTGGTTGATCACATCGACCAATATCCCTGGATTCGCGGGGACGTCGTATGCGGAGAGCGAAGACGGCGTGCATTGGACAAAGCCGGTTCTGAGGCAAACGAAAATCAACGGCTCGTTAGAGAACAATTTTCTTGCGGTTGTTCCCGGCGATACATGGCCAAAGAACGGCATCGAAAACGTAGTGATTGATCCGGATGATCCTGATCCCAAACGACGATACAAGGGATTCTATGGAGTCAACGGGCGCCGCCCGATGGTCAGCCCTGACGGCATCCATTGGACGCTGCTGAAGACCGCGGTGTTGCCGTCGTCGGACGAGTCGAACATGAGTTACGACCGCGCGACTAACACGTTCATCGCGACGCTGAAGCGGGGCGGACCGTTCGGGCGGTCGCATCGCATTTGGACGAGCCACGACTTTACCAAGTGGAGCGACACAGGTGTGCTGTTCCACGCTGATGAACTGGATCAACAACTGGCGAAGAAGAACATTGACGCGAGGCTGTCGAATCCGAAGTTGCAGCAACCGGTAAAGAATGTGCCTGCGGACTACAACGCGGACATCTATAACTTCGGCGTTTTTCGCTACGAGGGTTTCTACATCGGCATGCCGGCGGTCTATCACGCGACCGGCAAGCTGAAAGTAAACACCGATGGGTTTCACTTGATCCAGCTTGCCTGCAGCCGCGATCTGAAGCAGTGGACGCGACTCGGTGACCGCCAATCGTTCATCGGGCCGTCGCCGGTCGGACCGGACGTTTTCGACAGAACTCAACTACTCCCGCCAAGTGCCCCGGTCGAGCGCGGTGATGAGATGTGGTTTTACTACACTGGTATCAAACACCGAGCAAGCCCTGAGAATGCGGACGAGAAAATGGGCGCCGTCTGTCTCGCGGTGTTGCGTCGCGACGGGTTCGTCTCGCTGACCGCGGGCGACAAAGCCGGGCAGGTCACCACGAAGCCGTTCGTTGCCTCGGGCCAGCACCTGCTGATGAACGTCGATGTTTCCGACGAGGGCGAAGCGACAGTCGAAGTGCTGGACGAAGACATGCAGGTGATCGACGGCTTCGAGCTGAGCAGCAGCGTTCCTCTACGCGGCCGCTCGATCGAACAGACGGTTCGATGGGCGACACAAGCCGATTGGAGCCAACTAGCGGGAAGAAACGCGCGTCTGCGAATCCGGCTTCGCAACGCCGATCTCTACGCATTCTGGGCTACAAAGGAATCATCACCATGAACAATAAACGAAAGGAACTGCCATGAATCAACGCAGTCGTATTATCGGGATCGCGCTGTTCAGTATCGGCCTTACCATCGTGACATGCGCGAGTATTGCGGGCGCGGCCGACCTCAATCGGCTCAAGGCTGCTGATAACGGCGGCTTCAAAGCCGCAGATGGCAGCTCATTGCTTTACGCGCTCTCAGAACCATAAGGAGTTGGAGAAGAGTGGCCGTAGACGTTTTGTCCCACAAGTTGAGCAATGCCTGAAGATTCTCCGTTGATGAAGGTTCACCGAATGCAGCCAGTAAGTGTCCTCTTGTGTCTCGCCGTAGCAGGCTGGACATCGGTATCGCATGCTGCCGAGTCGTGGCAACGTCCGCTTGAGCCGGACAAACACACCGTCGTGCTTTATCACTTTGATGAAGGCACAGGCAACCAGTCTCACGACGCAACCGGTGACAAGAAACTGACCCTGCGAGCGTTCAAGTGGGCGCTATGGGGCCGCCGGCCGGGCTTCGGAACAACGGCACGCTTCGATCGGCAAAACGATCACCTGCTGATCGGGCCGACCAACAACGACAAGCTTCATCTCCGAACCTGCACCAGGGAATGGACCATCGAAGCCTGGGTCCGCTACACCGGCCCGGGGGGAAAGGACCGTCCCAATTCGACGGCCAGGAACAACGGTTACACGTTCGCCAACATCTGCGGAACCGACGAGGAAGGGGCCGCCCTGGCAGACGGATACCGACACGGTTGGCTCTTTTACCTGCGAACCGAAAGATCGAATTCGAACGCAACGCTCCTGGATGGT
>CAYSJO010000716.1:0-1809 GCA_964431285.1 uncultured Planctomycetaceae bacterium
GCCCTCGCAGTCGGCATCGAACTCCTCCCCGGCCACTCCCACGAAGCGTCCGCACTCAGCCACCCCGTCGACAGCAGCGTAGAGGCACCTCAATCGGACCATACACACGGCTCCCACAGCCATCCGCACCCACATTCGCACAATGACACTGGGCACAGGCGTGCGAACCACAGCCACAGCACGGGAAACTGAAGCGAACCGTACGGAGATTCTGCCTTCAAGACGCTAAGCGAGCTCGTGCCCGAGCAGTGCTGTCCTTGCTGACGAGAGCGGGACAGATCGGCAGACCACTCGCGTGGCTGTCCATTGCTGCGAAACGAGTCGTGGGAAGAAGTACTGCAAACGCCAGATCAGACAGTCGCGCTCTCAAAGTGATTCCGGCTGGATTTCGTTTCGTGCACACGGTGATCGCGACCGCGTAGGGTAAAAAACTCAGCCGAACTCGAAATGCCGCATTTCACACGATTTACGGCGTGCCAGATTAGACCATCTCAGCCCTAAGGGCTTGTGTCCTGCTGCGAATCATCCTCACCGAATGGGAGCGAGAATTCGCCGGTCACCGGTTGTCGCGTGAACGCCGCTGGCTTAGGGAGAGAGCCAGCGAGCGATGGAATCCGCACAGCGTTGTGACAGATTGGCGAAGGATCTACCGGCTGAGATTACGACGTTCCAGATTTTGGAAGTGCAAGAATCGCCTGCATTTAACGGTCGGCGGAGTTTTTTGACCCTACGGCGTCGCAGTAACTGCCGATGCAGTGGCATGGTTTCGGGGTGACATGCAGGGGATGTAGACTTCGGGGCTCCGTGAACTTCCGTGAGACCGCTCAGGAAAAGCTGTCGCCATGAGGCCTAGCAGTCAAACAAACCAATAACACGGCCAAGGGAATGCCGTTATGCGCTGCGGGGTGTTCACTGACGGGTCTTCGTGACCAGATCGGACGGTGGTCGGCGGATAAAAGCGTCCTGCGACGTCATTCCATTTGCCCCATCAACCTCAGATTTGCAAAGCAGGAGACGGATTTCAGATGGTCACAAGTGGGCTGAGCAAGGTTGGCGTTACCATCATGAGCTTGTTGTTCGCGACGAGTGCCGCCGCGATTGAGCCGGGTTTTGATGTCGAAGTCCCCTACGGGTTTGTCGGTCCGCTTTCTCTTCAGGATAAGCGTCTGTTTGCCATCGATCGCATGACGATGACGCGTCTGTTTTCGACGGACGGTGGACGGACGTGGAAAGATTCGGGGCCGCTGGTTGATTCAAACGGAAGTCCAATTCTCGGATCCAGTAAGCAGCGAGGCCATCTGCCCAGTCTTATTCGGCTGGCATCCGGCGCGATTGCCCTGAAATACGAGATTCGCTCCAGCGCAAGACTCGATTGCTGGATTGTCCGATCGACTGACGAAGCGGCGACTTGGTCTGAGCCGGTTCTCATCACTGGACCGCAAAGCAGGTCCAACGCGACTTGGTTGACCCAGACCAGGAGCGGGCGATTGGTATTGCCCACTGAGTACTGGTTCCAGCAGCCTGACGACCGCGGTATCGGCATCTGCACGGCGTTCTATTCTGACGATGAAGGGGGGTCGTGGAGAGAGTCGAAGGATACGCTTTGGGTTTGGGAAAACGGCGGTGCGTGGCAGGGGGCGTGCGAAGTTCCGACGGTCGTCGAAACGTCCGACGGAAGGCTGCTGATGTTCATGCGGACGTGGTATCAGAGAATCGCGCAGAGCTACAGCAAAGACGGGGGGCAGACCTGGTCTCCGGCAAAGCTCAACGATCTTGTCAGCAGCAATTCGGAAATCTTCCTCGCACAAA
>CAYSJO010000717.1:0-5417 GCA_964431285.1 uncultured Planctomycetaceae bacterium
TGATACCAACCCGAGAAACAACCGCTGGAAGCCAGATGTCGATTTCCGCATCAGTCCCTTTTACACGCCACTGGATGAAGCCTCACTGACACATCCATGGCAGAAGGCTAGTGTGGTCACCGGATTCGGCATCGACGGTGATGGCCGGGTTGGCTTGCGAAGTGCTCTGATTTCATCAAACGAATACCGCGTGTCGCCTTTCCTGGGCTATACGGCGAACTCAAATAACGACTATCTGTCGGCCGGCGTTGACGCCATTTTTTACAACGTGCCGGCTCCTAACTGGGAACTGGGTGCGCGATACGAAAAGGCGCTCCTGACGAACCTGGAAAACGATCCCGGCGATCAGGCACGCATCTACGTCCGCAAGGTGTTGCAATACACGACCAGTCTGATTTATCCGAACCTGAGCTACTTCGATATCTACACACGCTTTGGAGACAATTTCTTCCCCGACCGCACGACAATGCGATCGTCGGACCCACGCGTCCAACGGTTCGACGACGTTCGCGCATTCGGCTTCGCCTTTCACGCGGACAGTCAACTTCCCTACTGGAACCCGGACTCCGGCTTTGTGATCGACGCGGGTTACGAGCATGGATTCCATGCGTTTGACGACGGGGCCACTTACGACCGCATCACAGGCAAGTTTGGAACGGTCCACCGTCTGTCGGGTAATATGGGCTGGCTATCTGAAACAAAGGTCGCTGCGAAAATCAGTGCTGGCTACGGCTGGGACGACACGGGTGAGCATTTTCGATTCGGGGGACCGGGACGCTTCCGTGGACGCAACCCGAACGATACAGCCAGCAATGCCTGGTACGTGGGAACTCTGGAGTGGCGCATTCCAATCACTGGAGAACTTGACTACCAGGTCGTCGACAATATGGCGGCGCTTCGCTCTATCGATGCCGCACTGTTTTACGACGTGGGAGAATCATTCCTGTTTGACGAAACTCAGGGTGTCGACCATGCCGTGGGGCTGGGACTCTATTACGACATCCCGTTGTTGAGTTTCGTCGAAAACCTGACGGTGCGTGTCGAGTACGGTCGCTCAGTCACCAATAACACTGGCGTCTTCTGGTTCGGCCTGTACCGCGCATTCTGAATGCGCCGATCACTCGGCAAGAGACTGCGCGCCTGGCGTCTCGCATGTGCATAGGCAGCCAGCACTGCGAAATGAAACAGGCCCGGCAAGTCACGGAAACTGCTGGGCCATGTTCATATGGTAGGAGCTGTGGCTCACAGTATGCCAAATATGCTCTGACCCGTGGACTTCAGATCGTCGCAGGCACGGCCCATGCGTTCCGCCACGCCGTTCTCCCCCAGCTTCAGGTAACTGCGCGGGTCGTACGATTTCTTCACGCCAATTTCGCCATCCACCATCAACACTTCGTCGTAGTGCTTCATCATCCAGTCGACGACCGGACGTGTGAATGCGTACTGCGTGTCGGTATCGATGTTCATTTTCACGACACCGTAGTTGAGCGTCTCCTGCAACTGATTCTGCGGCGTCCCTGAACCGCCGTGAAAGACAAGATCAAATTCGGCCGCCGGGCCGTGCTTTTCGATGACGGCGGCCTGGCCATCTTTGAGAATCTCTGGCCGCAGTTTCACGGCACCCGGCTTGTAATGACCATGCACATTTCCGAAGGTCGCGGCAAACATGTAGCGACCAATCCCGTTGAGTGCTTCGTAGACTTCGAGCATGTCTTCAGGGCTTGTGTACAGTTTTTCGTTTGCTACCTCGCTGTGGTCGATTCCGTCTTCTTCGCCACCGACAACGCCAGCCTCGACTTCGAGAATGATTTCATTGTCAGCACACAATTGCAGCAGTTCTTTGCTGATTGCCAGATTCTCACTGAGCGGCAACTCTGAACCGTCGAACATGTGTGAGTTCATCAGGTTGCCATGGCCAGCGGCACGACGCTCGGCGGTGGCAGCGATCAGCGGACGCAGGAATGGATCGACTTTCTTTGGCTGACAGTGATCGGTGTGCAGTCCGATCAGGATGTCGTACTTTTCTGCGAGCCGATGTGTGAGTTCCGCGAGAGCGATTACACCGTGTACCGCATCTTTGACCGTCAATCCAGAAGCGAACTCACCTGCACCCGTCGAAAACTGAATGATGCCGTCGGACTTTTTGTCGGCGAAGGCTTTCAAGGCACCGTTGATTGTCATGACCGAAGTCACGTTGATCGCCGGATAGGCGTAACTGCCCTGCTGAGCCGCATCAAGCATGGAGGCATACTGGGCGGGAGTTGCAATTGGCATGCTGGAGTCCTGACACTTTCTACGAGGATTCAGTGAGGTGAATAAGGTTCTGGTGGAACTGACACATCAGCATCAGTTAATTCGTCGCATCGCTGGTGCGTTGCGATCTGAGTGGTGTGCCCGAAGGCGTCTCAATTCGTTCGGCCGGATTCCGACGACTTTCCGGAATCGAAGCGTTGGGAACGATTGTGTTGGGGCCACTACGGTCAAGCGGCGTGCCAGCTCATTGTCATGTTCCCACTCCGGTGCTTGGTGATAAAACCTTGCCGCACCGGGAAGCCTGACTCACAGACTAACGACTCCTGCTGAGGTTTTCACGGCTGCGGGACTGGTTTCCGAGTGACGATGTCACTTGAGAATTGACTGAATCCATCTACATTCCGGCACGTGTACACACTGCTGGGACAGCGCCCTCAAAACTATCGAGGCTGATTATGCCAAAATCCGAGACCCAACCTCTGGTCGGGGTCATCATGGGCAGTCGGTCTGACTGGGACACGATGAAGAACGCGGCCGACATTCTTGAGCAATTCAACGTCCCGCACGAATGCCGGGTTGTGTCTGCGCATCGCACGCCCGACTGGATGAACGAATATGCCCGGACAGCACCCGATCGAGGTCTCCAAGTGATTATTGCGGGAGCCGGTGGTGCCGCACATCTACCTGGAATGGTGGCAGCTCAGACCGTTCTGCCGGTGTTAGGAGTCCCCGTCCAAAGTCGTGCATTACAGGGACTCGACTCGCTGCTTTCGATTGTTCAGATGCCTGGTGGTGTTCCAGTCGCCACACTTGCAATCGGTGTGGCAGGTGCAAAAAACGCCGGGCTGCTGGCAGTTCGGATACTGGCCAATCATGATGGGCAACTTCGTACGGCTCTTGAGCAGTTTCACTCGGAACAGACGGAAAAAGTCCTCTCGGATTTGCAGCTATGACGGAACAGATACTGCCAGACGCAACTCTGGGAGTACTCGGCAGCGGGCAGCTCGGACGTATGTTTGCGATCGCCGCACGTCGACTCGGGTATCGCATTCACGTTTATTCTCCGGATTCAAGCTCCCCCACCGGACAGGTGGCCGATCTCGAATTCTCGGCTCCGTATGACGACCTCGACTCACTCAGTGAATTTGCACGCAGCGTCGATGTCGTGACATTCGAATTCGAAAATGTTCCGTCGGCCGTGACTGACTGCATCGAGCGTTCGGCGCCAGTTCGTCCATCAGGGCATGTTCTCGGCATCGCGCAGAACCGCCTCGTAGAAAAGTCGACACTGCAGAAACTCGGACTCCCCGTGCCAGACTTCTTTGGAGCCCACAGTGCGAGTGAACTTAAGGACGCGGTGACGCGGCTGGGGGCGCCGTGTGTCACCAAGACGTCGACCTCCGGATATGACGGCAAAGGGCAGTCGATCATCCGCGCAGCAGATGATTCTTCGTCAGTCTGGCAACAATTGAACACTAGTGAAGCGATTGTGGAAGAGTTTGTGCCATTTGAGTGCGAAGTCTCCGTAATTGGAGTTCGCAACAGCCAGGGACAATTCACTCATTACGGCCCATTCCGCAACGCTCATGCGAATCACATTCTGGACGTGACTGTGTCACCCGCCGGGTTGCGGGACAGTACAGAGAATGCCGCAGTTGAAATCGCTCGCACGGTCCTTGAACAACTCGATGTCGTCGGTGTGCTGTGTGTAGAGATGTTTGTGACAACTGATGGTCAGATTCTAATCAACGAGCTCGCTCCACGGCCGCACAATTCCGGGCATCTGACCATCGACGCACACAAGTGCAGTCAGTTTGAACAACAGGTTCGCAGTATTTGTGGTCTGCCAATTGGCTCGTCCGAACAGGTCGCTCCGGCCGCCATGGCTAACCTCCTCGGCGATCTTTGGAACCCGCTGCCGAATTGGTCACAACTGCTGGAACGCCCGGGCATTCAATTGCATCTGTATGGCAAGTCTGCAGCCAGGCCGGGCAGAAAAATGGGACACATCACCGTCCTGGACGAAACCACCGAGCTGGCCGAGGCTCAAGTGCGTGCAGCGCGGTCTTCGCTGCATGCATGAGCATTGATGTGTGGCACCATTGATGCATCCCAATCCACCAACGAATTGTCGAAAGACACCTCCATGCGGTGATCTGGCAATTGCGATTCGTTGGGAAATCGGCCAAGATTCTGCCTCGGAGAAAACTGGTTAAATCGGGACGCCGGAATCTGATTCCGGAATTCTTTCACCGTGGAGTAAGTTATGGCTAAAAAGGGTGGAAAGCGTGACGGCAGCAAGGGCAGAGCAATCACGGCAGCTCTTGCAGCGAATCGTGGTGCGACGGCCAAACAGATTCAGGCCATCGTTGCCAAGGGTGGCTTGAGTGTTTCGCTTGGAATGATTGCCAAGATTAAAGGCGGCCTGAAAGCGTCTGGTAAGAAAAAGAAACCAGCTGCCGCGAAGAAGGCCCCCGCGAAACGCAAGAAGGCTGTCGCAAAGAAGAAAAAGAAAGGTGCGAAACGCGGTCGTCGGCCTGGTGGTGGGGCCAGCATGAGCGACGCCATTCGCGCGTTCATGGCCAAGAATCCGAGTGCCAGTCGTTCGCAGGTTCGAGATGGCGTTCAGAGCCAGGGAATCGCCGTAAAAGACTCGCTTGTCAGCGCTGTGTATTACAAGGTGAAGGCAAGTGGTGGCAAACCTGCTGCAAAGCGGAAACCCGGCCGACCGAAGAAAGCTGCACCGGCAGCAAAAGCAAAGAAAGCCGCGCCAGCAGAAAAAACGGGTGGCCTGTCGGCTGCACAGCTCCTCACTGCCAAAGGGTTGGCCGACCAGCTCGGCGGGATTTCGAAGGTCCGTGAAGCACTCGATCTGATTGAACAACTGTCGTAGACCCCTAGGTCAACGGCGGCTGGCAGTTTAGCGAAGCCGGCACTCGGGATTCGATACCCGAGTGCCGGCTTTTTTTATCCCATTAGTCGGGCGGCGCGCCGAACAGAGAGCGTTGATTTGCAGATTCAAGTAGTGTTCGATCAGACCTGAATTGATGGGTAGAGGCGTTTGAGTCTTGTGCGTGCGTCTTCGGTTGTGAAGTGCCAGTCGACTGTTGCGGCAGAATCGTTTCGGGGCTTTTCCCAAGCTGCGACTTCGCGGGTCAGTGTGG
>CAYSJO010000718.1:0-3182 GCA_964431285.1 uncultured Planctomycetaceae bacterium
GGTTATGCAAACAATCCCGCGCTAGACCTTGCCCGGCGGAGTGCACTCTCGCTGCTTCCGATTCCGTAAAAGCGCGACAGCGTCTTGTCATACGCTGCCGTCCCCGTCGCAGGCCCGATCGCCGGTGCGTTACTGGCGGCACTGCTGTACCTCGCACAAAACAGCACTGCCTCTTGAGGAAGTCCAGCCGTCAGACGGTGGGCTTCTGCTTCGGTCGTTTCCAGATCATGCCGTCGTACGCATAGTGCAGGAACGAGCCGGTCAGATTCACGCACGCCCAGGCGACATAGAAGCTGTTCTTCAGCAGGACGGCGCTCAGGACACAAAACGTCATGAAGGTGACCAGAGTGACGGCCCAGCGAGGCATGAACCACACAAATGGCTTTTTTGAATGCAGCGGTTTGTTCTTCTGCAGAGACCAGCTCACGATGGCCAGGTACTCGACCGAGTGGAACACGGACGCTGCCAGCGCACAGCCAAACCGCAGGGCAAACTGGTCCTGACGCGTCGCGTAAAGCATTGTTCCATACAGAGTCCAGACGCTGAGCAGATACACGATCCGAGCGATTGCTGTCGGGCGGAAGTCGAGCACTTCACGCACCAGCAGAACCAGAGGCAAACTGATCACGGCCCAATCCAGCACGGAGAGCCAGTTCATCGTCGTGATCAGCCAGCCCAGGTATTCGGTGCCGTTGTCGAGCGTGGGGACTGTCGTTCCTGTCAGTCGAAAAATGGCAAATACGGCCAGCGTGCGAATGACCAGCTTGTCGAGCAGACCGGTGGATGTACTGTCGGGGCGAGCCATGCGGTCGTAGATCCGTGCGATTCCGCCGTGTTGGGCGGCGAAGTGCCAGGCGTTCCACAGCCAGTCCACAGCCATAAGTAGGGCAAGTGTGCCGAAACTGGCCTGAGTCAATGAGACCGCAGCGATTGCGGTAATTGCGATGCTGACGAAAGCGTAGCGGCGGGACTCGAATCGCTGTCTGTCGCAGAAGACCAGGATCAGAGTGATCCAGCGATGCGGCATGATGACGAAGTACGCGACGAGAAATCCAAACGCCTGGGCTGCCGGCTGGTCGGCGATGAGCATCGAGAGGCCGACGATCAGAGGCCATACGACGTTGGCGATCAGCAGCAGGTCGAGTGATCCGTTGAACATCCAGCGAGGTGCGGCTTTGGTGGATGCAGCAGAGTGGGACGGCGCAGCGATGGTCGACATGGTTTCGCTTCCGATGAGCTCAGCAATCGGGACGGAAATCGGGCAACAAAACTCGCACGATCGTCACATTCCGAACGAGACGGAGCCCTCGACCTGGTCGCAGGAACGCTCAACGCAAACGTAGCTCGTCGTCGGGTCAACGGCGGCGAAAATCCGGCCAATCTGTGCAACACGCATTGCAGGGCAAATGACACGTCCCCGGGTGGCCGCAGATGAGAACCGCTGCGCGTCGGAGTAGGACTGCCCTCTGATCAGGAAGTCACAGATAGGTCCGGTGACGGCGGAGCGAATTCGATCCTTTGCGGAATCGCACACGATTAACCCGGTTCAGCACTTCCTCGGGAATCTTCTCAACCGGTTTCGGTCGGGAAAATATGTACCGGACCTCTTCCCCAGTCTCGACATTTGTTATTTCAGATGCACCGTACCAGACTCGCTTCAAGTCCACATCGACATCAGAAAAGCCGTTAAGTTGCTGCTTGAGACGCAGTCGCTGGCAACCCGACTCTCCGGGCGTCGGAGTTTCGAAGAGCTCCGGCTCGCTCAGGAATTTCTCGTAAAGATACGTTGGAAAGTACGCCGGGTCTGTCAGATAGATCGTGTGGGCCACCAGTTCCTGTGCAAGAGCGGAATTGATTTCACCACTTCGGCTTCCGTGTTTCCACTCATATGCGTCCCGTCCTTTCGAGACCAGATTCCAGCCGTCCACGTGCTGGACGACATGCAGTTCACCCTTGCCGTAATACAACTCTGTCGCGAGTTCTTTGTTCTCGCCATCACGCTGGATGACGATTTGAACGTGACTCAATGGATGGGTCCGAAACAGCGTCCTGATCCGTTCGCCCATCTGCGGAAAGGCGACGGGCTTTGGTTCTTTGATCGCCAGGCAACCGGAAATTGTCCGATCGATGATCATGTCCCATTGCTGACGCTGGATTTCGTCGGACGTGACTGTTCTCGCGTCGCCCTTGTCGCTGATGTCGAATGCCACGCGGTTACCGACTGTCGATCGCCCATTCCCGCGGCACCCGACAAGAAACTCAAATTCGCCGGCCGGGACTGACAGCTCGACTCCGACCGATCGTGTTCTGCCGGACGGCAGAGTCAGCCGGCGCGGCAATGGGTTTCTGATGCGCCACGAGTATCCGATTCCCGAGGAAACGCCCTTGAAGGAAGTCCGTGGTTTGTCTCGCTCGATAAGCGACTGGTCAGATACCAGCGCAAACGACGGGCCGTCCGACGGCACAAATGCCCGAAAAAAGTTGGGGCGATCGGGCTTCCTCATTAGTATTGAAAAACCAACCTCGCTGTTAAAGTCGATGTCTTCTCTGCCAGTGTTTTCGAACGAGACAAGCATCGCGGGGGATTGCGACGGCCTGAATTCCGGAGTCACTTTGATCCGGACGGTCTCATCAGTCGCTGGCGGGACTGTGCCCCATTTCGTTTCTAGTTTCGTAATGCAGCCGTCTCCGGGATTGACCGGCTGGCGAATCGTGCGGGCGTTGACAATTAACTGTCGATTATCGAACGGCCGAAGAGTGTCCTTGATCCGTTCGGAGACCCACATGACGTACGGGCCGTCCGAAAGTAGGCAACTGTCCCATCGATCGAAGACGCCGACACCTCGATATTCGCCTGGCGGCAGGGACTCGGCGTGAACCGGTGTTGCGACCACGGCGAAGAGGATGCCAATGAAGACGTGTTTGATCATCGTTTACTTCCTTTCAGTGCGCGATCGAATGCATCCTTCCCCTGAGCGCCACGAACAGTCAATACCCGTTGGGCCTCATCGCAGTGTCACTCTGGTCTGGGATAGTGCCACATGGCAATGATTTTCAGGCGGTTTCTCGCCGAAGGGGCGCTGTGCAATTAGATTCCGGCCATGAACGAGCATTCTCAGGTTGCACCGGCCACAGATTCTCAATGGCTGACTCCTGCGGCGGCGGGCCAAATGCTGGAAGAA
>CAYSJO010000719.1:0-16096 GCA_964431285.1 uncultured Planctomycetaceae bacterium
AGCGAGAGAGACGATTACGCAGGCGCCGAACAGGGGGCTGGTCAATCGCAGGTCGTTTCGAGACATGGCGTCGCGCTCCAGTCGGTTCATAATTAGTCCGCGAACAGCAGCTTCAACGGCAGCCGCCCGCGCCATTCCATCGTCCGAATAATAGCAGAACTGCCACAGAACAATGCACGATCAGCGATCCGTCTGCCGCTGCGACCTCCGCCCGCGACCGCCTGTCTACGAACCAGACAGTACTTATACTCTGACACGCCGACAGTGCTTCCCACATGAACGACAAGGAACTCGCTTCCGCCGAGGATCGACCGCATGCAAGTTATGACCTGGAACGTGAACTCGCTGAAGGCCCGCGAAGATTTCGTCTTTGACTACCTGGATGAAGCGCAGCCTGACGTTGTCTGTATGCAGGAACTCAAGCTTGAAGAGGATGCTGTTCCCAGGGAACTGTTCGAACAGCGCGGGTACGAAGTGGCCATTCACGGTCAGAAACAGTGGAACGGCGTGCTGATCGCTTCGCAGAAGCCGATCAGGAACGTGGTGACAGGACTGCCGGACGGTGACGATGGGCAATCCCGGCTGATCGCCTGCGAGATCGAGAATCTGAAGCTGGTCAATCTGTACTGTCCGCAGGGTCAGAAAGAAGATTCGCCCAAGTTCCAGTACAAGCTGCAGTTCTACAACGCTCTGCGGAAGTGGATCGCTGAGATCTACAAGCCGAGCGACAATCTCCTGATCGTCGGCGACTTGAACATCGCGCCGCTGAAGACGGATGTCTGGGACGTTGGCGAATTCAAGAACGTGCCAACCTATCACCCGCTGGAGCATGAAGAGTGGAAACAGCTCGTTGGCTTCGGACTGGAGGACGTCGTTCAGCCGCTCATCGAGCCAGGTCAGTTCACGTTCTGGGACTATCGGGGCTCGCGGTTTCGGCTGAACCAGGGCATGCGAATTGATCACGCACTCGCCACGAAGTCCGTGGCCGCCTGGGTGACCGAGGCAACCATCGATCGCGAGGCCCGCAAGAAACGCAATGTCAACGCCCCGTCAGACCATGCCCCGGTCACAGTCACGCTCGACCCGACAGCCAAAACCAAACCGGCCAGTCGCAAAGGCAGCAAGTCACGCGTGATTCTGATCGACGGCAATTCTTTACTCTATCGCGCCTACTTCGCGATTCCCGGCAATCTGACGACGGCGTCTGGATTGCACACCAACGCGATCTACGGATTCGCCCTGATGTTCGGCAAGATCCTCGCAGGGAAGCTGCCGGAGTTCGGAGCGATGGTCTTTGACGCACCGGAAAAAACGTTTCGTGATGACGAATACCCGGAGTACAAAGCTCAGCGCGAAAGCATGCCGCCGGACCTGAAAGAACAACTGACTGCGGTCGATCATCTGGTCGAAGAGCACGACTTCCCGATTCTTCGTGTCGAAGGTTACGAAGCTGACGATGTCATCGGCACTCTGACAAAGCAGGCCATCGAGGCCGGTCACGAGGTACGAATCGTCTCCGGTGATAAAGACTTTGCTCAGCTGATCGGTCCCGATGTGCGGATGCTCGATACGCTTCGAGACATTGTTTACGACGTGGACGTCGTGCAGAAGAAATGGGGCGTCACTCCGGAGAAGTTCATCGATCACCTGGCCCTGCTCGGCGACAAGGTCGACAACATCCCAGGCGTTCCGGGCATCGGGCAGAAGACGTCCGCATCATTGCTGGAACGATTCGACAGTCTCGATGGCGTTTACGAGAACATTGAGGAACTCAAGGGCAAGCAGAAGTCAAACCTGATCGAATTTCGCGACCAGGCTTACATGTCGCAGCGGCTCGCAACGATCGATACGGACGTCCCACTGGACGTCGGGCTGGACGATCTGCGCCTCACCGAACCGAACACAGAGAAGATTAATCAGGTCTACCGCGAGTTCGAGTTCTATTCGCTGCTGTCCGACGACGAGCAACCGCAAGCGGACGAAGCGACTGCGACAGCAATGACGATTTGCTCCGACGCCGACTCATTCAACAAGTTCATCACGGCGCATGCCGAGCAATGTCTGGCGGTGACACCGGCCTTCGAACAGCCGTCGCATCTCACAGGCCCCCTGGTCGGGGTGGCTGTTTCAGTCGACGGCGAGGCTGCTTATCTGCCTTTGGGCGAAGCTGAAGGATCACTCGGAGAAGCAGGTCTGCAGGCCCTTAAGGGTTATCTGGAAGACGAATCGAAGACAAAAGTCGTTCACAATCTTCGCGATGTGCTGTGTCTGTTCGCACGGCATGGCATCGACCTGAAGGGCGTCATCGGTGACCTCCAGTCGGCGTCCTTTCTGATTGATCCAAACAAGTTGCTGCCGCATCGGCTTGATCAGATCGTCAAGGAGTACCTGCATCGTACGGTCGAACCGCTAAAGCGATTGACGGGCAGCGGCAAGAGCGAAAAGAAACTTGCTGAACTCAAAGTGGACGACGTCGCCGGATGGACCTGCCAGATGGCGGCAGCAACTGCCGAGGCCTGGCCGAAGCTGAAAGAGCGTCTGGAACAGGAAGGCCAGACGAAACTGCTTGCGGAACTATCGATGCCGATGTCGGCCGTGCTGGCGGAAATGCAGCTCACTGGAATTCGAGTCGACAGTGCCGACCTCAAAAAAATGGGGGACGAGTTCGGTGAGCGGAAAGCCGAAATCGAGCAGGAGATCTACGATCAGGCCGGTTCAAAGTTCAACATTGGCTCGACCAAACAGCTCGCAAAGGTGTTATTTGAAGATCTCGAGTTGCCGGTGATCAAGAATACCAAGACAGGCTACTCCACAGCGGCCGATGTGCTTGAGCGTCTGGCTCAGAAGCACGGCATCGCGAAACTGATTCTCAGGCAGCGGGCACTCGCGAAGCTGATCAATACCTATACCTCGGTCCTGCGCGAGGCAGTCTTCCCCGAAGACGGTCGCGTGCACTGCACGTTCCAGCAAACGACTGGCGTCTCAGGAAGGCTGGTCACGACAGACCCCGATCTGCAACGCACGCCCATCCGGTCAGAGGACGGCAAACGAATCCGGCAGGCGTTTCTGCCGAAAGAAGGTTGGACGCTGATCTCGGCCGACTGGAGTCAGATCGAGCTGCGAGTGCTGGCTCATTTTTCAAAAGACCCGCGTCTGGTCGCCGCGTTTCGTGATGAGATCGACCTGCACCGCGTGACTGCTGCCGAGCTGCACGAAGTGGCGGAATCGGACGTGACCGCCGAGCAGCGCAACGTGGGCAAGACGGTCAATTTCGCAACGATTTATGGCCAGGGGGCGACAGCGCTCGGTCAGCAGCTTGGCCTGACTCGTAACGCAGCGAAAAAAATGATCGACCGCTACTTCGAACTCTACGCCGGCGTTCGAGAGTGGCTCGACAAAACGGTCGCGGCGGCCCACGAGAGTGGCTACGTCAGCACAATCCTTGGGCGTAAGCGGTACATCCCCGAGCTTTCCAGCAACAACTTCTCGGACCGCGCGTATGGAGAACGAATCGCGGCCAATACTCCTATCCAGGGCTCAGCGGCCGACATCTGCAAGCTGGCTATGCTGGAGATCGACCGCTGCTTTAAGGCTGCAGACTTCGAGGCCGGAATGATCCTGCAGATTCACGATGAGTTGTTAATCGAAGCGCCCGAACACGGGGTGGAAAGCGTTACCGATGTTGTTCGTCAATGCATGGAGAAACCGTGCGAACTCGACGTTCCGTTGAAAGTCGACATCGGTACGGGGAGCAGCTGGGCCGAAGCCCACTAAGCATATCTGGTTGTCTGACGGTTGCGGGCACCTGGCAGATCGTTCCAATGCGCGATCACTGCGGGAATGTCACGCGTCAGGAACAGGTACAGCCCTATGCGCACGCCAGGTCCATCTCAGTCTCAAATGCGTCCGCTGGCAGGAACCAGCCTGGCGCGTTCAGCAGCACTGTTGGTTGCTGCCCATCTGATGGTGATTGCGGATGGCGATGTGGCAGCGCAGGAACGAGTCTCGCGGCCGTCCACTTCTACCGAGAGTCCCAGGAAGCTCGTTTGGCCGAATTGGATGGGGCCAAATCACGACGGCATCTCGACGGAAACTGGATGGTCGTATGACTGGCCGGCAGATGGCCTCCCAGTCGTCTGGAGGAAAGAACTTGGTACAGGATTCAGTTCTTTCAGTGTGGTCGATGGGCTGACGTACTCCATGAGCCATCGCAGCGGAAAGGAAACGGTGTGGTGCCTGGATGCCGAAACTGGCGATGAAGTGTGGACACACAGTTATCCCGCCTTGCTGAATCCCAACCTGTACGAGGGCGGTCCAGGGGCGACACCGACAGTTCACACCGACATGGTCTTTACGTTGAGCGTCGATGGCCGACTGATCGGCTTCAAACGCAGGTCCGGTGAAATCGTCTGGGAAGTGGACCTGCAGAAAGAACTGACAGTCCGTATGCATGAATGGGGATTCAATGCATCGCCATACATTCTGGGTAATCAACTGTTACTGGAGTGTGGTCGCGTTGTGTCGTTTGACTGGAAAACGGGAGAGAAGCTATGGCAGTCAGACAGACATCGGGCCGGTTACGGTTCGGTTCGTCCGTTCCAATTCAAAGACGAAACGCTGATTGCGTCACTCGACTGTGACGGCCTGCGGATCAGTCGCTCGACGGACGGTTCGGAAGTTGCCTTTGCAGGCTGGCCGTCTCCATTCGGAACGAACTCCACGACGCCCATCATCGTGGAAGACCGCGTCTTCGTTTCCACCGGCTACAACGTCGGCAGCGTGCTGTTTCGTCTGACCGCAAATGGGTTGCAGCAAATCTATGCTCACCGGCAGATGCGCAACCATTTCAACAACAGCATTCTGTTTGAAGGTCACCTTTACGGCTTCGATGGCAATTCCAATCTGGGGCGAGTCGTGCGATTGACCTGCATGGATTTCGAGACCGGGGAAGTGAAGTGGAAACACGCCGGATTGGGCTGCGGGGCCCTGATCATTGCCGATGGTCACCTGTTGATCCTGAGTGATCAGGGAGACCTGGTTCTGGCACCCGCGACGCCGGATGGGTTCGATGAAGCAGCACGGTCACGGCTCCTTGACGGACGTTGCTGGACGGCACCGATCCTTGTGAACGGTCGGGTTTACGCGCGGAATGCCGACGGCAAGGCAGTCTGCGTTCAACTCCCGAAACGTCAGGAATGATGGTTGATTGTTGAAAAGAAGACCGGCGGTACGCGCCAGGAAGAGGTCAACGAATGAGTCATCGATTTGCATTACTGGTGCTTGCCGCAACCACCTTTGGTTCGTGTGCGAGGTGCGAGGCGGCCGATCGTTCGGACGAAGGACGCCCGAACTTTGTGCTGATCTTCATTGACGATATGGGATATGGCGACATCGGGCCGTTTGGCTCAAAGCTGAATCGGACGCCGAACCTGGACCGCATGGCTGCAGAGGGCATGAAGCTGACCAGCTTCTATGCGGCACCGGTGTGTTCCGCGTCCCGCGCCCAGTTGCTGACTGGTTGCTATGCGCCGCGAGTTTCCGTTCCTGGTGTGTTCTTTCCCGCGGGGTCCAGAGGACTCCATCCAGATGAGCACACGTTTGCTGATTACCTGCATGAACTGGGCTACGCGACGATGTGTGTCGGCAAGTGGCATGTCGGGGATCAGCGGGAGTTTCTTCCAACTCGGCAGGGTTTCGACGGATACCTCGGGATTCCCTACTCCAACGACATGGGCCGGCCGACGTTGGAAGATGGCCGATCCGTGCACCCTCTGATGCGCGACGAAGACGTCGCTGAACTCCTGGAAAACGAAGGCCAGCGCAGAATCACTCGTGAATACACGGAAGAAGCCGTCACATTCATAGAGAAGAACAAGGACCAGCAATTTTGCCTCTACCTGCCACACACGGCGATGCACGTGCCACTGTTTCCACACGCTGACTTCGCCGGGAAATCGAATAACGGCACGTATGGTGACTGGGTGGAAGAGGTTGACTGGAGTGTCGGGCAGGTGCTGGACACGTTGCGACGTCTGAAGCTGGACAGCAACACATTGGTCATCTTCACCAGCGACAACGGACCGTGGGCGTCCAAGGGCAAGGCAGGCGGTGTGTCGGGGCCGTTACGTGGCAGTAAAGGCTGCACACTTGAAGGTGGCGTCCGCGAGCCCACCATTGCGTGGTGGCCCGGTAGGATCGAAGCAGGCTCGGTCAGTGATGCGATCGCCGGTACGACGGATGTTCTGCCGACGCTTGTCAGCCTTGCGCGGGGCAAGCTTAAACCGGATGTTGCGATCGACGGTGTCGACCTGACGCCGGTACTACTCGGCGAAAGTAAAGAGTCGACGCGTGAGGCATGGTTCTATTACCAGGGGACACAATTGAAGGCTGTTCGATCCGGGCCATGGAAACTGGCCGTCGCTCCTCAATCGCTGGGAATGGGTATCCGCGAGCGTCCAGCGGACTTAAGTGACTCGGGAGTGCGGCTCTACAATCTCGCGGAAGAAATCGGGGAAGTAACCAATGTGGCTGACGAAAATCCAGAAGTCGTGAGTCGACTGCAGGGAATTATTGACCGGATGAAGGCCGATATCGGGAGTGGAAAACCTGGTCCAGGAGTGCGTCCCGCGGGAGTGGTTGAGAATCCGGTGACTCTGTTTCCATCAAGGTCTCGACCTCGACGGACCGGAGTGAAGGCCAGCGGCAAGCCGATCGTGTGGGAGAAAGTGAAGGTGGGCGACGTCTATTCCACCGGCTCCGCACCGAGAATTGCCGGCAAAGAGTTTCTGATCGATGCCACGGTTCAAGGTAATTCTTCACAAGGAATCATTGTGGCCCACGGTGGATCGGCCGCAGGATATTCGCTTTACATCAAAGAGGGCCGGGCTGTGTTTGCAGTGCGATACAGCTCAGCTCGACTTGATCGCATCGCTGCCAGCCTCTCTGACGCGGGGATGCACCATATACGAGCGGTCGGGAACAAGGCAGGAGTGTTGCGTCTGACGATTGACGACACAGAACCGATGACTCAGGAAGCAAGCGGATTATTGAGTACACATCCGCAGGAAGACCTGTGCATTGGCCATGACGATCGGAATCCCGTTGATGTGGAATCCCCTCGAAAGCCGTTCACGGGCAAGATCGTTGGCCTCAAGGTCGTCGTCGCACCGAAACCTCAGTGACGAACCGCTCACGCGATGATTTCGTCGATCGGATTTCCGTAATCGATCTCAAGCCGCTTCCGACCTGGCACTTCCAGCCGATGAGGATTCAGGCCGAGCTGCTTCATCACCGTTGCATGGATGTCGGTCACGTAGTGGCGGTTCTCCACAGCGTGGAAGCCCAGCTCGTCTGTCGCACCGTGAACAACTCCACCTTTGATGCCGCCACCGGCCATCCAGACGGAGAAGCCGAAGTTGTGATGACCTCGACCATTCGAACCCTGGCCCCCCGGTGTGCGACCGAATTCTGAGCCCCACACCACCAGCGTTTCATCCAGCAGGCCACGCTGCTTCAGGTCTTTCAGTAACCCGGCAATCGGTTGATCCACCTGTTGACAGTTCTTTGCATGGTTCGACTGCAGGTTTCCGTGCGCGTCCCAGGCACCGGCTCCGCCACCTCCGTGATAAATCTGCACGAATCGGACACCACGTTCGACCAGCCGTCGGGCTGTCAGACACAAGCGCCCAAACCCCTGCGTCGGTCCGCCGGTCGTTCCATACAACTTGTGAGTTGCCGCGGTCTCGCCGGCCGAATCAACGACATTGGGAACAGCTGTCTGCATCCGAAACGCCAGCTCATATGACTTGATGCGGGCCGCGAGTTGCGGATCGTCGGGATACTCGGTTGCGGGCAGTCGGTTGAGGCGGCCCAGCAGTTGCTGAGCTTTCAAACGCTCGGCCGAACCTGCGCCGTCGGCCGGGATGGCAAAAGGAAGCGGATTCTTCGGGTCGACCGATAGCGTCACTCCGTCGTGTTCCGGGCCCAGGTAGTCGGCGCCTTCTGTCGCCTTGCCACCGCAGCAGTCTCCGATCTTGTTGCCCATGACAATGAACTGCGGCAGGCTGTCGTTCAGCGAACTAAGCCCGTAATGCACCCAGGCACCGATGGTGGGAAAGAACCCGTCGAATCGATTGCGTCCCGTGTGGAACTGCAACTGAGCGTCGTGATTGCTGGCGGTCGTCCACATTGAACGGACAATCGAGATGTCATCAACACATTCTCCAACGTGAGGCCACCAGTCGCTGATTTCGGCACCACTCTCTCCTCGCTTCTGATAACCCACCTGCAGCGGATAGAGCTTGTCGTAAATCTTCCCGTTGGCGTCGCCTTTCACGAGTTCGATGCGATTCTTGATATACGGTGATTCCAGCACGCTGCTGAACGGCGTGTTTGGAATCGTCTTTCCACCGTGTTTATTCAATTCGGGTTTTGGGTCGAACGTCTCGACCTGGCTGACGCCTCCGGCCATGAAGAGCCAGATCACGCTCTTCGCCTTCGGTGCAAAGTGCGGAAACCCATCCGGCGGAGCCCACCCACCGCCAGAATCAGCACGTGTGACACCATCACGCTGAAGCATCGCTCCCAGAGCGACAGACGCGAAACCTGTGCCCAAGTCTGACATAAAACTGCGACGGGGCTTCCGAGTATGATTGTTCACGGCAGTTCTCCGCCGGCTGTGGTTGATCGAGGGTGCGCCAACGCGCCGAGTGGCAACAGCCAGCTTATCGGCGATTCGCACATCTAGGAGCGTCAGAGTACCAGTGCTCCTCGTGTCGTACGAGGAAATCACCTCAGATCACATACTTCAGAATCTCAACGATCGTCGTTGAGGTGAGCCGGGCGGTATCGCGATCAATGCTGGTGCGCTGCGTGGTCGTGTTCGGCTCCCTGGTGTTCGCCGGCACCCGCCGGCAGACGGCCGAGTGCATTCAGGCGTCGTCGTGAAGCCGCAAAGGCCTGTTCCAGTGACAGTGTCAGGCTATCGTCGATTTCATCATAACTATCCATGACCTGGTCGGCTCCGACAGAGAACCCGTTTCCGCCGGCCGTGACAAGATCACCGCTGCCCGCACCGCCATGAATCTGGAGATCGGCATGCTGGGCACCGGCGTGGATGATGTCGTCGCCGTCTCCACCAGTGATCGCGATTCCGGAGCCCGCGTGCATCGCACCCATAAGATGAGCATGCGACCCAACCGCGTAGTGGTTGACCGAATCGAGCCAGATTTCGATCGATTCGGCTGCCGTCAGACTTGCGGCACTGGCAAGCCGCAAGTCATCGGATGCTTCAATGGAAATCCCTGACGATCGCGAATGAATGGCGCCACTTTCGATGACGACATCCTGGAGCGGTGAGCCAAGGTCGGTCGTGAACAGCTCGATCTGACCGTCTGCTGAGAGACTGGATGCGACTTCGATGCGACCGACGAGCACCTGGATTGCGCCAGTGTCGACGTCGATGTCGTCACCTTCGACCCGGACGACCGACCCTGTATTTCCGTATATGTCCAGATCGCCATTGAAAGCGTCATCGAGTCCGTTGATCAGCAGCGTCGTGCCTTCGTTGACCCTGATGTCGACGCTGTCCGTGGTAGTCAGTGGATTCGGCACGCTGATCGGAGTGAATGTGTCATTGAGACTTCGCAGCTGACTCTCTCCAGCGACCGGCCCGTTTTCAAGCACGACATGGTCGTTCACCGGGAGCTGGATCACAGTTAACAGCTGGCGGGGGCTCAAGACATTCGAGTGCCGGACGGTTTGAGGATGCGGGACTCGAATAGTGCAACCGTCGACGATTGCTGCGGATGAGACCGGCGTCTCGGAGCCAGCGTGCAATGGACATGGTCGATTCCTTTCGACTCATCGCCAGTTGTTTTGACGCCCCTCCGCAACGTTGTCAGTTTGATCGCGACAAGAGTCATCGATGCAGGAGACATTCGCCGGCTCGTCGCGTGCTGAACATCAGGCGATCAAAGTGAACAGTATGAGGATCGACCAGACATGGCCGGTTTCTTGACTCATCTGTTCCGATTTTGCCGATCAGGTAGACAAGGAAATCTGTGCCGGCAGGAGGGAATGACCCGAGAAATGGTCGGTCAGCCCTGAACAAACGGGCGCAGGCCGTCGGTGTCACATCGGGGACCGGCGAAGTGCATCTGAACCGTGCCCACCAGCCGCTCGGTGAATGCGGCTTCGCAGTAGGACAGGTAGTAGTCCCAGAGACGAACGAACGACTCGGGGAAGCCCTGCAGGCGAACGTCGGCGATCCTCTGGAAGAACCGCTCCCGCCATGTGCGCAGGGTACGGGCGTAATGCTGAGCCATGTCTTCCAGGTGCAGCAACCGCAGGTCAGAGGTTCGGGCGACGGATTTCAGAACTGCGCCCGGTGTGATCAGGCAGCCGCCAGGGAAAATGTAGCGCTGAATGAAGTCCACTGATCGTAGGTACTGCGGATAACGCTGCTCAGACATCGTGATGCCCTGAATCACCATTTGACCCTCGGGCTTCAGCAACTCGCCGCACTTCCGGAAGAAGGTGCCGAAGTACTCGTGACCCACCGCTTCGATCATCTCGACCGAGACCAGCTTGTCGTACTGACCGTCCAGATCGCGATAGTCTTTAAGCAACAGCGTGATGCGATCACGCAGACCGGCATCCGCAATTCGCTTGCGGGCAAACTCGTGCTGCTCGCGCGAGATCGTCGTTGTGGTAACACGGCAACCGTACTGCTCGGCGGCATGCATCGCGAATGCGCCCCAACCAGTGCCAATCTCGACAAGATGATCAGACGGTTGCAGGTCCAGCTTGCGACACATGCGATCGATTTTCGCGACCTGAGCATCGTGCAGTGACGCATCCGGCGACTCGAAGACACCGCACGAGTAAGTCATCGTGTCGTCGAGAAACAGGCTGTAGAAGTCGTTTCCCAGGTCGTAGTGCGCATGGATGTTCTTCAGGCTGTTTTCTTTCGAGTTGTTGTGACGCTGGTGCCAGCGACGACCCAGACGCAGTCCGTATCGCAACAGACTGCGGTTCGTCGTATCGCAGATATTCAGGTTGCGGCAGAAGACGCGCACAACATCGGTCAAATGGTCGGTCGTCCATTCGCCCTGGAAATACGACTCGGCAAATCCCAATGCCCCACCGAAGGCCACGCGACGATAGAAATCAGGCGAATGAACGGTCATCGCCGCAGCCAGACCATCTTCGTGTGACCGACCGAATCTCACCTCGGATCTATCTTCGTGAATGAAGAGGAATCCCGAGCGCAGCTTGTCGAACTGGCGATGCACGCCTTGACGCAGCACACGATCAAGCCAGCCGGGAGAGCGAAACTCGTGATCAGCGACTGACGTTGGATCGGCCGGGACGATGGTGTCCGATGTGCGTTCGGTGGAATCGGGCTGCATAGCATTTTCAGTCGACAGGGGGACCGACGGACTCATGATGCTATCGCTTCCATGTGCTGAAGTTCGTCCGAGCTGTGTTCCGTGCTCGGAGCGATGTGGTCAGTGTGTGGGGTTCGCGGACCGGGAATCTCATGGCTCAATGCCCGCCGTCTCCGTCGATTCGGCAAGCACTCGCTCAGGCGTTCCCGGATGAGGGATGTACGGACAACCTTTCCACCATAAACGCAAAGCCTGCCAGTGAATTGCGGCGATGATTTTACCTGTCATGAATGGAAACCGGCAGAGCGACTTTGCGAGCTCAAATCCGTTGATGGGACGGCGTTTGAGGCTCAGTGTGCAGTCCAGCAACCGGTCACCGTTCTGCCAGTTCTCAATATGTACTGAAAGTGATTGTCCAGGTACGGCAACAGTCCAGTCATAGTCCATGTCTATCTGCATGAACGGTGAGACATGAAACCGCTTTCCATGCCGGAAACGCAACCGTTCCTGTGAGGAATCTGACTCCTGGTCCGCGATTCTGTCAATCTGGATCGACGGGGCAGCTAAGGCCGATTCAACATCGGGGATAGACGAGTCCCCCGTGCACTTCTGCGTGAGCACATAGCAATGCCGTTCGCGCCACGGTGTATTGTTGACTTCGGCGACGATGGCTTGGACCGACTCGTCGGCTTCGTCGAAGCAGTAATAGAAGCTGACCGGGTTCATCGCGTAGCCGAAGTATCGCGGCTGCGTCAGCAGCCGGATGGGGCCGGTCGGACGCGAGTCAACTGTCGCCTCGACCAGGTCGCGGACACACTCGTCGAGCGGTGGCAACGAGAGCTCACCCGGGCTGGCATCTCGTTCCGGCTGATATCCGAGGCTCACGTCCGTCGGTTGCGATGAGCCCGATGCCTTGTGAATGAGTGCTTGGGGAAGCACATCCTCGGGGAATAACAGATGATCTTCCCGACGGAAGCGGGCGATGGCCGACCGGCGTGTGGACCACAACCAGCGGCTGGAGAACACACGGTCCAACTCACTCAGATCCAGATACAGCCAGAAACCTGAGTAGGTGAACTCGTTGTTCACGGGAGCAAACCGGCGGTGCCGTACCTGCCCAACGTAGAGGCAGCTCTTCAATTCGGAAGTCGGCTTTACCACGGCGGCTCCACTCCCAGTCCCCGGCATACGGCCAGAGCACTGTTCACCCCGTCCTCGTGAAATCCATATCCCCAGTACGCTCCACAGAAGGACGTTCGGTTCTGATTGATCAGTTCCGCGTGTCGCTGCTGAGCGGCCCGGCGACGGGTCGTGTAGATCGGGTGATGATACACAAACCGGTCGATGATGCGCCCCGGATCAATGTCATCGGGACAGTTCAAAGTCACGTTGTATGTGTGCCGGGCTGTCAGACTTTGCAGGATGTTCATGTTGTAGGTGACCGTTGCGGCTGATCCGGCCCAGTCTTTGCGGACTCGATAGTTCCAACTCGCCCAGGCCCGGCGACGCCATGGCAGAACAGACTCGTCTGTGTGCAGCACTGCCGTGTTTTCCTCATAGGGAAATTCGCTCAACAACTCGCGTTCTGTCGCTGTGGCAGCATCCCCCAGAATGCGCAGAGCCTGATCGCTGTGGCAGGCGAAAATGACCTGCTCGAAACGCTCCGACTCGGCATGTGTTGCGCGAACCGCTGTACCATCAGCATCACGTTCGACGCTCGTGACCGGTGAATTCTGGCGAATACGATCGCGGAACGGTTCGGTCATCTTCTCGACGTAGCGGTGCGAGCCTCCAGCAATCACACGCCACTGCGGCCGGTTTCGGACACTTAGCAAACCGTGGTTGCGATAGAACTCAACGATAAACCGCATCGGGAACTCACCGAACGTTTCTGGCGGACATGACCAGATTGCCGCTCCCATCGGAATGAGATATTGCTCAGCGAACTGTCGCGAATACCCGTGCCGAGTGATGTAACCGTCGACCGTGAGCTCCTCGTCGTCGGTTTCGAGCAGATCAGGCGCCTCGCGATTGAATCGCAGGATGTCGCGGATCAGGCGATGAAAACTCGGACGGAACAGGTTGCTTCGCTGAGCGAACAGGCCTCCCAGCGACGACCCATTGTACTCGAGACCAGTTCGGTCGCAGCGAACGCTGAAGCTCATCGACGTGGGCTGATTCGCGACACCGAGTTGCTCAAGCAGGTGAATGAAGTTGGGGTAGGTCCAGTCGTTGTAGACGATGAAACCGGTGTCGATCGCGAGCCGCTCACCATAGCAGTCAACTTCGACAGTATGCGTGTGTCCGCCGATGTAGTCGTTGGCTTCGAAGACGGTGACATCGTGCGTCTTGTGCAGCAGCCAGGCAGCGGTCAGGCCGGATATTCCCGAGCCGATAATCGCAGTCTTCATGAACGTCCGTGTTTCCAAATCCTGACCTGGCATGTCGCCGCAGCAAACGCGATATGGCTGCGAATGAAGGCGGATGATAGCGACGTATCTCTCCAGAACCATCAGTCCAGGCGTGCCGGCAGCAACGGTCCCCGGATTACTTTTGACCGGTTCCAGTGCCATGTGCGGGAACGAGAACGATCGATCGCATCAATCTATGTCGATACATGTTCTATCAGACGGTATCCTCGTTGATATGTCAGAGGCCGGCCCTTACGGACCGACGTCGAGTCCTCGACAGCCCGCGAAAGGACACTCGAAATGCTGGACATCTTCGACGGAAACCGGGCGATTGCGCGCCGTCAGCTCCTCTCCATTGGCGGGCTGGGCCTGGGTGGATTGACGCTGGATTCTCTGCTGGCAAGCCAGTCACACGCAGGTTCCGGCAGCAGTGTGACCACGGGCAAATCTGTTATCTTCCTCTTCCAGCAGGGAGGCCCCAGCCAGTTCGAAACCATCGATCCGAAAACTGAAGCACCGTCTGGCATACGAACCGTCACAGACACCGTCCAGACGTCTCTGCCTGGCGTGAACTTTGGTAGCGTGATGGAGCGGCTGGCTCCAATGGCGGACAAGCTGTCGGTTGTGCGGTCGTATCAGACAAACAACGGCGGGCACAACATTCAGCCGATCGTTGGTAAGGACTCGCGAGAAACCAACATCGGAGTGCATTACGCGCGAATCGCCGGCAACACTCGTCAAGAAACGGGCATGCCAACCAACATGGTTTTGTATCCGGCGTCGGTCTGCGACGACGTTGGTCGGCCGCGTGCTCGAGGCAATCTGGCGGCCACTGGTCCCTACAGCGACGCCTATGCCCCGTTCATTCCCGGCGCGGGAGGGCAGCTGCAGAAAAACATGCGGCTCAATCTGCCACACGAACGGTTTTTTAACGACCGGCAGGCAGTGCTCCGTCAGCTCGACGGACTGAACAGTCAGCTCGGCTCCAGTAGCCGTTTCGAAGCAATTGACGAACTGCAACGGCAGGCGTTTCAACTACTGCTGGGTGGCGGAGTCGCCGATGCACTCGACCTGTCAAAAGAAGACCCGCGTGTTGTCGAGCGGTATGACACTGCTCGGTTCGTTAAGTCGCATAACTGGAACAGGGCAAAACGCGGCCAGCGCAATTACTACACCGACAACGCCAAATCGCTGGGCAAGCTGCTGCTGCTGGCTCGTCGGTTGTGCGAAGCCGGGTGCGGGTTCATCACGATCCATGCCGGCTATGACGGTGTGTGGGACATGCACGCCGACGGCAACAACCTCAACATGGTCGATGGGATGGAAGCTGTCGGACGCCCGTACGATCACGCCGTCGCAACGTTTATCGAGGACGTCGAAGAACGCGGCCTGTCGGATGACATCCTGCTGATCTGCAGCGGAGAAATGGGTCGCACGCCACGAATGAACCGCAACGGCGGACGCGATCACTGGAGCCGCCTTGCACCATTGCTGATGTATGGTGGCGGAATCAATCCGGGCGTCATCGGCCAGTCCACGCGAGACGGCGGCCAGCCACTCAGCGACAACCTGACGCCGCAGCACCTGATCTCGACGATCATGCATACGGTGTTCGATGTGGCCGAACTGCGACTTGTCCGCGGACTACCCACCGAACTGGCCGAGCTGAGTCAGGCCGCTCCGATACCGGGACTGCTGTAAGGAACCCCGAATCAACTTCGGGATTCGTACGATAGCCTTTCCAGACCGTCGTTGCAGAATCGACGGTCTGGAAAGGCCATCGTACAGAACTGGTTTCGGGACTCTTCCTTAGCTCAGTCCGCGGTCAGGACGCGAGACCCGTCGACGCTCAGCCGACCGCTGGCGAACAGACGGATCGCCTGAGGCAGTGCTTCGCATTCAGTCCCGAAGATACGTTTTTGTAAGCTGTCCGGTGTGTCGTCATCCATCACGGGGACAACGCTCTGCAGGATAATCGGGCCGGCGTCGTATTCGTTGTTGGCGAAATGGACCGTGCAACCACTGACTTTCGCGCCCCGCTCCAGCACAGCCGAGTGCACACGGTTGCCGTGAAATCCCTGTCCGCAGAAGGCCGGGATCAGCGACGGGTGAATATTCAGGACACGATGCTCGAAATCGGTCGGAATCTGCACCAGGCACAGAAATCCGCCGAGGATGACCAGGTCGACATCGGCATCACGACAGTGTGAGAAGACACGGTCACTGAAATCCCCAACCGAACCGAATTCTCTGCGTGCAACGATTTCGCAGGGCAGGTCCAGCTCTCGGGACCGG
>CAYSJO010000720.1:0-6254 GCA_964431285.1 uncultured Planctomycetaceae bacterium
AGACGAAGAGATGACGCGCCGCGGCAGTTTACGACGAGACATTGAGTCCGCGCAAAAGTGTCCGTGCCAATGTCCGCCCGAATCAGTCGCTCGCCGTCTTCCTTGAACTCACCCGGCTTCCACAGCAGCCAGGATTCCAGCCCGACTTCAGCTTCTTTGACGCGCCGCTGGTATTTCTCGTTGTCGGCTGTCTTTGCCAGAGCCCGATCGAACAGCTCCCGCGACTGTGCGATCAGTTCGGGAGTCATCCATGCGAAGTTCTTGTCAAACTCGTCGGCTTGAATCGGTTTGTCGCCGCGAACGGAGTCCTCCCGCAGTTTCACGTATGCCAGCATGTCGTCGGCTGAGGGGCCGTAGTACCCACTGTAGAATTCGCTGAGGAGTTCATCCACATCGCGTGTCGGATCCCAGAGCAGCTTCGACCAGACATAGTTCTTAAGAACGGCGAAATCTCCTCCGGTCGAGACGTAGTTCTCCTGAATCGAAACTCCGGCGACTCCCACCTGGTGGTAATGACGGATGTTCTCGGCCAGCGACCGCAGACACGGAAACGGCTGCAGGAAGTTGTTGAAGTTGGTGCCGTATTCCCAGATGTAGACTCGGGCCGGAGCCAACTCACACCAGCGGTCGAGGTTGCGGCGGAAGCTCGCGTTCTTCGGCGATTCGAGTACGGAACGCACGGTGTCATGCCCGTTTCCTCGCCCTTCTTGACTGTGACGACGGATTTCCAGGTGCCGGCAAAGTGGTCGAGCACCTGCAACTCGGGGGAACGTTTCGGTGCGTCGTCCGCGAACGCGAACCCTGAAAAGGTCGCTGCCGAAAGAAGGGTCAGTGTGAGTGCAGTCAATCGCATGAGCGGCTCCTTGAGAAATACCTGAATGCCACGGTCGGTAGCGCCGGCTCGATCGCCGCGAATCCAAATTGGACCTCTTTGTTCAGCCAGACCTTTTGCGTGGCTTCCAGACCTCCCGGGAATTCCATTTTCCCGTGCGTCATTCTTGTGACGTTCAGTTGCCCTTTTTCCCAGTCGATGGCATTGTCCACATCGACCGTCTTTGTGTCCTTCGGTCGGCCCCAGAACAAAGCAAGTGTCATTTCCCCTTCGGCTTTTTCACCGTCACCGTCAACCAGTTTGGTGGTCTCGCTGCCCTTCTTCTGCCAGCCGCGGAGAATCTTTATGGTCGAGCACCATTCGCCACGTCCTGTTCTCCGACGAGCACCTTTGAGGCCATCTTGTTCTCTGCCCACCTTCTTGACTGTAAACTCACTTTCCAGCCAGCGACATGTGTGGCTGTCGACAGTTGTTGTTCCCACCAATCTTCCACAACGGCACGTACCGGAAACGTCGCTCTTCCCGCGTGTGGCCGTAACGCGAGGCTGGACATCCACACCCCGAACAGACCGGCCGTGAATTGCTGCGTGGCCGCACAGGCACTTCAAGGCTCTTCTGATCCTCAGACCATGCGGCCTTGTCATAGACAAAGGACTTGGACTTCTCGACGTGATTGAGCAGTGTGGTAACGAGCATTCCGAGGACTCCGGAGATGATGCGATGTCAGAACAGCACCATCATTCCCCGAACCGTCGCGGTATGCTCTCCTTCCTCTTCTAGAGGTGATTCGTACCTCGTTCGACTCAGGCCGGCTCCGCCCGGCCGACTGCAACCAGACCGCTTTCACCAACACATTCCGGCGACGAACCAAGAAGAAAGGGCATCTGTTTTCGGTCATCGTGACTCCGTATTCATGGAAGGTGCTCAAACACGTCGACAAGAACCGTCGCGAGGAAGACCCGAACGAAACGCTGGCCGAGCAGGAGACGAAGTTCAAATACGGATGCTGGTACCATCTTCGAGTGACGACCTGGGACAAGTATGTGACTGCACGCATCGAGGGCAAAGAACCACACAAAGCTTCACATCCGACATTCGGAGTCCGTAAACCGACGCTGGTGTTTCGCTGTCTCGGTGCCGGCCTCGAGATCGACGACATCCGCGTGTGGACTCAGAAGAACCAATGACCAAAAGCCACATCAGCTTTTCGCGTGATATCTGAAGCCGACCTGCGCCTGCCTGCAAACAGTAGAACTGTCCCTTATTTGAATGCTGATATCGGAGCCTCGTATGCGTCGCTAGAACGGAACAATGTTGCTGTCAATCTTTTTGCTGCATTTTGCACTCGGATGCGGTGACGCCCCCGATTCCGACGCCACTTCTGATCATCCCGCCGTCGCACAGTCGAAACCGGTTTCCGCCGCTGACGACACCGCGAACGAAGCCCAGCGGTGAGTCTGCCGAACTGTCGTATATCTCGAGTGATGTCATCGCGGCGCTGATGCTGCATCCTCAAAGGATGATCAAGTCCTCATTCGGAACGAACGTGATCAGTTCGGGTGTCGGAGCCGACGACTTTGACGAATACATCGCCGAACTGTCCACAAGAGCTGGCGTCGACCTGACCTCGGTCGATGAGTTGACATATCTCTTTGATCGGAGCTGGCTGGAAGGCATGGGTTTTGTAAGGCCGGCCGAACGGGATCCCGGCGACCGCCAACAGCTCGAGCAGCTGAAACGCATTGGGCTTGCATTTCATAACTATCACGACGTTCATCGCGCGTTCCCCCGTCACGACGGACCGGGAGAGCCGAAAACGCAGGAGAATTCCGGACTCAGCTGGCGAGTTCATCTGCTGCCGTATCTCGACCAGACGGATTTGTACGAACAGTTCAAGCTGACAGAACCCTGGGACAGCGAACACAATCGACGGCTGGTCGATCAGATGCCGGACGTGTTCCGATCACACGGCGTCGACGCAAAGGGGCAGACGTCGATTCACGTTTTTGCTGGAAAAGACGTTCCGTTTCATGACGACCCCCGACCCACACGAATCCGCGATTTTATTGATGGGACGTCGAACACGTTTCTTGCCGTGGAGGCGGGCCCCGACCGGGCCGATGTGTGGACGAAGCCTGGTGGGCTCACGCTTGTCGCAGCTAACCCGATCGCGTCTTTCGGAACTCTCAGCCGAGGCGGGTTTATTGCCCTGAACGCGGACGGGACCGTCCACTGGCTGACGGCCGATGTGGATCCCGCCGATCTCTCACGCATGATTCGCCACCAGGATTCGGAGATCATCGAGAACCCGCCGTGGCGCAGTCGAAGACGCCGTCCACGCCCCAGCCAGTCTATGCCGGCATTTGTCGCCCGATTCAACGAAGTCGTTGATCTGAGTTCGGTTGTCTCGGCCCTATCTGAGAAATTCGGTTCGGCACAAAACGGGTCTTCGGGCGAACATTCTTACCAGATCATGGACGGGTACGCCGTTGCCTTTCCCGATCAGCGGACGGTGGTGGCGGGTGCCGAACAAACGCTGCTGAAGATGCTGAATGCCAGTTCCGGAAAGAGTGAAATCCGCAGCCGACTGCAGATGCATGCCGGGTCCAGCGATGTGCTTTTCGCGGTGGCTCTCGATTCCGAGCAGGACCTGCTGAAGACCACAACTGGAATGGTGCCGTTTCTCGCGCCGTTAAGTGAACTCAGCGCTGCTGCCATACTGCTGAACGCGAGCGGAAGTCCAGGAGATTCGCTGATGAGGTGGGAACTGACTGCGATCGACAATTCCGCCGCAGACGATCTGCGAAGAATCATGGACGGACAACTGGTGATGCAGCGAAAGCAGTTGGAAGCGCTGAGCCAACCGGGACCGCTCAGCAACCCGCTCCTGACTGATCTGGGCCAGCATCTTGGGCGACTATTGGCAAGTGCAACACTCGAACAGCAGGAGGCAACGGTCGTCTATGACATCCCCGTGCCAGATGACTACGCGACATTGATTACTTCGCTGCAGCCGCAGTTCGAACAGTTGGGGGCGTCAGTGAGAGAGGCGCGTGACGCGGCCCGGCGCAGTCAGCTCAAGAACAGCTTGAAGCAGATTGGCCTGGCCTTCCACAACTATCACGACGTGTACGGCACGTTTCCACGAGCCAGCGGGCCGGGTGGACGCAACCAGGAACCGAAGCCGGGCCTGAGCTGGCGAGTTCACCTGCTGCCGTTCCTGGATCAACTGGATCTCTATGAGCAGTTCAAACTCGATGAACCATGGGACAGCGATCACAACAAAACGCTGATTGCCGGAATGCCGGATGTGTTCAAGTTCGAGGGCGTTGACGAAGCAGGAATGACTTCGGTCCACGTCTTCACAGGCGCTGGTACACCATTCGGGGACGGAACGGTTGCTCCGAGTTTTCGGAACATTAAGGACGGCAGTTCCAACACGTTTCTGGCAGTAGTCGTTGGTCCGGAATCAGCCGACGTGTGGACGAAGCCAGGTGGAGTCGAATTCGATCCGTCCAGTCCGGAAACGGTTCACGCGTTGCTGGCGGAGCAGTTCCTGGCCCTGATGGCCGACGGTGCTGTTCGACTGATTTCACGCGACATCGACACGGAGACACTCGGCCGACTGATTCAGCACGCGGATGGCCACAATGTTGGTAATTTCTGATTCTCCCAGCCGGCAATGCCAAACGACAATCGCCCTCGCAAGTAACTTGCTTTCAAGCACTTGCGAGGGCGATGAGTGTAACGGAGAGAGCGGGATTCGAACACGCGGTTCCCCTTTCGGGGCACACGGCATTAGCAATGCCGCGCAATCGGCCACTCTGCCATCTCTCCGGACCGTGACGTTTCCGTCGGGGCCGACGGGAATATAGCTCGCACGAATCGGAACGCAAACACTGTTCAATCAGGCGAGGAACCAGGGCATCAGCTCGCAACCTGGATCGAAGACCAGGTCAGAGGCGCCTGCCGTTACGTCGTCGTACTTATCAGCCAGGTCGGCGGTAATTCCCGTCCCACACGCCGCGATCGGGACGTATCCGTGACTGTGCGTTTTCGTGCGCAGGAACGTCGGATGGTCTGGGGATAGCAGCAGCCGATAGTCGCCCTGCTGCCGGAGCCAGTCGTGTATGGGACCGACGATGTCCGCATCGATGCGTTGCAGAGCCTCGATTTTGGCCTGTACGTTGCCTTCGTGTGAGGCTTCGTCACTGGCCTCGACATGGACTACGACCAGATCGTGAGTCTGCAGGGTTTCGATCGCGGCTCGGCCTTTCGCCGCGTAGTCGGTGTCGAGATATCCGGTCGCTCCATCGACTTTGATCACGTCCCAGCCGAGCAGTCGACCAATGCCACGCAGCAGGTCAACCGCTGTGATGACCGCGCTGCGAACGCCAAAGCGTTCTTCGAACGGAGTCAGGGAAGGGCGACGCCCGAGTCCCCATAGCCAGGTCTGTGTCGCAGCCGCGTCTCCTCGGGCCAGATTGCAGTCTTCCGTCGCAAACAGCGGAATACTTCGGTCCATCAACTCGCGCAGGTGTTCGGAGCCAGGCCCGGTTGGAAGGTACTGCGCGACTTCTTGGTCCGTGATGTCGTGTGGAGGCGTTGACGTCGTGTCGTCCGTGAAGGGTGCCTCGCCGTCACGCGCACGGTAGATGAGCAGATTTCGATAGCTGATTCCCGCGAAGTACTTCCAGTGAGGACTGCCGCACTGGTTCTTCTGCAGTCGCAGCATAAGCTGAGCTGCCACTTCGTTCGGCACCTGCTCGGCCGTGAAGCTTTTCATACGACCGTCGGCGATCGTGACCAGATTACACCGCACTGCCCAGTCATTTTTGCCCAGGTCAAGTCCCTGAGCGGCGGCCTCAAGTGGGGCTCTTCCCGTGTGAAATTGCAGCGGGTCGTAACCGAACAGACTCATGGTGCCGACGTCGCTGCCGGACGGCATGCTGTCCGGGACGTGATTCGCTCGACCGACAACACCGGCCTGCACAACCGCGTCCATGTGCGGAGTGTTCGCAGCTTGAAACGGTGTCTGTCCGCCAAGCGTCGGCTGCGGTTCGTCAGCGGCTCCATCAGGGATGACCAGAACGTATTTCATCGTTCCCGTTTCGATTGCGAAGTCGTGGGTGCGCGGTCGAAATATGGCACACTGCCAGTAAGTCAACAATATGAGGCTGGATGCGGCCGGAACTCGAAGGGAGTCGCGACGCGCGAGCCATGGCGCCGCCGATTGCCCGGGGTTGGCTCCGGTGTACAATGCCCCTCTCCATGGCCCTCTCCCGCGTGGAACTTTATTCATGGGGCTTGGAGCTGTAACTGGTTTTTGTTTTTGAGGATACGGAATCCGTTGAGGATCAGCTTGGCGTTGACGAACTGGCGGACTCGGGGGAGACGGCGGACATGGGCCGGGAGTTGATCC
>CAYSJO010000721.1:0-15613 GCA_964431285.1 uncultured Planctomycetaceae bacterium
GTCCCCTATGCTAACGCTTGTTACCTTCTCGGCGGCGTTCCCTCTGTGCCGCTTCGGGCTTGTACTGCACAGGTTTCTTCAGTTGCTTAGGGAAGTTTCTCGTGACAACAGCATTTCTATTTCCCGGTCAAGGCGCTCAGCACGCCGGTATGTGCCAGACGATCGTCGAGAAATATCCGGCGGCCAAGGACCTCTTTGACCGCGCCAACGACGTGCTCGGCTTCGATCTCGCCGGGTTGTGCATCAACGGTCCGCAGGAAGAACTCGACAAGACCGACATCAGCCAGCCGGCCCTGTTCGTGTCGAGTCTCGCTGCACTGGAAATGCTCAAAGCCGACAAACCGGACGTTGTCGACCAGTGTGCCACGGCGGCCGGTCTGAGTCTGGGGGAATACACGGCTCTAACTTTTGCAGGAGCTATGTCGTTCGAGGACGGGCTTCGTGTTGTGCGCACACGAGGCAAAGCGATGCAGGCGGCTTCCGACGCGACTCCTTCTGGAATGGTCAGCGCTTTGCTTATGAGCGAAGAAGACGTCGAGAAACTCGCGGCCGAGATCGATGGCCTGTGGATCGCCAACTACCTGTGCCCGGGCAACATTGTTCTGTCGGGGCACAAGTCTGCCTGTGAGCAGGGACTGCAGGCGATCGAAGCAGCCGGTGGCCGGGGCGTGCAACTGGCCGTGGCCGGGGCGTTTCATACTGAAATCATGCAGTCGGCTGTTGAGGAACTCGCCGCCGTGCTGGAGACGGTCGACATTCAATCGCCGCGCATCCCGGTTGTCTCAAATGTCGATGCGGAGCCACACAGCGATCCCGCCGAAATCCGAGAGATTCTCGTGAAGCAGGTTCAGAATCCCGTACTCTGGGAGAAGTCTGTCCGACGCCTGCTCGATGACGGAGTGGATCAGTTCTATGAAATTGGGCCGGGCAAAGTTCTGAAAGGACTCATGAAACGCATCGCCCGCAAGGTCCCGTGCGAAGTCGTCAACGATTCGGTCTGAACCGACAGCAGTCGTTTTGAGTCGGTTAGTTTGATTGATGATTGTCGATTGACGAGTAGCGATTGTCGATGTTCAGGACGGGTCATGATATGCAAGGGTAGGGATCCCGCAGATCGCTTTCACTTCGCAAATCAACACTCACCAATCGACAATCATCATTCATTTCAGCCGTCTCCCCTCAAGGAATCTCAGGACTCATCCCGTGTTTGAAACTGTGGCCATCATTGGAGCAACCGGTGCCGTTGGACGAATCATCCTCGAACTGCTGGAAACTCGCGACTTTCCGGCGAAGCAGTTTCGACTGCTTGCTTCCGCTCGCTCGGCCGGTTCCAAAGTCACGCTTAAGGGCCAGGAAATCACCGTAGAGGAACTGACGGCCGAGTCATTCACAGGCGTCGAACTGGTCATCGCCAGCACGCCTGACGACACCGCCGCCGAGTTTCTACCCCACGCGGTCACCGCGGGGGCGCAGGTGATCGATGAGTCCGGTTACTGGCGGATGAATCCCGAGGTTGCCCTGGTCGTTCCGGAGATCAACCCGGAAGCCGCACTGAATGCCCAAGGCATCATTGCGAGTCCCAACTGCTCGACCACGCAGATGGTCGTCGCACTCAAGCCGTTACACGACGCAGCGAAAGTGAAACGAGTCATCGTGTCTACGTATCAGGCAACAAGCGGTGCCGGACTGCAGGGTTGCACAGAACTGACAGAAGGATCAAAGGCGGCACTTGCTGGTGAGGACTACAACTACTCAGCGTTCAAGTATCCGATCGCGTTCAACGCCATCCCGCAGATCGGCAGCCACAAGGAAGACGGTTACACCAGCGAAGAAATGAAGATGGTTTACGAGACACGCAAGATCCTCGGTGACGAGTCGGTCCTCGTGAATCCGACCTGCGTGCGAATTCCAGTCTCGAACTGCCACAGCGAAGCCATCACCGTCGAGACGGAACGGCCGGTCTCTCCTGAAGAGGCTCGCGAAATGTTCGATGCATTCCCCGGCATCACCGTGGTCGATGATCTGGACGCCAGCCAATACCCCATGCCGAGCACTTGCGACGGCGATGATGGCGTGTTCCTGGGCCGCATCCGCAAGGACATCTCACACCCGAACGGCTTGAGTTTCTGGTGTGTCAGCGACAACCTCCGCAAAGGCGCCGCAACGAACGCAGTGCAGATCGCTGAGTTGCTCGCGAAACACCGGACGTAGAAACGATTCATCCCGGAGACCGCCATGTGGAACATCATTATCGGCATTGCATTCATCATCGGCGGCCTGAGCGGCAAGATTGCTCTCCGAGGAACCGATAGTGGCGGTGCAATCGCGGCGCTCGGCGGCGGACTCGTCATCTGGGGCATCGTTCAGATGGTGCGAAACAAGTCGAATACTCAGTAAGCGCAGCAGATTGGAGACACGAACCATGAATGCATTTCAGTATCGAGATGGGCAACTGTTTTGTGAGGACGTCGCCGTTGCCAGCCTGGCCGAGGAATTCGGAACGCCGACATGGGTGTATTCGAAGGCCCAGTTTCTGCATCAGCTCAGCCAGATTCAGACGGCGTTCACGGAAGTCGATCCGGTCATCTGTTACTCAGTCAAAGCCAATTCGAATCTCAGCATTCTGAAGCTGATGAGCGATGCGGGTGCAAGTTTCGATGTGGTGTCAGGCGGCGAGCTGTTTCGAGTCAAACAGGCGGGAGCCGACACAAAGAACGTCGTCTTTGCCGGTGTCGGCAAGACGGACGATGAGATCCGGTTCGCACTGGAATGCGACATTCTGAAGTTCGACGTCGAGAGCGAAGCCGAACTCGACGCGATCGGTGCGATCGCGGAGTCGATGAACACGGTGGGACGCGTCGCCTTACGGCTGAATCCAGACATCGACGCGAAGACTCACAGCAAGACGACGACCGGCAAGAAGGGCAACAAGTTCGGCATGGATATCGAGCGTGCCGGACACCTGGCTGACAAAGTGCTCACGAATCCGCACCTGCAGCTCAGTGGGATTCATATGCACCTGGGTTCCCCGATTCACAGCACCGAGCCGTATGAACGCGCCGGCGCAAAGGCGATCGAAGTCGTGCGTGAGTATCGATCCAAAGGGCACGAGATCAGTTGGATCAACCTCGGTGGTGGTTTCGCCATCAATTACAGGCACGATGAGGGTTTGGACGCCGCTGAGTACGCGAAAGTGATTGTGCCCGCCGTGAAGGAAGCCGGCTGTCGACTGGCCCTGGAACCCGGCCGCTTCATCGCGGGCAACTCGGGCATCCTGCTGACCCGTGTCGTCTATACGAAGCGCGAAGGGGGCAAGCTGTTCATCATTCAGGATGGCGGCATGAACGACCTGGCTCGACCGGCGATTTACGACTCGTTCCATCGTGTCTGGCCGGTGAAGCCCGCCGTTGCGATGCCCGATGACGCCGAATCTGCGCCCGAGGGCTGCGAGTCCGCCGACGTTGTGGGGCCGATCTGTGAATCGTGCGACTACTTCGCGAAGGACCGCTATCTGCCACCAGTCGCACGTGGCGACGTGCTTTCGACATTCAGCGCCGGAGCCTACGGCACAGTCATGAGTAACAACTATAATTCGCGTCCCCGAGGCGCCGAGATTTTGATTGACGGCGAATCGTACAAGGTTGTTCGCAAGCCGGAAACGCTGGAAGACCTCGTGGAGCACGAGTTGGTTGGGTAGTACGTGATCAGCTCCGTTGTCCCGCGTGATACTTACCTGGGCTTTGCCTGGCGCAAGGAACGAATGAACGCGATCGCGTCGGCGATCTGCTGTTTCGACAGATCCTTCTCCAGTCCCTCGGGCATCAGTGATTTGCCGGTCGAGAGGAGCTGCGCGATGTCGGCTCGCGAGATCGCGTCTTCTTTCCCTTCGGCACGACGCAGCGTGATGCTGCTGGCGGATTCGGCCACGATGATCCCGTTAAACACACGTCCGGCCTCGGTCACAACGGTGTAAACGTTGAAGTTGGGTTGAGCCTCGCGGTTGGGATCGAGAATCGCCAGCAGCAGATCGGCCGCCGACTTGTTCGTCACGGAAACGATGTCCGGCCCAACCTGCTTGCCTTCGGTTCCAACTCTGTGGCAAACCGAGCATTTCTTAATGAACAGGGCGCGGCCTCTCTCGATATCAATCTCTAGATCCAGCGCCGACTGAAAGCTCTTCACGACAGCTGCCCGATCCGAGTTCACCTCGGCAGCAAACTGCTTCTTCGCGCGATCACGAAGCTTTGTGTTCGGATGGTTCAGCAGCAGTTGCTTACGCTCGCGACTCAACTCCGCAGATCGGACCTGACCGTCTCCAATGGCTTCCAGCAACGCGCCTGCGAAAGGCACATTGGATGTCAGCACGTCAACGACCTCCGTTCGCACCTTCGGACTGAAACCTCGCCAGTGCTCGATCAGTATCGGAGCGGCCTTTGTCGTCCCGTGCCCGGCCAGAGAAGCGACGGCGGCCAGTTGCAACGATTGAGGAACGGTCGGGGACAACAACTCACTCAGAACTTCAACGGCTGTGTCTTCATCCGAAAGTTGCAGCAGTAGGATCGACAGTCTGCGTTCACTTTCCGGACGTGAGTCGTCGATCACGCTGACCACAGCCTGCGACAGGATTGCGGCCAGTTGCAGCCGAACAGATACCGCTTGCGGGTCCGCCAGTGTGGTTCGCAATCGGGCACCTCGGCGACGCAGTGCATTGTCGGCAGCCAACAGAATCGACCCCTGCGTCGTTGCCGGGAGTCCACTCGCAGACAGCCTTGCCAGGACGCTGAGCAACGAAGATGTATCGCGTCGTGACGCCACCATGCTGACGAGCGTTGTGAGCCATCCGTTTCGGTTGCCGGCCGCAATAATCTTGCCGTCCTTGAAGGTCTCGATCAGCACCAGGTCGGCAGACGGGTCGATCGAGGTTATTGCCGCGGAACGGACATCCGCCGATACATTCGACCGCTGCAGCAATTGCAGCAGTGCCGGGGCCGCTGATTCCGGTGAAGCGTGACCAAGCGTCATCGCCAGCTGAAACAGAACCCGCTGATCGAGATCACCCGTCAGCTTCAAGAGTGCTTTGCTGACCGCGGCATCATCCGGCAGAAACGTGGCGGCGATCCGAACGGCATGCTCGCGAACGCGATTTTCGGATGCCGCGATTCCGTGCAGAACATCGTCGGTCGCCAGTGCATTCAAACTGTGCAGAACGTACGCCGCATGCGTCCGACCCAGCTCGCTGTCTGAATCTCGCACGAGCTTCTGCAACGGTTGGACGGCAACGTTGTCCTGTCGTTCGATGAGCAAACGGTGCGAGGTTTCGCGCGTCCAGACATTCGAGGACTCCAACTTGGTAACCAGTTCGGCCGTCGACAATCCACCAAGTGATTCGACGTTTAGACGCCGTCCGTTTGGGCCAAGGAGTCGGTAGATGCGGCCGCGGTTGTCGCCACTTTCCAGACGCAGAAACTCCTTGATGTCGTCCGGTATTGAATACGGGTGCTCGATCGTTTCACGGTACATGTCGAGCACGTACAGCGTCCCATCCGGCGCGTTCACGAAGTTGGTCGGGCGGAACCAGTTGTCCGTCGAGGCAATGAACTCGACTTTCTCGTCCGTGCGTGTCGCGACAAACGACGCGCCGCTCGGATCCAGTCGCTTGCGATGGACGAGATTGCCACCCACGTCTCCGATCAGGACCTGTCCGCGATATTCCTCTGGCCAGGCCGCGCCGCGATACACAGTGACTCCGGTTGCGGATGTGAAAAATCCGATGGGCACACGCTCTGTCGCTGGCAGCCGGGCGTACTTCGGGTCGGCGACACGACGACGTGTGCGGACGATCCGCCACGGTTCGGCTGAGCTGCGTCGGAAGACAGGAGCGGCTGCGCCTTCTTTCGCGATGCTGCGAATCGAACCACTGACTGCATAGTGTGGGTTGCGGGACAGTGCGTCGTAGGGAAACACGATGTGCTGAATGTGATTGCTGTTGGTACAAACGAACCGGTTGCCCCAGTCGTCGAACGAGTGCCCGAACTGCCGGCCGCCGGTTTCCGCACGAAATACCAACGTGCGGGGATCAAAGCTGAAGTCGTTTGATCCCACTTTCAGCACGTCGCTGTCGTCCTGTTTCAGCGTCGACCGGTTGCGACCTCCGGCACCATAAATACGGTTGTCGAGTCCCCATTTCAGGTTGTTGGCAACGCCCTGCACGTTGGCGCGGCTGAAGCCATCGACGACGACTTCTCTCACGTCAGCAACATTGTCGCCGTCGGTATCTTTGAAGTACCAGATTCGCGGGGGAGCCAGCACGAAGACGCCGCCATTCCAGCAGCACACCGACGTCGGCCAGCGAATGCCGTCAGCAAACTTCACGCTGACATCCATGCGGCCGTCACCATCGATATCTTCCAAAAGACGAATGATGCCGGCGTCCGGTTTTCCTCCGCCCCTGGGATTGAGCCGTGTTGGCTCCTGTGAAAACGGGTACCCGTGCATTTCGGCAACGAACATCCGGCCGTGTTCGTCGAAACACGCGTCGACGGGGTCGCTGACCTGCGGCTCGCTGGCCACAAGTTCCAGGCGAAATCCCTGCTGCACGCTGAATGTTTCGAGGGCCTTGTCAGGCTCGGTCGCTGCAATCCGCGGCAGTTCGTCACCGAGCGAGGGTTTGTCTGCCGGTGTCTGTGCGGACGTACCAGACTGAAAACAGAAGGTCGCAAAGATCGCGAAGAAGCAGCCGATGCTGCGGGAACTCCGAGACATGTTCAGCAGAGCCATTCGCGTCTCCGGTCAGGAGTTTTCCTAAATAGGGAACGAGCTGATTCCCGACTGTATCGTTTTCAGCGGTCAACACGGGCTCAGTCGGCTTTCATGTTTGCCACCGGCTAAAAGCCGGTGGTAATCAGGAGTCGGCTGAAGCCGACTGATCACGATGTTCTCTCTTCTCCGCGTTCCCATGATCCGTGTCGAAACCAGTCTGATTGGCGGAAACCGGGTGTCAGGACTTCGCCTCACTCACCTTGCGGTAGAAGTACTTACGTACCAGCTCTTCCGGCGGCGGCGCACTTGCCCGAGTCGCCAGGTAGGTCACGAGAAACGACACAAACAGTCCGACGATGATCGGATTGAAGTTAAAGAGCTGATACGGCTGGAAGAACGAACCATTCACAAACATGCCGGTCAGATACATTCCGAAGTGGGCACCAAAGCCAGACATCATGCCGGCAATGCATCCGGTCTCGGTCGCTCGTGGCCAGTACAGCATGAAGACAACCGGCGCCAGGAAACACGCAGCCAGTCCGCTACCGACATAGACAATGATGTCCTGCAGAAAGTCCGGTGGGTTGATGGCAACCACCATCGCGATCGAGCCGACCAGCATGGTGCACAGGTAACTCAGATACTTAATGGTCTTCTCTTCCGCTTCCGGATTCATGTTCCGCTGGTAGATGTCGCGCACCATGGCCGACGAAATCATCAGCAGAAAACTGTCGACCGTTGACATCACCGCGGCAAACGGCGCGGCGATCAGCAGACCTCCCAGCCAGGCGGCTCCGACGTTGTTCGTGAGAAAAACCGCGATCTCCGGCATAATGCGATCAGGCTCGGCTTCCATTCCCGGCATGATGACGCGGGCACAGACAAAGATGAAAACGAGCGGGAGATAGATCGCCGTGTAGTAGACCGCGACGGTAAAGATGGATCGCTTGAGCGTCTTGCTGTCTTTGAACGCCATCAGCCGGACCATGTTGCTGGGCTGGCCAGCCCCGGAGATGGCCCACATGAAGAAGAACGAGACCGCGATGCTAAGGGCGAGGAAACCTGCGTCGTTGTTTGGTGAGGGTGCAGGACCGGACACGTAAACGCCCGGCTTGTCCGCGCCGTACTTGTACGAGACGGACTTGATCGCGAGATCGGTTGCAGTGACATCAATCGTCGTTCCGGTCGCGGCGAGGACTGTCGGCTCTGTCACCGTCAACTTAACTGAGCTTCCATCCACCGGCGTATCGACGGCAACAACAAAACTTCGTTTGCCGTCTTCAGTGTCGACGACCACAACGTCACCGCGATGAAACACCGCCGGCACTGATCCAGCGGTCGTGTCGACAGTGACAACTCCAAAGCTCTCGTCGGAGCCCTGAAAGACGGAGACCGACAGGCGCGCATCGAACTCCGCCGGCACTGTGCCCGCCAGGATACGCTTGATCTCGGCCGGTGTCGTGATCTCAAGTAACTCGACGGCGTAGACATCACTCGCGGCGGCGGCAACGGAGAAAGGTTTCGCGACACGGAAAACTCGATCGAGGTCAGTCTCGTCATTTTCCATGCGCAGCCACGTTTCGCGAGTCACCTGCAACGGTTGTGCCATCGGTTCATCGATATGCACGGTCGCCAGGCCGCGACGCGGCGGTGTCATCGCCGCCAGGTCTTTCGTGGCGTTCTCAAGGCCTCCGGCAGCATTGAGTGCCAGCGGCAGCAGAATCAGCACGCCAACCACCATCACGACGCCCTGCATCACGTCGGTCCATACGACCGCGTGAAAGCCGCCGTAAGTCGTGTAGATGATGACTGCGACGCCGAAAAACAGCAGGCAGACCAGATAACCCGGGTCATTGCCCAGGAAGTCGATACCAGACATCCACTGTCCGGCGGAAGCCGAGACGCTGTGGAACAGATCGACGTCCTTAAGCAGCACTTTGAGGATCAGGGCTCCGGCCTTGAACTGGGCCACCAGGTTAAAGCTCATGAAAAAGACGATCAGGACGACCGCCATCAACCCGAACCGCTGGCTGTTGAAACGGTCGCGCAGCACGTCCGGAACGGTGATCGAACCCGACAGGCGCGCGACCTGATTCAGCCGCTTGCCAAGCATTCCCATGGTGCAGATGGGAACCACCATGTAGCTGCCGATCCATAACGCGAGGATCCAGCCGTGCGTGTAAATCTTCGACGGAAAACCGGTGAACGATCCGCCCGACGAACTTGTGGCCGCGAAGGTCAGAGCAAACGCCCAGACGCCCAGACTGCGGCTGCCGAGAAAGTATTCCGACAGAAAACTCTTCGATTTCAGGAGCTGATTCGAAAGTGCGGCCAGTCCGAACACGGCCAGCGTGTAGATCATGAATGTTACAAGTGCGGCGTTCGAACCCTCGGCCAGCACAGCGGAATAAGTCAGCATCAGGTGTTCCCCCCATCAGCCGCTGCTTCGTTGACGGGAAGTTCGTCTTCGGCCTGTCCCAGGTCGTCGTCCTTGATGAACATAAAGCACAGCCATGTCGTCGCGACATCCGCGGCCAGCCAGGGAACCAGAATGCCCCAGAAGGTCCAGGTGGGGATGCCCATCACAGTTGACACGTTTTCGGGCGTCACATCGCGGCCGTAACCGAGCATGTACGACACCGGCACGGCCCACAGCAGGCACACGAACCACACGAGCAGAATTGCCAGAGCTTCGCGTCGCGAATTTAGAAACACAGGGTCCAGTTCGTACCCTTCAGAATCTGATGCTGGCTGAGACGACATGAGGCTTCCTTAATGATCCGGTTCGGCAGCGAGAACCGGCCAGTGTAGCTCCGGCGGGTATCGGATCAAATTCAGTGGATGCGTCGTCGCCCGGCATTCCGGTCCAGGCTGTCCCGTAGCGTTCCGGGCCAGAATGCAAACAGTCTCAACCGTCGCATCAGAAATTCCTGGTAGAGCAATGGTGGCACGTCTCGGACACGGCTGATAGTTTAACTGCAGGCCATATAACCGGTTGAGAGTCACTCAGGTGTTGCGAACTCAGGTCACGAACGACGCCGCTTCGCGTGTCTGGTATTCGGGCTCACCCCGTGACCGCCAGGAAGCCAGCCGGTTGTTCACATCTCTCTTTCCACACATCACCCGGTCTTCGGCCCCGAATTCGGAATTCGGAGCCGGGCTCAATAGTCAGACATTGGCCACGCAGTCTCATGCCGAAACTTACTGCGGAATCGTTCTTCAACCTCATTCAGCAGAGCGGGCTGATTGAACACAGCCGCCTGCAGCCCCTGATCGAGAAGATGCAGCGGGCCGAGGTGGATATGACCGATTCCGCCGCCGTGTCCGCCTGGCTGGTCGAACACGGGCCGCTCACTCAGTGGCAGACGAACAAGCTGCTGCTGGGTAAGCACAAAGGCTTCACGCTGGGCAAATACAAGTTGATGGAACTGCTCGGCAAAGGCGGAATGAGTTCAGTGTATCTGGCTGAGCACCAGCTGATGCGCCGTCGCTGTGCCATCAAAGTGCTGCCCATGAAGCGAGTCAACGACTCGTCGTATCTGGAGCGGTTTCATCGTGAAGCTCGAGCAGTGGCGTCGCTGGATCATCCGAATATTGTCCGAGCCTACGACATCGACCATGAGCTGGACGGCGACCGCGAGATTCACTTTCTGGTCATGGAGTATGTCAAGGGCCAGAGCATTCAGGACATCGTCAAGGACCACGGTGTTCTGAGCATCGAGAATACTGCGGAATACTTTCGTCAGGCTGCGCTGGGGCTCGACAGCGCTCACAAGTCGGGGCTTGTCCACCGCGATGTGAAGCCAGGCAACCTACTGGTCGATTTGAGTGGCGTGGTCAAAGTGCTCGACCTGGGGCTCGCCCGATTCAACGAACCCGCCGACGGATCAAGCGCGCCGCTGACGGTGGCACACGATGAAAAGGTTCTGGGCACTGCCGACTACCTCGCGCCCGAGCAGGCACTGGACAGCCACAGCGTCGATCACCGGGCCGACATTTATGCGCTCGGCTGCACGATGTACTTCGCCCTGACCGGACACCCGCCGTTTCGGGAAGGCACACTGACGCAACGATTGATGTGGCATCAGGTCAAGGAACCACCAGAGGTTGGTGAAAGTCGGGCAGAGGTGGATCAGACCGATGCAGGCCGCGCGCTGGTGGTGATCGTTAAGAAGCTAATGGCCAAACCGGTGGACGACCGGCACCAGTCAATGAAGGAAGTGGCCGATGCGCTGCTGCAGTGGTTGACGCAGTATGCAGGAGCCGACTGGAACGCCCGCAATACCCGCGATGACTCGGGGGCAGCCGGTCAATCCGATGCATCCGGGTCTGAACTGACGGCAGCTCTGCCGGTCGCCCAGGCCGTGCCCGCCGCTGATTCTGTGGCCGCACCCGCGGCAATACCTGTGACTCCTGATTTCACTCCCGCTCCAACGGCACCGATCGCTCCACCTGCAACACCAGTCGTTCCTGTTGCGAGTGCTGCCGCTCCGGCTCCGGCCGCGGCGCAATCTGGTGATGCCGGATTCAATGCGTTTCTGGCAGGGCTCGGTGGCGATACTCCGCAAGCTGCAACGGCGCCAGCCACACCTGCCGCCGCGCCCGTCGCTCCTGCCTCGCCGGTTGCACCCGCAGCGCCCGCCCCATCACCAGTGGCAGCGCCATTCACTCCAACACCTGTCGCTACGCCCGCACCGGTTGTCGCCGATGCCGTACCGGAAATTCCTGTCGCGACACCAGCCGTGCCCGACGCCGTTCCCGCTGTGGCCGAGCCCGTGCAACCAGATGTCCCGGTGGCCGCAGTCATTTCGGCCGAAGCGGTCGTCCCGACGGAAGCAGCACCAGCAATCCCAGTCGCCGCTGAACCTGTTCCTGCCGAGCCAGCGATTCCAACCGACGCAGTTGAAATTCCGGTTGCCAAGCCCATTGCTGTCGAATCAGAACCGCCAGAAGCTGTGCCGCAGTTCGCGGCCGCCGAGCCACCCGTTTCGACTGGCGGGTGGTCCCCGAATGCGCCGACAGAAAGTGCCGCTCCCGCGGCGCCGTTCGTTCCGAGCCAGACCGAGACCGTTCCAACCGCCGAACCTCTAGAGGCTGACGAAGACCCGCGTCCGGCTTCTGCAGGGGACACGTCACCAGTTGAGGCCACAGCACCGGTCGCCGATCGACCTCCAGGCGGATTCGATCCCAGCCTCATTCCGGACCCAGTCTCAGATGATGACGACGAATTTCCGAGTCTGCTGGGCGGAACACCGACTGCGGCGGTCCCGGGAACACCAGACGGTCAGGCAACAGCGACGTCGCTGGCGCCGACGCAGACATTCGTTCCGGCCGCCGCAGACGGTGCAACTCCAGCCCGTGCTGCAAAGAAACCTCTGCCTGTTCCGTTGATCGTCGGCGCTGTGATTGCCATCCTGGCCATTGGCGGTGGGATCTACATGGCAACTTCCGGCGGCGATACCGACCCAGGCGATGGCACAGAAACGACTCAAAGCGGTGAGGGTACGGGAGGCGAAACGTCTGGTGGTGGAGGCACGGGGACAGGGCCCGCCAATACGGGGGCCGGTTCAAACTTCATTGGGTTCATTATCAAAGTCGGTCCAGAAGGCGACTTCCAGACATTGCAGCAGCTGTTTGCCAACCTCAAGAAGAACAAAAACTCATACGACCGAGCCAGTCGGCGGCAGAAGATCAACGTCACTGTCGTCGGTGGCACGACATTTGACGCCATCAGTATCGACAACTCGAAAGAGGACTACCCCAAGGGCATTCACCTTGTGGCGGATGGTGTGACACGACCGAAACTGAAGGGTTCTGGCAGCGGACCGGTAGTGAATCTGGTTGCGGTCGAGGATTTCAAGCTGGATGGTTTCGACATCGACGCGTCAGGCAAGGACGTTGCCATCGCAGTTGCTGGAATGGTTCCGGGGACAACATTCCACGATCTTCAGATCAGCGGTTACAGCAAGATTGGTGTTCATGGTCAAGGAGCCAGCGGCCTCAACGGGGACGAGCTGACTCTGGAGAAGCTTGACCTGCGACCCGGTAATGGAGCGTCGGTCGGGATCAGGCTGAACGGCGAAGGCGACAACGAGTCCATGCGGACTTTCGTTCGCAACTGCCGCATGTTCGGTCCGCAGGAAGCCGGTATCGTACTGGACGGTGGGTGCAACTACGTCGAGATACGGGAAAACGTCATCGACCAGGCCACGGTCGGCGTACACCTGACCGGAGGCGCGATGAGCTGGTGGGATCTCACGGTTGCCAATACGACTTTTCACGAGTGCACCCGAGCCGGCATCGCCTTCAGCCACATGCCAACGCCGGGAGGCGGGTTCTCCGGTACATCGATGGCGTTTTGTCGCAACCTGTTTGCAAAGTGCGGCCCTGAATTGGTGATTGAGAACGGGTTTTCTACTGAAGGTCACGACAAACTGTTCGACAAATTCGTCCTTACGAGTGGCGCGCTGGAGCAGAACTGGTCCGATCGGCAGGACCCCGCGAGTGTAGCATCCGGGGAACGTGAGTTGATCCACCGCGAGCCTGTCGAGGGCACTCGACGTCAGCGAGTCGCCTCGTTCAGCTTTGTCTCGACCGATCGAAACACCGCGGATTTCCTGGCGACGAAAAATGGTACGCCATACGCCAATGTCGGCGGACCAAAACTTGGCACGCAGCGATACATCGGGGCGGTAGCGCCGAAGCAGTGATTCAAGCGGAAGACAAAAACTTCGTCGAAGCGACAACCGGAAAAAGAACTCCTCATGACACAGCCCATATTGATCAATGGCGATTGGCAGGCGTCGGCCAGCCAAAGCACCTTCACTGCTGTTAATCCTGCGACCCGCGAGCCCATTGATGGCGACTATCCGGTCAGCCCGTGGAATGAGATCGAGGCCGCGATCAATTCGGCCGCGGCAGCGTCCCGAGCGACGCGCGGTTGGCCCGGCTCTCGCTTCGCTGGTTTTCTGGATCGATATGCCGAGTTGATCGAAGCGAGGACGGACGCGCTCGTCGATATGGCCAATCAGGAAACAGCTTTGCCGGCACCAACTCGGCTGAAGGCTGTCGAACTGCCACGTACAACGAACCAGCTCCGACAGGCCGCTGCCGCGGCTCGAAGCGGTTCGTGGTCCTGCCCGACAATCGACACCGCTGCCGGCATCCGATCGATGTTCGGACCAATCGGTCTGTCCGTCGTGTTCGGCCCGAACAATTTTCCGTTCGCGTTTAACAGCGTCGCGGGCAGCGATTTCGCGTCAGCCGTTGCTGCGGGAAATCCTGTCATCGCCAAAGGCCACTCTTCACATCCGGGCACAACACGGCTGTTCGCCGAGGCTGTTCTTTAAGATTCGGGGTACACCGAGATGCCTCCTGGATTCGTTCAGCTCATCTACCGCACGAGCCACGACGACGGTGCCCGTCTGGTCAGTCATCCGCTGATCGCAGCCACCGGTTACACCGGCTCCCGCTCGGCCGGTCTCGTCCTGAAGGAAGCCGCCGACCGGGCCGGTAAGCCGATCTACCTCGAACTGTCGAGTATCAACCCGGTTGTCATCCTACCCGGCGCACTTACCGAACGACTTGACGATCTGGCCGCCGAGTTCACGGGAAGCTGCCTGATGGGCACAGGTCAATTCTGCACCAATCCGGGTCTCGTCCTGCTTCTGGCCAATGAAACAACAGACGCTTTTGTGGCGGCTGTCGGTCAGGGATTCGCAAACGCACCGGTGGGAACGTTCCTCAGTGAAGGCGTGCAGAAAAGTTTCGGGGCCGGACTCGCGGCGCTGCAGCAATCGGGAGCTGAACTCGTGCCCGGTGGCGAATCCGGCGGGGGCACCGGTATCTCACATCAGAACACGCTGCTCAAAGTCGAAGGTGCCACGTTCCTGGAAAAGCCGGAACAACTTCAGGCCGAAGCGTTCGGCAATGGCTCGCTGTTCGTCATTGCTCAGGACGCCGATCAGGCAGCTGCGATCATCGATTCGTTCGAAGGTAACCTAACCGGCTGCGTTTACACCGACACTACCGGCAGCGACGACGCTCTGTACGACGCGTTGGCGCCGGCACTGCGTACAAAAGTCGGACGTCTTCTGAACGACAAGATGCCGACGGGCGTGGCCGTGTCTGCAGCCATGAATCACGGTGGACCGTTTCCGGCCACGGGCCACCCGACATTCTCAGCAGTTGGCATGCCCCAGTCGATCTTCCGCTTCTCGATGCTGCAGTCCTACGACAACATTCGACCGAACCGCCTGCCGCCGCTGCTGCAGGACGAGAACCCCAACGCTGACTGCTGGCGTCTGATCGACGGTGTATGGACGCAGGGCAACGTGGGCTGAACTTTGGTGAGGCCAGGCGACATCTTCGACGGGTGCGAAAGTCCGGAGCGCATCACGGTGGTTGAATTTGATTGATGATTGTCGATTGGTGAGTGTTGATTTTCGACGGGTTTGGGTTTGGTCAGGACATAGGTGGCGCTTGGGTTGGTGATGTTAACAGGCCACACGGAGCGGTTCGGTCTCCGCGTGGTGGCTTACCCTGGGGATCGATCTGGACCGTTGCCGGCCGGGCAAGCCACAGGACGACGGCGGATGCACCGCGATTGTCTCAGGTGGAACACACCGGGTTGAACCGGCCCATTCAACAGGTGGTGCTGGACGAGTGGCGCAAGGAATTCAGCCACGAGCGTCCGGAGGTCCCCAGAAGCGAACCAACGTCCACTCCGGGTCCTGCTTCGAGCATCGGCGTCGGCTCTCAGGCTGCTCCCCGTCAGAGCCTTGTCTTCCGCGCCGGCAACAGAGCTTAGCTCACCTTAAGGGCACCTGAGCCCTACAGACATACCATTCAACAG
>CAYSJO010000722.1:0-12216 GCA_964431285.1 uncultured Planctomycetaceae bacterium
TCGGCCTCGGTTCCGACGTAGAAGTCCATCGTCGTCTTGATGTCCGCGTGCCTCATCAGCTCCTTCAGCACGGCCGGCATGACCTTTCGGGACCAGCGGAAACCGAAGCCCCGCCGGAGGTCGTGAGCCGTGCCGTACTTCGCTGTTTTCGAAAGAGCTGGTTTGGATTGTTCCTGTCCATTGGCGCGGGCGACAGCGAACCAGGCGTACCCTTCCACTTGGTTTTGAGGAACGCCGTCTGATAAGCAGTCGTCTTTCAGCGGAAGCGGATGCTGGGCACGAGGTGGCGTCGCCGCGGATCGACAATCCCCAGGGGGAGATGATCCGTTTTAACGGTCAGGAATTCGTGCCGGACAACGGCCACTTTCAGAGCCTGACGATTGACACGTTGCAGTCACAGATCCAAGCCCTGCTGGACGCCGAGGTGGTTTGCTCAATGGAATCGAAGGGAGACACCCGTGCCGAAGAAGTAGTCGTCGGCGTTGCTGTTAAGGCCGTAACCGCCGCGGATGTCCCACTGGATGTCGTTGCTCAGCAGGTACGTGAAGCCGCCGTTGTAGTAGTACTCGGGCATCGCCGTGTCCGCACTGTGCGGGAAGAGTGCGAAGAACTCGTTATACATGCCCCACTCGTCCGTCAGTGACACGGCCATCGTTCCGGACTGAGCCCACTCGGTGTAGGCGCCGCCGGTGGCATCGTCGATCGCGCGGTTGAACTGCGTGCTGCCGGCAATGCTGACGTCGTCGGAGATTTCCCAGGCGTAAATCCAGTTGACGCCCGGTAGCAGTTCATCGGCGGAGAAGACGTCCTTGCCGGTGGGGATCGTCGCCTGCGGGATGAGTGACATCTCCGGCAGGATGCCTTCCTGGGGGGTGAGTCCGATTTTGGCTCCGAAGTAAATGTCCTCGACGCCGTCGTCGGTGTTGCGCGCTCCGCCGCTGGAAACCCGCTCACTGACCGGAAAGACCGCCAGACGCCACTCGAACCATTCTGCGAACATGCCGTAACGGAACAGCGGCTCGCCCAGACTCTGCGAACGGGTCGATTCCCCGTCCTCCCGGTCGTAGGTGTAGGTGTAGCCGGCTTCGATCTGGAGCACTCCGTCGCCGACCGTCGTTGACGCTTCCGTGAAGTCCGGACGGTCCGTGACGAGCGGTTCGTCGAGATTGGGTCCGCCGCTGAACGAATTGCCATAGCTCCACTGAAACAGTGTCCCCGGTCGGGACGGGCAGACGTGCAGGCCGGATTCGTCGCCCGGCACCCATCCCGCGGTGGCACTGGCCAGTTTGATTTCCGGCAGGTCTGTGGCTTCCACGGCTGCGGAAGTGGCTGCCTCAGTCGGATCGGCGGCTTGCGCGTGCGCGGCCATCGGCTGGCTCGCCGTGACAGCTCCGATTGCAGCAACCAGGCCACTGAGACCGGCTGGGAAGAGTTTATGGATTAACATGATCGTGATTCATTCTGGCATAGGTCCGTGAGGATGGTGCGGGTTATGTTGCAGTTCGCATCGCTACATCCCGCGGGACTAGTGTCACCATCGTCAGCGGCACTGGTTTTGATGTGCCAAAAGCACCAGTTTTTCGGGCGAAGCTGCTCGAACACCCGCCACAATCCGATTCACCGGAAAAGTCACTCGGGCGATTCCGCCAATGAACCACCGTCGCAGGGAATCGCGTGACCGTGCTGGTCTGCTGCGGGACGGCCGAGGTGACGGTCAATCCGTTCGATCAGCGTTACCGAGGCCGCCCGTTCAAGCGTCCGGGCCTCGCTGGTGGCTGCCGCGGAGTCGAATCCCAACACCTGACTGAGCAGTAATTCGAGTAACTGGTATCGCCACAACAGCCGCCGCGCGCGTTCGCGACCTTCCCTGGTCAGTGCGGCACCGACGTAGGGGATCAGATCGATCAACCCGTCCTCAGCCAGACCTTTCATCACTGCGCTGGCGGTGCCGGTCGCGACGCCAATCTCGCGGGCCACGGCTCCTGTGCTGGCGCGCTCCTGACCGGTCGTCGTGCAGACGCTCTCGATGGCGGCGAGGTAATCCTCCGTGCGTGTGCGCCGCTGCTGTTTCATGTCCCCTCCGTGCGCTCGGCCGGGATCGGCTTGTCGTGTGGATCCAGCGATGGGGCGTCGGTTGCCGTGCTCAGCTCGTCGCGCAGTTTCCGGTCTGTGAAGTGCTCGAATCGCTCGGCTTTGTCATGCAGACGGTCCGGCTCAATTCCCGCGTACGAAGTGAGGTACTGCTCCCACAGGCGATGCGACCGCACCAATCCCTGAGCATGCATCTGTCCTGACTGCGTGAGCCGATAGACGTCGCCGCTGCGTTCGATCTGCTTCTGTCGCGTCAGCCAGAACAGTACGAGACGCAACGAAGTCCGGTCGGCCAGAAGAACGTCCTGCAGGCACTGAAGCGTCGCTCGCGTATTGAGGTCACGTTCGTTGATCCGGTAGAGCAGCGCGACAACGTCATCAGCAGGAATGCTGGCGGACAGCAGTCGTCGTCGCACGGCCCGCACGATGACTCCGTGACGCGGACCGAACGCCGCGGCGACAAACAGCAGCAGCCCCGCGGCGACGGCCATCATTCCGGCGGTTGTTGTGCTCTGAAAGCCGAACCACGCAGGTACGACGAGTGCCCCGACATGGCCCATGACGGCCGACATCGCTCCCAGCAGAACGCTCAGCCAGATCATGTGCGAAAGCCGGTCGGTCAGCATGTACGCGGCGGCCGGCGGGACGACGAACATGGCCACCACCAGAATGCTGCCGACTGTTTCAAAACTCGCCGAGGCCAGCCGCTGACCGTCCGGGCTGAAAGCCACGCTCAGGACACCGCCAGTGTGTCCCTTCAGCGTGAGCGTTTCCTGAAATGAGGCCGCCACCTGACTCGCCTTCCCCTTTGATTGCACTGTCTGGGTCGCATCCTCTTTCTGGATGCCGTCGTTTTGCTTGGTCCCAATGGCTTGCCGCGTTGCGTCGGTTTGGGGCTTGTCCGTTTCCACCGAATTCCCACTCGCCCGGGTTGCCGCTGACAATGGACAACATTCCCATCGGAAACCGGCCCGGCCAGACCCATGCAATCCGCTCACTCTCAATGTCGGAGATGCTGCCTCCGTTGCGGGAACGTCGCATGGACGTGCCGCTGCTGATTGATCATTTCCTGGAACAACTAGTGGACAGTTATGGGCGGGAAAAGCCCGCTGTGTCCCGCGCAGCTCGGCAGTCACTGATTGCGCATGACTGGCACGGCAACATCCGGCAGCTCCGTAATGTACTGGAGAGCATGTTCGTCCAGGACATGGACGGCGTGCTGGACGTCGATGACCTGCCGGACGACATCCCGGCGATCGGTTTCACAGATGATGAAGACAGCGGCGGTTCGGCCAGCGGAATGATTTCGGCTGCGGGACCGGATTCTCTGTTCGGTCGCCCGATGGACGAAGTCGAGCGGTACTACATTCAGAAGTCGCTCGAACTGACCGGCGGGAACCGGCAGGAAGCAGCACGGCTACTGGCGATTGGTGAACGCACTCTGTATCGCAAGATCAAAGAGTACGGGCTGTAGCGTTGAAGAGTCGTCCAAGGCCTTGCGAATTCCAGTAGTTCCAAGTCTGGTGTCTGCCCCAACGGGGCGCAACACATCAGCCTGGGGCAACGCCCCAGAGACCGTTTGGAAGAGATCTCGGCAGCCCTGAAAGGCAACGCTGTGAAGCATTTTTTCGCCGCAAGAGCCGCGGTCGCAGGAGTAGCTGGATTCGCAAGAATTCAGCCGGACCGCCAAAACGCCTGAATTCTTGCGAATCCAGCTACAAGAATGCTTCACAGCGTTGCCCTTCGGGGCGGTTGAGCCAAACTTGGAAGTACTGAATTTGGCTACGACTGAATTCGACGATGCATTCGTTACTCGACACGGATCATCGCATCGCACCAGTCGCGGAATTGCATGCCGTCCGAATTGATGTCGACAGTGATCACGTGAAAGCCCGGCTTTCCCGCTTTGATTCGAAGAGTCGTCACATCCGTCTCGCGCGGAGCGACCGTCAACTTCACATACATCTCAGACCCAGGTAGATCGTTGTTGAGAGTTAAAATGAAGGGTCGCGGGTTGGATGAGTGATTCGTCAGTCGCAACTGTAAGTCGACAATTTCACCCTCTTTGGCAGCCACCGCTCGCGGATAGAGGACGGCCCATTGCTCATCGATTCCGTAGTTCGCGTTATCCCACGGCAGTAACTCGTTCAGGATTTCGATCCGTTTACGATAGCTGCTCTCCAGATAGTCCAGCTCCTTCGGTGAGAAGCGGAACACGTGTGGAATGTGCTCGTTGATCAGCCAGTACTTCGGGCCAAGATCCCGCACCATGTCGAGACAATGCAGATAGCCAAGCCCGTCGCCGACAAGATTGCGGTTCAGCAGGCAGTAGTCATCAATGCCCGATGGAGAAAACGCGTCACCAATAAAGAAAACGGGCGTTTCTTTATTACGCTGAACGAGCAGCGCTCCGTGATAGATCGCCTGGCCTGGGTAGAAATGAAATTCAAGTTCGTACTCCTTCCACTTGAGCTTCTCACCGGTTTTCATGCCCTTGACGTTTTTCATCGGGTTGTGAGTCGTGGCCGGCATGTGGTAACCGCCGGGGTTCTCCAGAATCTCGATGTACTCCGTAGTGGCATAGATCGGGCAGTCGAATTCCTCGGACGCGGCCTGCACCATGTTGGTGTGATCGTCGTGATAATGCGTGACAAAAATGCCGTCGACCTTTGTGACCAGGCCATCGGTCATCAGCTTCTTCACACCGTCGATGACCCGCTGGTAGCCACAATCGAGTAGAAAGCCATGTCCGTCGTCTGAGATCAGCATCCGGCTCGTCGAGTTTTCCCAGATCCAGTCGGGCGTGTCCTGGTACAGCGAGTACGGCATCAGCTTGACGTCCGCATCCTCGCCGAGCACGCGTCGGCCTTTGATCGTCATGCGCTCTTCCTTGAAGTACCAGTTGAGCGCATTCGTCGACAGGTAATTTGCGTAGTAGGCCTGGACTCTCACGATGAGTTTTTCGATCGCCACCAGCGGATTACGGATGACCGGACCGCGGGCTGGCACGATCAGATCGGGTTTCGTTGCGGCAATCTTCCGCAGACTGGGGATCAGCACGGCAAGCCGACTCGCGTGTCCGTGATAGCCACCGATCTTTGCTTCGGGGATGGCGTCCTGAAAGCTGTACAGATCAAAGAGCTGCCCGTCGCCGTAGATCAGATCGCCGGTAAACGCCACTCTCTTTCCGTCGATCTCCGCAACATAAGAAACCGCTCCGCGCGTAAAACCGGGCGTTTCCAGAACACGAAACGTGTAATCTCCCGCTTTGATTTCGTCCTCGGCCTTCACCCACGTATCAACTCGGATCGGCTTAACCAGGACTTTCGTCGATTGCTGTGAATAGTCGTGGAATCGCTTTTCCCAGAAGGCCTCCCACCATGCCTCGGGCTTCTCGATCAATCCACGTTCGGCATCCGGAGCATGTACGTGGGCACCCGCCTTAATCACCTTCGCTGCTGATGTCACGACGTCACGGCGATGATGCGTCAGCAGCAGATGATCGACCTCGACTTTGTCCGGCAGTCCATAAACCGAAACGGTCGTGTCACCATCTTTGATCAGGACGCCGTTGACGGCGCCGGGATAGACCGACAGATGAGGCAGAATCTCCTCAGCCGATACGGGCAGGGGCAGCGAAGTGACGATGGCCGTCAGAATTGGCAGAATGCTTGGCAGTGAATGTCTCATGATGACCTCGCAAGGTGAATCAGAGTTACGTGGGGCGTATCCCACCTGGATGCCGGGAGTTTAGCTGCGTGTCGATGCCGACGAACAGCACCAGTCACTGCAGATTCGTCAGTACATTGAGCAATGAGCGCGGCACGCGAGTTTTGAAGTTGCACATTGATCTGGAGTGCGGTGACCGTTCACCACTTTCTCTTTCATTCGACGAGGATTCAGTACGACGGCGCCGTCTTCAACTCCTCGTAAACACAACTTCTGACAATAGCTCAAATATTCTGGCGCACATCGTTCCGTGACAACTTTGTACCTGGGCACGTCCGCGACGCGACCTGGAAATGGTAATCCGTTACGGCCGGGCGTGCGTCGCACGAGTGATAAGACGCTGAGTGTGCGCTGCTGTAACACCCCATCCCGCCGTGAAGCTCAATGACGAGCGGCCGTGATGCAGGTCGCCGGGGAGAGCCCTGGATTGCAGCGAACAATAATCGCATACTCGGGCAGGATATCGGCACGATCTGGATGGCGGTGGAACTGGATGAACATGACAAAGGATGAACTCAATGAAATCACTCAATTACTCGGCAGTCGTGCTGGTTTGTTCCCTCGCACCGTTGATGGGTTCGCGGGCGAGGGCTTCGGACTCGCCGCCCAGCTGTGTCGTAATCTTTTGCGATGACCTCGGTTATGGCGACCTCGGCTGTTATGGCTCGACTAAGAATCGCACACCGCATATCGACCAGCTCTCGAAGGACGGCGTGCTGTTCACGGACTTCTATTCATCGAGTCCGGTTTGTACGCCATCGCGTGCGAGTCTCATGACCGGGTGCTACCCGCGGCGTGTTGGGATGCATGAAGACTTCACCGGCCACTGGGTGCTGATCCCCCGCAGTCGCCGTGGACTGCATCCGGACGAAACAACGGTGGCCGAAGCCCTGAAGTCAAAAGGGTACGCCACAGCGTGTGTCGGTAAGTGGCACCTGGGAGATCAGCCCGAGCATCTGCCTACGGCTCACGGATTCGATTTTTACTACGGCATTCCATACTCCAACGACATGCAGGCGGCTGGGCGCGGCGACCCACCACTGCCACTGGTGCAGCAGAATGAAGTCATCGAAGCGCCCGCAGACCAGTCGACGTTGACGAAGCGTTACACCGAACAGGTCATCTCGTTCATTGAAACCAATCAGAAGAAGCCGTTCTTCGTCTATCTGCCGCACACATTCCCGCACTTGCCGTTATTCGCGTCACCCGACTTCAACGGTAAAAGCGCAAATGGACGCTACGGCGATTCCGTGGAGGAGATTGACTGGTCCACGGGCGAGATTCTGAAGTGTCTGGACCGATTGAAGCTGGCCGACAACACGCTGGGCATCTTCACGTCTGACAACGGCTCGAACGGACGCAACGGCGGCTCGAATAAGCCACTCGCGGGAGCCAAAGGCAGCACAATGGAGGGTGGGATGCGTGTTCCGTTTATCGCCCGCTGGCCGCATCGTATCAAAGCCGGGACGCGGTCGAGTGAGCTGGCGACGACAATGGATGTGCTGCCGACATTCTGTTCGCTGACTGGAGCCAAACTGCCAGAGAAGAAACTCGATGGTTTTGATATTTCGCCGCTGCTGTTCGGCCAGGAGAACGCGAAGTCTCCATATGAAGCGCTCTTTTACTATCGTCGCCGACAGCTCCAGGCCGTACGCATGGGCAACTGGAAATACCACCTTCCCCTGAAAGAGACGCACCCTCGATGGACATCAGCGACTCAGACCGGGCCTGGCCGCAAAGCAAAGCTCGTCAATCTGAGCGAGGACCTGCAGGAACGGAAAGACGTCGCCGAGGCGAATCCGATGATCCTCAAGCAGATAACGCGTCTCGCCCGACAGGCCATCGAAACGCTGGGTAACGACGACAAAACAGGCAGCGACCAGCGTTCGGCCCGAACGCTCAAGTCGTCAGCGCCAATGACTCTGGCAGCGCCAATGACTCTGGCAGCGCCAAAGACACTGGAATGAACACACTCTTCAAGATGACGGCATTCAGGCCATTGCTACTTTTTCGGCTTGAGGATAGGTGTATCCCAACCTTCGATATCGCCGGGTCTGGCGTCTTTGACCGACGGTTTGAAGCTGAATGTCGACGGGTTGTACGGGCCGACGAATGACACGTCGGCGTCTGCTGCGATGTGCTCTTCCATCTGCATGCACCAGAGAGTGGCGTTGACGATCATGCGGCGGACGCCCTCGCTGAGGATGTCCTCGGAGGCTCCCTGAGTGCTACAGAATGATCGACCTTCCCTGCCGCCCTGGAATTTGTAGGTGCGGACCCAGGCGGCTGGCTGCGGGGCCTTGCCTTCGATCGGCTTCGCTCCCACTTCCATTGACCCCAGAACGCGGTTCGTCGCGAGGATCGTGGAGTTCGGCATCGGGCGCGCCGAGTAGGCTCCGGCCATCGCGTGCATGGCTTTGACACCCCGCATGATCGGATGCTTGTTCTGTTCGGGCACAACGTGCATGGCCGTGGCGAATTTGTGATTGCTCCCATAGTGCCCGGCACCGAGTCGCGGGTTCCAGGTTTCTCCGAGAATCTGGCGACCGAAGCCACCAACGAAATCTTCACCGCCGCCGTTGTAGTTGTGATAAGCGTACTTGCCCTTCAGCCCGTTGAACGCATGCGTCGTCGTACGCAATCCAAGGACCGGGCCTCCCTTTTTGAGATACCCTTCGAGCTTCTCCATCCATGTGTCCTCGGGGTGTACGAAGCGCAGGAACAGAAACAGCATGTCCGCGTTATCAATGGCCTCAATCCCCGGGATCAGACTCGAGCCTGGCTTGATGAGTCCGTCTTCGGTCTGGCCGAAGAGGACAGTGCACTTGAAGCCATACTGCTTCGCCATAATGCGGGCGATAGCCGGACACGTCTCCTCGCCACGGTATTCGTGGTCAGAGGCGACAAACAGAATGTGTTTGCCCTGACCCGGCCCCGTGTCACCCTCGTAGACAACATGATCAGCGGCTGTGGCGTGCGCGTAGAAGAGGAAGATTCCCGCTGCTGCGGTGATGACGTGCCGTGCGGTCATTGTGTTGTCCCGTTTCAGTTCTGTTGATTCTCAGGGAAGTGTCAGTGCTTGCTGGTATATCGTACGAGTCTCCAGATTCGTGACAACGCTTTGGGAATGGAATCGCGTTTTGTGGGACGTCGGACGCATCGGTCCCAGAAATCTGATCACTGCAGTACAGTCATTCGTAACGACCGATTGACACGGCACGGCGAACTGCCAAACAAAGCAGTGGTATCTTTCCCGGAGGACGCGCAGTGAAACTCTTTCTGACCATCTTGCTTTCCTCGACCAACCTCGTTCATGCTGTTGGTGACGAGGTTCGCTGGAATTCCAAATTCAGAGAGACCTACGAAAGCCAGGCAGAAGGCACGCGTGTGTCGTTCGCGGTCCAAACGCCTCCCCAGGTCGAGGGTATGGAGACATACCCTTTGCTCATCGCCCTGAGCGGCGGACTTCGCGTGTCGACCAGCGAACAGTTTCCATTCTTTCAGGCCAACCCGACACGTACCCGCGTTTGGGGCTGCCGTGCCATATCGACCTACGACGCGATGCAGGTCGTCGCCACGATGATCAACAAGTACCCGATCGATCCGGACCGCGTGTATCTCATGGGCTCATCGGCCGGTGGCAGTGGCGCGATGCACCTTGCGTCCTGTTATCCGGACCAGTTCGCCGCAGTACTTCCGCTGGTGGCAGCAGGGAACAACTACCCACTTGCCAATTTCAGGAACCTTCCCGTCGCGTTTCACCACGGAGACAGGGACTGGACTTCTTCAATCTGTAATGCGCGTGTTCAGGCTCAGCGCATGCAGGCGTTGGGTTGCCCGGTGATTCTCAAGGAATACGCGGCGGGGCATTCCGTGCCGGGATCGCACGTTCCGCTCGTGACCTGGCTCTTCGATCAGAAGCGCAACCCGGTTCCACGCACGATCACGCACGACTGCGAGGCGCTATCACTGGGACGTTCCTACTGGGTCAGGATTCGTGAGTTTGACGACCCGCACCAGCGCGCGTTCGTTGAGGCCACGATCAATGACGGAATCGCGACAGTCCGTCCGACGAATATCGTCGCGCTTTCGCTAACGCTGGATGCACTGCCAGATATCAGTGCAGTTCAGATTGGTAAAACCCGCCTGGAAGCGAGTGAGAATTACAGGTTTCAGGATGGTGTCTGGAGAATCGTGGACGAGTGGTCGGAACAGTCAACACGCTCGTACGAATCTGGTGCTGCCGCGAATCTGTATCAGGGCGAACCGCTGCTGATCGTTTACGGAACTGCAGGCGATCGAACGGACCTGCTGCGAACTGCTGCACAGAAACTCGCAAAATACGGCGGTCCCGATTATTCGCCTATGCCCGGTGCGTTCCCTGTCCTGGCCGATGCCGATCTCACTCCCGAGCAACAGTCGAAGTCCAACCTGATTCTGATTGGAACACCTCAGGAAAACAGCATCAGCCAGACGATCCTGCCCAGACTTCCGATCGAGATTCAAAATGGCGCTTTGGTGGCTGGAGACAGATCGAAGCTGCCTCTCGAGAACCAGATCCTGAGCCTGCTCTACCCGAATCCGAACCATCCCAAACGGCTCGTGTATCTGCTCGCACCGTTCACCGAGACGGGTCTCGCCCATTTCGTCGCCCACCCATCGCGGTTCCTCGCTGGTCCGGATGGCTTCGACCGGGTGAGTCAGGGAGACCTGCTCGTACAAAACACGAAGCATCAAGTCGCCCGCCAGATGCAGTTCGATAAAGAGTGGGAGTGGATCACATTTGCAGACGCCGACACACCGATTCCATCCCGTTTCGCGGCGAGGGCGAGCCTGGCGGTCATCTAAATGAACCTCATGAAAGCGAAATCAAACGCGGACTTCGCGCTGTGGTGGGGTCCGGCGGACAAAGGCATGTGGGGAGCCGATTTCAATGATCTGGAGGGCTACAATCCAGACTTCTATACCGAGGCGGATTATCGCACTCAGCATCGTCACTACGAGACGACGCTGGGCAGTATCTCTGGCGCCGACTTGAAAACGATCTGGAACCGCTGGGGAACGAATCACGAGTTGCAAAGCGTTCCTGAAATTGGGCTCGACGCTCTCGATGACGAAAAACAATACCGCGCCCATATTCCAATGGACCTGTACATCAAGCTCGGCCAGCGCAGGAAAAACCTCGGCGATCCGAAAGAAGGTCCAAGGATTCCGTCCGAGGAAGTCATGACCGAGATCTTCCGGTAGCAATCCAATGCGATGAGTGCAGCCGCTCCGTCGCGATACAGACTCACAAGTTGCCTGCCTTGTGAGCTGTCCACCAGTGGAAAGGACCACCACGATTCATTTGCTGCTTCCATTCTGTTCCAGCGTGCTGGTCGTTTTTGGATTGCTGAGTCTGCAGCGAGCGCAGCAGCGCGGGGTGTCGACATGGACTTCGATGATCGTGGTGTGCTGGTCATGCGCGTGTGTTTTTCCCGCACTGGCTTTCATGGGCGGGACAATGCAGCCGGTCAGTCTGCTGTGGCAACCGGCAATCATTGGTGGACTTTTCCTGGCCGGTCAGCTCTTTACGTTTCTGGCCGTCGATCGCGGAGATGTATCGATCGCGGCTCCGGTCCTGGGCGTCAAAGTGCTGATCGTTCCCGCGTCGGCTCCGTTCTTTGTCGATGAGCAGCTGTCGGCGAAGGTCTGGATTGCCGCTGCCATTGCCATGGTTGGCATTGGGTTTGTGCAGAGCCGGGATGCGGCAATTCAGCGGTCACGAATACTGGCTTCTGTCGGCTTCGCCCTGCTGGCGGCGTGCTCGATGACGTTGTTCGACCTGCTGATTCAACGCTGGGCGCCAGCCTGGGGAGCGGGCTTCTTTCTTCCCATCGCATTCGCCTTTGCTGCGGTCTTTTCTCTGGCCTTTGCCCGGCTGGCTGATCGTCCCCACGAACTGCAAAAGGACGTGATCCGTCCGCTGGCGATTGGTGCAATATTGATGGCAGTTCAGGCGATCGGCATGACGGTCACACTCGGCCTGTTCGGAGACGCGACGCGAGTCAATATCGTCTATTCGTTACGAGGCCTGTGGGGAGTGCTGCTGACTTGGATTCTGGCTCAACGTCTGGCGGACCTTGGCTCCATGGCTGGTCATCGCACAATGACCATGCGGCTGATTGGAGCGGTGTTGATTGGCATCTCCGTGGTGATCTCCGTGACATGAAGCGAAGTCGCCCGGAGTGAGCGCAGGACCCTAACAGGCCGTTAAAATACGGAGGGATTGGCAGATCTGCATTGTCACGAGTCTTCTTATTCGGCGGGAGCGGATTTGTGATCCGGATGGCGTCGCAGGCATCGGAGTCTTTACAGAACGCAGAAAGCGACTGAGTACGGCGAGCGGTAAGTTAA
>CAYSJO010000723.1:0-4351 GCA_964431285.1 uncultured Planctomycetaceae bacterium
AACAACGATGGCGCGACCCACGTCATCCATGCGAACAGGACGTATGCCATCGCCAGCGGCAACTGAAACGGAGCCAGCGCCGGCACGGAACGGCAAACCACTGCCAGAATCTGATTACCGAAGATCAGTCCCAGCAACATCGCGATCTGTACTCGCGGACTGAAGCGGCTCATCCATAGAAACCAGGCCAGCATCCAACGGTAGATCGGATTACGGGCTTTCATCGCTTCGACAATGCCTGCCCTCGCCCATTCCAGTGTCGGATCCAGACGCAATGCCTCACGAAAATGCTCAGCGGCATGCTTCGGCTCTCCCGAGTGCAGCAGTGCCCAGCCGCGATTCGCATGAGTCACTTCGTTGTCGGGTTCAGTCGCCAGGGCTGCGTCGATGGATTGCCCGGCTTCCTCGCGTCGCCCGAGTTTCACCAGAGCCATCGCCCGGAGATTCGTACACTCGACATTCTCGGGATCGAACTCGAGCCCTTGTTCTGCCGCGTCCAGGCAATCGTGCCACCGGCTGCGTGAGAACTCGATAGCCGCCAGCCGAGCAGAATGCATCGCATTCCACGGCTCGATCCGCACCGCTTCGGAAATCGCTTCACGGGCCTCTTTCAGTCGATTCCGTTCGTGCATGATCGTGGCGAGCGCATAGAACCCGATTGCCTCATCGGGGCTCGCGTGGATCGCCTGCTGTGCTTCGTCCGTTGCGTCGTCGTACCGTTTTCGCTCCAGCAGGCACAGTGCCAGCAGCGCATGAGCCAGCGCATCCTCCGAATCTTCAGCCAACGCCATACTGAGCTGCTCTTCGGCCAGTTCAAAACGAGACTGTTGCAGCAGCAGTTGGGCACGACTGATGTGAATATTCATTGAGGGCATTCCAGAGCATTTTCAACGATGGCTATCATACAAGCACGAAGCGCAAGCGAGTGAATTTCCCGCACGGGATTCACTTGCTTGCGCTTCGTGCTTGTATGACGACTGGAAACCAACTCTGGCATTGCTCCTTCTACTCCATGGCCGCAAGCTGCTGTTCCGCCCAGGGACCGAGTTTCTCGCGGAAGATCTTAACGTTGTGGCGGATGTCGACCGGCAGCGAACGGTGAAACAACACGGTCGCAATACTCTCGGTCAGAGGATTCGCACGTCCGAGTTCGAGTAACTCTGCTCGAAATGTTCGTTGATCTGATTCAGTTTCCGGGAACGCACCCGATTCCGGTTCGATGACGATCACTGGTCGCCCCGTCGGCGTTGGACCAACACCGACAAGAGCCGACCGAAACACTCGCCGGTGTGCGTTAAAAATTGCCTCACACGGAATAGTGAACATCCTCTGGCCGTTTGCTTTGACGATGTGACTCTTTCGGCCACAGAACCACAGCCGACCGGATTCGTCTCTCCATCCGACGTCGCCCATACGATGCCAGAGCGGCGGGGGGCTTTCTTGCTGTTGTCCGCCGTCGGAGAACTTTGCGGCGGCTGTTGCTTCGGGACGGCGAAAATACTCGCGCGTGGTCGACGGTGCCTGAACGACGATCTCGCCAATCTCGCCGGCGGGCAATTCGCGCGTCTCGGAAACGTGTGCGATTGGTCCATCGGTAATCTCAATAATGCGGACCTGCACGCGAGGGAACAGGTGACCGACACAGGTGCCCGCGCCGTTCTGCGATTGTCGGGCGGTTTCATTCAGGACCTCACGCCCCGAGATGGACGCGATCGGAAGCGACTCGGTGGCTCCGTAGGGAGTGTGAATGTTCGCCCCGGGTTGCTCGAACGCGGCCATCATCCGCTCAATGACGTGTACAGGCACGGGCGCTCCAGCCGACAGGACTCGGCGAAGAGTTCCCAGTTTCTCGCCGGTCTCTTCGCAGTGTCGGCCAACTCGATTCCAGATCGCGGGCGAACCGAAGGCCTGAGTGACACTCTGGTCCCGAATCGCCTCCAGAATTTTCACCGGATCAACCTGAGCGGGCCTGGTGGGATCCATGTCCGGAATGACCGTCGTCACGCCCATCGCTGAATTGAACAATGCAAACAGCGGGAATCCGGGAAGGTCGACTTCGCCGGGCTTGATGTCGTAGAAGTCACGCAACAGGTCGACCTGCGCGTCGAACATGCCGTGCTCGTACACGACGCCTTTTGGCGGACCCGTACTTCCGCTGGTAAAAATGATGGCGGCCGGATCGGTTGCGCGCGTCTGCACTGTGTTGGATTGAGAGTCGTCCTGTACTGGACCCAGAAGTTGCGAGTACGTCGCACCACGCCAGAACCAGCGCCGACCGCCGATCGTCACGTTGATCCTGGCTTTGGGGAACGCGCCGCGTTTCAGCACACGGATCGCTTGAACGATGGGAATCGCAACAAAGCCTTCGGGTTCGACTGTCTCCAGGCAGCTGAAGATGTTTGTTCGGCCCATGCCGGGATCGATCAGGACAACGACCGCCCCTGATTTGAACAGAGCGAATGTCAGCGCGATGAATTCAAGGCTGGGGCGCACCATCAGCACAATTCGCGTTCCCGGTTTTACGCCCAGCCGAATCAGCCCGGCGGCCAGACGATCGCTGTTCTCGTCGAGCTGATGAAATGTCAGATGGTCGTATCGCACTCGGCCGGACGCATCGCGACCCATCGGGCATACGACGGCTTTCTGTTCGGGCCAGAGTCGTGCGGATTCGCGCAGACGCTCCGCAATGTTCACGTAGTCGTTGGGCATTGCGGCGGAGTGTAGTCCGGTCCGGCCACGACCGGGACCGATCACGATTGAGGACGTCACGGCCGTTCAACCGTCACAAATCGACTGGACAATCCGGAATTACCGAATCTCCCGGTGCCGTTGTCCGGCCTCCGTCTGCTTTCGGCCTAGCTTTCCAGAGTTGCATTCCAGGCCGGAGAGAAGCCCATGCTGGGTACGAAGGAACATCGAGACCAAGAGCAAGTGGCGTCGGATTTCGACGACGGTGTCGATGTGGTCGCCACAAGATGGCCGGAAGACGTTTTCGCGGACCTCGACTCGCTCGAACAACTCATTGAGAGTTTGAACCGTGCGCCCGCGATTCCGGAGCACCCCGAAGTTCGAGCCATTTCCGGAGCTCGTCCGGTCAGGACGCAGCCGTGTCCGGTGTGCACTGAGACGCAGGCAAGGCCGCTGTACTCGATTGAAGGAGTGGTCGAACAACTCGTCGTTTGCGAGAGCTGCGGATTGGGTTCTCTCAGTCCCCTGTCAGATTCGAAACGGATTGGCGATTTCTATCCGGCGGAGTACTACGGTTCGCCGACCGCGAAGTTCGAGCCGCTGGTGGAATACGGCGTCCGACTGGGGGCAAGACTGCGTGTGTGTTCGCTCGTGTCGGGGCTCGACCGCGGCTCAAAAGTGCTCGACATGGGCTGCGGACGCGGCGTGATGCTTCGGGCTTTGCTTGATCTGGGTCACGAAGCAGACGGTGTTGAGATTTCTTCCGAAGCGGCCGCCGGTGCCGATCCAAGAGCCGAAATTTGTATAGCCCCGGATCTTGCTGATGCTGAATACCAGACAGACTCGTTTGATGCCGTGATCCTGTGGCACGTGCTGGAACATCTGCCGCATCCCGAGCGGACACTTGAAGAACTGAATCGCATCATCCGCCCGGGTGGACGATGGATCGTTGCCGTCCCCAACTTCGCCAGTTGGCAGGCTCGCCGAACCGGTTCTGACTGGTTCCATCTCGATCTGCCGCGTCACCTGTATCACTTCACGCCGCAGACTCTAACCGGTCTGGCGAGTCGATACGGATTCGAGTGCCACACGTTGCGACACTTCGCCCTGTTGCAAAACCCGTTTGGCTGGCTGCAAAGCTGGTTGAACAGCATGAGCGGTGCGCCTCGCAACTCGCTGTACACGATGTTGCATCGTGAGAGTACGAGTGAGTCGACACGTCTGTCCGCGGGGCAGCAGTTTCTGCTGCGAAGCGCTTACTTGCTGGGACTGCCGGTGGCCGGCGCCGTCAGCCTGGTCGAAGCCGCGCTTCGACGTGGACGCACAATTGCTCTCACTGCTCAGCTTGGCGACCGAGCTTCGAGTACAAAGACGAACGCAACTGCATCGGTGGAATCCGCGCTTGCCGAATCCGCGACGTCGTAGTCAGTGACTGACTGTGTGCCACTGGCTCAGCCAGAGCCAATTGAGACGATCGCCGCGAAGGAAGCACAGGCAGAGCCAGTGGCACGCATCAAATCAGGAACGCCACAGTGTCAGCTCAGTCCCGGGATCGGTTCCCAGGTGGACGCGGCTCGCGCCACTTCCGGCGGGACTCCCTGTGCGATTCTCAGTTCAGACACGTCGAACAGCGTGCCCATAATCGTCGCGATCAGGTTTCGAA
>CAYSJO010000724.1:0-4999 GCA_964431285.1 uncultured Planctomycetaceae bacterium
TCGCAGTGTCTACAACCGACGAAGAGCGACAGCAGTTTCGTGAGAAGGCCAGAAGAATCGAATCGGTTCAAAGCCTGTGGGAAAGGTTGTCGGCTGCTTCGTCATTGCAACAGGCCTTCCGGCCCCTTCGATTCAGTCGAATGGCCGATGAGAACTGACCAGCACGCCCTGTTGAGTAAATCGTGCCAAATCTCATTCCCGCAGCTGTCCGACAGCACGCACGCCGCTGCCCTTCGTTTTCGTGCGGCTGTCACCCAGATCTGCACGGAATCCGTCTCCGTGCTTCTTCAGGCGAGCCACCACATCCGTATGGTCGTCATGGACGTTCTTCGACTCGCTGATGTCGGATTCAAGATCATAGAGCTCAAAGCCAGTTCGCTTCTGAATGTAGGGGCCTGGCAGTCCATCGTTACCTGGCTCGCCTTTCAGACTGCGGTAATCGTGCGGGAAGTGCAGCTTCCACTTGCCGCTGCGAACAGCCTGCAACTCGCTGCCGTAGTACATCGCGTAGGCTTCGTGTGGCGACTTTGCCCCGTCCTGACCGGACATCAGCGGCCAGATGTCCTTTCCGTCAATCTTGTGTGGTGGCAACCCGGCTCCAGCAAGTTGGGCAAGTGTCGGAAGGAAATCGATCGTCGAGGCGACTTCGCTGCATTCGATTCCAGCCGGAATCTTCCCCGGCCAGCGCATGATGCAGGGCTCACGACATCCGCCGTCCCACATCGTGCCCTTGCCCTCCCGCAGCGGCAAAGCAGAGCCGCCGTGGTTTCCGTATGAAAGCCATGGTCCATTGTCTGACGTAAAAATGACCAGCGTATTGTCATCGAGGTCCAGTTTCTTCAGCGTGTCCAGTATCTGCCCGACGGACCAGTCGATCTCCATGATCACGTCACCGTAGAGTCCCCGCTTCGACTTGCCTTTGAACTTGTCGCTGACATACAGCGGCACATGCGGCATCGAATGCGGAACATACACGAAGAACGGTTCATCTTTGTGACCCTCGATGAACTTCACGGCACGCTCGGTGTACCACGTGGTAAGGTGCGTCTGATCTTCCGGTGTCACCGGCAGCTTCACGACCTTCTCGCCCTCAATCAGCGGCAGGTGCGGCCAGCGCTTCAGACGCTGTTCCATGGGCAAGTGCAGCACGTTCGGATGGTAGGGCCACATGTCGTTCGAGTACGGCAGTCCGAAGTACTCATCGAATCCGTGTCGCGTCGGCAAGAACTGTGGATGATGTCCCAGATGCCACTTGCCATAGATCGCTGTGGCGTAGTTCTTCTGCTTGAGCACTTCCGCGATCGTCCATTCGTCGTCGTGAATTCCGATCTTCGCACTCGGTCCCAGAGCCCCGCGAATGCCTATGCGGACGTTGTAACACCCGGTCATCAGAGCCGAGCGTGACGCGGAACACACGGCCTGCGACACATAGAAATCGGTAAATCGCACGCCTTCATCCGCCATCCGATCGAGGTTCGGCGTTTCGATGTCGGGCGAGCCGAACGCTCCGACATCCTGGTAACCCTGATCGTCGGTAAAGACGACAACGAAGTTCGGCAGCTGATCGGCCGCAGTTGTGACGGCGGGTACGATCCCACAAATCAACGTTACCACCGTCACCGCGAGAAGCTGTCCCAGCGGGAGTATTCGAAAGATGCACGGCATGGTCGCTCCTTTGACATGTGGGTTCGGCACGGTTTGTATTGCGGATGTTCGTGGTCGACCACGAGCCGGTCAAACACCGTCATCGGCCTGAAAAGTCTCACGCAGAGGCGCGAAGCCGCAAAGCTCTTATCATTGCTGCTCTTCGCGGCTTTGCGTGAAATCGAAAGCCTCGATGGGATTCCAGTTCAGTGTTCGGGCATGTCGAGGAACTCAACGTGGGACAGAGAATTAGAATTGCGAGTGTGGATGATGTGCAACCGGGCGACGGCCAGGAACTCACAGCAGCCGGCCGCATTATCGCACTGTTCAATGTCGACGGTCAGTTCCACGCGATGGACGGTATCTGCGCTCACGCCGGAGGGCCGGTGGCAAAAGGCGCGCTCGATGGATCCGTCGTGACATGCCCCTGGCACGGCTGGCAGTACGACGTCTCGTCCGGGCAGCACTGTCTTACACCGACGATCTGCCAGGAGTCGTTTCCGGTGTCGGTCGAAGGCACGGACGTGTTCGTCGAGTTGCCCGAATAGTGGGCAATCACCTGATTCCATAGACAATGTCCTTGCTGGTCTGGATCAATCAGCAACCGACCACACGGAGACCCCCTTGACGACACTTACGGAACGCTTTCAGACAGCGCTGTCCGGCCACGTCACGGGCGAGCCCAATGCGGTAGACGTTGTGGATACAGTGTTGGAAGCAGCGCGGGACGCAGGAGCAAGCGACGTGCATTTGATTCCGCTTGAGTCGGGACTCGACATGTCGTGGCGGATCGACGGCGTGCTGCACAACGTCGCACAGATCGATGCGAACATTGCCCCGAACGTGATTGCCCGACTGAAGGTGCTGGCCGAATTGCTGACCTACCGTACGGAAGCTCCGCAGGAAGGCCGCATTCGGAACGAAGTCGATTCGGTGGAAATGCGACTGAGCACGTTTCCGACGCTTTACGGTGAGAAAGCCGTCATTCGATTGTTTGTCGGATCAGGACGCTACCGGTTGCTCGACGATCTCGGTCTGGGCGAAATTCGACCCTGGCTCGGTCAACTATTGCTGGAAGGTGGTGGCGTCGTACTCGTGTGTGGACCGGCCGGAAGCGGGAAGACCACAACAATTTATGCGTGTCTGCGAGAACTCGTAGACAAAACGGCGGGCCAGCGGAGTCTGGTCAGTCTGGAAGACCCGATTGAGGCGGCGATTCCCGGAGTGTCTCAGTCTCAGATCAACCCGGCCGCCGGGTTTGATTACGAGACTGGGCTGAAGTCGCTGATGCGGCAGGATCCGGAAGTCATCCTCGTCGGGGAAATTCGGGATCGGGTGACTGCCGAAACCGTGTTTCAAGCGGCCCTGACAGGACACTTGGTCCTAACAACCTTCCATGCGGGCAGTGCGTCCGAAGCCATTTGTCGACTCTCCGACATGGGCATCGAACCGTATCTGCTGCGATCCGGACTGCTGGGAATCCTTGCCCAGCGACTGGCTCGTGGATTATGTGACTGTTCCGCCCAGTCAAACGATGAGGTGGAACTACTGGGTCTGGATGTCGAGTCGTTTCGCGTTCCCGTTGGCTGCGAGAGCTGTCGGGGAACGGGATACAACGGACGAGTACTGCTGGCGGAATTCCTGCGGACGGAACCAACGGAACTGGGCCGGGCGATTCTCTCCCGCAGCGATGCGGACGAACTGGAGTCGCTCGCCGTCGAAAGCGGAATGGTGACGCACTGGCAACGTGCACTGGATGCCGCACGTGCCGGAAGAATCAGTCCTGCGGAAGTCCGTCGTGTGTTCGGACTGACGCGTTAGTGGATACGGGCCCTGGCTCGTCCGTTTCAGGATCTTCACAGAAAGTTCGGGGGGCAGGGTCAGAGCGAAGCGATGGCCCTGTGGTTGCAACCTCAGGTCGCTCTGACCCTGCCACCCGAATTGGAAAGTTGTTTCGGACGCATTTCGAATTGGTTCAAATGGTTCGCCATGTCCAACGGTTCCAATAATCCCATCGGCCTTGATCAGTTGTTGGCATTCAACGACGAGATCGCCGCGCTGGTGCGTGCCGGAGTACCTCTGGAGCTCGGACTGCGTCAGATTGGTGAATCTACGGGCGGTGACCTGTCGCGATTGTCCAGCCGTCTTTCGGAGCGTCTGTCCGCAGGAGCCAGTCTGAGTGATGCATTGGACGAAGAGGGTGACCATCTGCCGGGAGTCTACCGGGCTGTGGTCGAGGCCGGCCTACGTTCTGGTCGACTGCCCGAGGCTCTGGAGGCACTCACCGATATGGCGCGATCACTGCACGAGTTGCCGCGACGCGTCACGGTCGCCCTGATTTATCCACTGCTCGTGATCATTCTCACGTGGGGGTTGTTGAACGGCTTCGTGCTGGGCATTGTCCCCAGGTTCCAGATCCTGTGGGCGGATCTGCGACTCGGTGCAGGCACCACGCTGGACTTTCTGAACCTGCTGGCTGATGGGTTTGAATACATCATTATTGTTCCGCCCTGCCTGCTGGTCGGCTTCTGGTTATGCCTGCTGCTTTATTCGTCCACCCGAGGCGCACCGTGGACCGGTCGACTGATGTCGGGCAAATTGCACCGGTACGCCTGGTATCCTGGGATTGTTAACAACTTTGACCGCGCCACATTTCTGAAAACACTGACTCTGCTTATTCGAAATCAAACGTCGTTGCATGAATCTCTGCTGCTGGCCGGGTTTGCATCCGGCAACCGCTCCATCGTGACGGGGGCCACCCGAGTGGCCGAAAAGCTGCAGGCTGGCGAGTCGCTTCAGTCCTCGATACAGCAAACCGACGAGTTGCCGCAGTTTCTTCGCTGGATGCTGACGAGTGGCGAAAAACACGGCCGTCTGGAAGAAACCCTCACACTCGCTGGCGACGTCTACTTTTCGCGAGCGAATCGGCAGGCAGAAATACTCAGTACGGTGCTGCCGTCGATTCTGACGATCGTCATCGCCGGCGGAGTCACTCTCTTGTACGCCCTGGCCCTGTTTGCTCCCGTGTTCGGACTCTACAGCGAGCTTGGCCAACCACTTGTGTAAACGAATTCATGTAATCTCCTGGCTCTCAGCCCTAACAGGCCGTTGAAATACGGAGGGATTGGCAGGTCTGCATTGTCACGAGTCTTCTTATTCGGCGGGAGCGGATTTGTGATCCGGATGGCGTCGCAGGCATCGGAGTCTTTACAGATCGCAGAAAGCGACTGAGTACGGCGAGCGGTAAGTTAACCAGGGCCGCAAACGCCGCCTGGCGAGGTTTGCCGCTGCCGAACAGATTTCGCATCAGCAACCCCAGATTGTGAGCCGCGACCACCATCGAATAACGCTTGTT
>CAYSJO010000725.1:0-11367 GCA_964431285.1 uncultured Planctomycetaceae bacterium
TGAGGGTGAACCGCCGCCGACTTTTGTTTCTGCCGTGTAGGCATCAACCCTGGCCGTGATGTCTTTGAGTTCCGGAACACTGTGAAAACCTGCGGGCGACGTCCACGGTTCAATGCGTGTCCCACCCCAGTTCGAACCAACCAGTCCGATCGGGACTTCGAGTTCCTCGTGCAGGCGGCGTCCGAAAAACTGACCCACCGCGGTAAATCCCGGAGCGGTTTCCGGCGTACACACCTGCCATTCTCCCGGTGCTTCGTCCTTTGCCACGGGAGACGTGATGTGGCCAGGCACATTGAACAGGCGGATGTTCGGAAAGTCCGCAGCTGCGATTTCTTCTTTCGCATTCAATGATCGGCTCAGCGACCACTCCATGTTTGACTGACCGGAGCAAATCCACACTTCGCCGACCAGGACGTCTTTGACCTCGATCGTATTCGCACCGGTGACGGTCAGAGTCTGACCTTTGGCACTGGCTTCAAGTGGTTCGATCGTCACCTGCCAGGTTCCGTCGTCGCGGGCCTTAATGACCTTCGTCTGCCCGGCGAACTCGACTTTGACTGTCTCGCCCTTGTCCGCCCAGCCCCACACGGGCACCAGCAGCTCCTGCTGCAACACCATTGAGTTGCCAAAGATCGATGCCAGCTTGACCTCGGCCTGCGCATTAGAAGCCAGACAAAGCGAGAGCAGCATCAACGGAAGAGCACGAAGTAATCGTCGCGCCATGGTGATGTCCTTTCAGCGTGGGTGTGAGTGGTGGGAGCGTTGCCCCGATCAGGTGCTCGATACCGGGTAGATGCGGACTGTACGAGCGGCGTCCGTGCGGAGCTACTCTCCGCCTGTCTCGTGGCCATCGTTCGACGAATGCTGGCGGCCACTTGCTGATTTACGTTCAGAAACGGACGATAGAGGCTGTCGACAACCCACCTCAGAAAAACTCCCTCAGGAAACCACCATGTCAGCGGACAGCCAGCTTGCTCACATTGTCTTCTTTGATCTGAACGACGACTCGGCCGAAGCCCGTCAGGGACTGGTCAAATCGGCGCAGAAATATCTCACGGGACACGATGGTACGGTCTACTTCTCGATTGGCACGCTGGTGCCGGACCTGTCCCGACCGGTGAACGATCACGACTTCAGCGTGGCCCTGCACGTTGTCTTCGAAAACCGCGCCGCTCACGACGTTTATCAGCAGCACGAACGGCACCTGGCGTTCATCGCTGAGAACAAAGAAAGCTGGAAGCGCGTGCGAGTGTTCGATTCGTATGTTGGTTAGGCCTTCCAGCCGTCATATGCGCGCATTCGGATTTCACGCAAAGACAGAGTCGCAAAGAGAGGCATTCAGAAGAGCTTTGCGTCTTCGCGGCTTTGCGTGAGACCTTTCCGTTTGAAACTGTGGGGCCCACTGAGCCTGCCAGGTTAGTCGAGGTGCCTGTGAGCGCGTCCACGCGATGGAATCCCCTGCGGAAACTCGTCGTGATCGCTGCGATGCAGGCTGCTCTGCCGATTCATGCCGCCGACTCGCAGGACTCGCATCGACCTCGGGTTACCGTCGCGGAAGCCGAACGTCTGCTGGGACTCGACCCTAAAAGTTCCCAGGCGGTTGACCGAGTCCCGCAACTGATCGTGTTGATCAAAAATGAAGCAGCTCCGAAAGTCCTGCGGCAGCAGGCGGGAATGTTTCTGGGTCGGATCGGCAAACCCGCGGCCGAAGCAATTCCTGTGCTGATCGAATTGCTGGTCGACACGGAACCACCGGCGGAGGCAACACGTTCATGGGCACTGAAGAGTCTCGGCCTGTTTGGCGAACTTGCTGCCGATGTTGTTCCGCAACTGAACCGTGAACTGTCCGACCGATCGAGGTCAAAGGACGACCGAATTCTGATCGCCGATGTGCTGGGACGGATTGGCACGGCAGCGGCACTGCAGACGCTTTCACGGGAATTGCTCCGGCCTCAGCCTCAGTTGGCGAACGCCGACAACAAATCCCTGCTCCGGCAGGTCATACTTGACGGAATCGCCTTGAACGGACCACGGGCTGTGGTGGCTTTGCCGGCATTGATCCGGGCAACAGCGGATGGGAACTCCGACGTACGCCGCAAGGCATGTCAGGCCATCGGTCGGATCGGGCCGCGGGCCGAGTTGTCACTGGACCCACTGCTTGAGCGACTTGTTCTGGATCAAACGCCGGCTGTCCGAGACTCCGCTGCCGCAGCCATGGCAACGATTGGTCCCGCAGCTGTTCCCGTCCTGATCAATGTCATGACCTCAGGAGACGCCGAACTTCAGTGGCGTGCCGCGAGGTCACTTCAATCGATTGGTCCAGGTGCCGAGTCGGCCGTCGAATCACTCAAACGTGCGTTCCGTGCCACGGACGCACGCGTGCGGATCGAGTCACTGGAAGCCGTGTGGCGGATTCAGGACGAGCCAAAGCTGGTCGCCGGACCATTGATTCAGGAGTTGTCATCATCCGACCGCCAGATTCGTCGACACGCCAGCCGCTTATTGATCGAAATCGACCCGCTGCCCGCAATCGCCTTAATGCGGTTGAAGTTAAGCGCCGCCGACCGCACACGTGACGACTCTCGCGCGGCCAGCTACGTTCTGCGTGAACGTGCGAGATGCGAGTAACTTGTAGGCCGGACCAGGCAACGCACAGTTCCGACACTCTCGACAAGCCGGAACTGCGTGTTGCCTGGTCCGGCGGACGTCCGATTGCAGCCGAGCGCCACCATGGGGACAACGTGAGCGACATCGTCGTTTCTGAAAACATCGCCGGCGAAGCTATGACACGGCTGCGTCAAACTCACGACGTGGCATTCGAACCGGAACTGTGGCAACACCCGGATCGACTGTCCGATGCGCTCCACGAAGCTCGATCCTTGATTGTCCGAAATCAACCCCCCGTGCCGGCAAATCTGATTGAAGCAGCTCCTAGGCTTGAAATCATCGCCCGCGCCGGAGCGGGGCTCGACAACGTCGACACCGATGCAGCAACCCGCGCCGGCGTCGTCGTGAGTTACACGCCACACGACAATTCCATCTCAGTCGCGGAACTCGTAATGGGACTGATGCTGTCGCTCGTTCGGCGAATTCCAGCAGCCTGGCAGGACACGCGCAGCGGCGGCTGGGACCGGGGCGGATTCACCGGCGGTGAACTCTCGCGCCGAACGCTGGGAATCATCGGGCTCGGCCGCATTGGCCGACTGGTGTCCCAGCGCGCCCGAGCATTCGGGATGTCAATCATCGCACACGATGACTTCATTCACCCCACTGCGGACTTTGTGCGGGAATCCGGAGCGCGTCTGGTTTCGCTGAACGAACTGCTGGCGGAAGCCGATTTTGTGACGACGCACGTTCCCCTGACCGATCAGACGCGCGAGCTGTTTACTTACGAACGTTTTGCCTCGATGAAGCCGACGGCATTCTTTCTGAATACGTCTCGGGGCGAAGTCGTCGATGAGACTGGCCTAATCAGAGCCTTGGAAGGCAACAGAATCGCAGGCGCGGCGCTCGATGTTCGCTATGCAGAGCCCCCCACATCCGGACCTCTTTCGCGGATGGACAATGTCATTCTGACGCCGCACATCGGCGCTTTCACACATGAAGCCCAGGAGCGAGTTGTGGCAACAGTCTGCCGCGATGTGTCCGCAGTTCTGTCTGGTGGTGTAGCCGAAAGCTCCTTTGGAAAGGCTCGTTCATGACGAGGTAATCAGTACGAGCCCGAAGCGCAAGCGAGTGAACGCACTGCCCGCTCGCTTACGCTTTGGGTTCTTATCCTCTACCCATTTTTGACATGTCAGCGGATCATGGCGAAGTCGTTGTGATTGAACAGGGCGTGGATCAGTGACGCCCGCGCGCGACTGTCCGCGTCCGCTCGACCGGCCAGTGTTTTTCGAAGGTGACCCAACGTTGTGTGGCATTCGGCCCGCTCGTCATCATTGGGCAGGCGCGCGAGGACGGACTCGAAAGCCGCATCGATAAACGCGTTGTCATTCTCGACGTCGACGGACAACTGGCCGCTTACCACGCGCGCTGCGTCGAGTGAAACGCGGCTGTTGGCCATCGTGAGGGCCTGCTGCGGAACAATGCTCTCCTGACGTCGATAACAACGCAGAATGTCCGCATCGTCGAACATCGACAGGAACGAATTCTTGTCGTCGCGCGAGTGCGCGAAGTACATGCTGCGACGATTGGCGTTTGCATTTCCGGGGCTGATCGTCGGTCCGCCGAGTTTCAGATCCAGTTTTCCAGCAAGATGCAACACACTGTCACGCAGAATCTGCGACTCCATCCGCACCGCTCGTCGTCGCCAGTAGTACTGATTCAGTGGGTCTGTCTTTCGCGTCGCTGCGTCGGCCTGCAGTGTGGACGTCGACAGTCGATAAGCGCGAGACGTGACCATCAGCTGGTGCAAATGCTTCATGTTCCAGTTGTTGTCAACAAGTTCGACGGCCAGCCAGTCGAGCAGGTTCTGCAACGGTGGTGCTTTGGTGCGGCGGCCGAAGTCCGTCACGGGATCGACCAGTGGCTGACCGAAATGACGCATCCAGATGTGATTGACCGCAACCCGCGCGGTCAACGGATTGCGGCGATCAGTGATCCAGCGGGCCAGCGCCGTTCGCCGGCCTGTGCTGGTATTGGGATACGGACTCCGCCGGGCCGCGTCCGATTCGGCTGGTTCTTCGAGCGCTTTCAGTGATGCACGCAACGATGTGTAGGCTTCGCCCGGGGCATCGACTTTCTTACGAGCGGCATCGACATTCTTCTTTGCCGCTGCCAGATCGTTCGTGGCTTTGGCCTTCGTTTTTTCGTCGGTGGTCAACAATGTGATCTCTGCTTTGGCGACCGCTGCCTCGGCTGTTGACAGCTCATGCAACCGGGCGGCCTTCGCAGCCGCGGCGACCAGGGCGGTCGTATTTTCGGCAGGTGGCGTGGCGAACTTCGCGACGTCGGCGGCAAATGCGGCTCTGATCATGGCCGGCTTCAATTCTGCTGCCGCTAATGATGCGCGAGCAGCAGCCAGTTGCGGTTCGAGCTCCGCGGGCGTCAGTAACTTCGCCGGCTTGCCCGCTTCGACCAGCAGTGTGTTGGCTGGCAGCGATCGGATTTCGATCGAGTCAAATTCCACGGCAGCGTCGAAGGCGATCAGGTCAAATCGGCCCCGTTCCCGTTTGACCGGAAGCTGGTACGCCAGAGCGTGTTTGCCATCCACCGAGAGGTTTATCAGCGGACCGCGAATGGCCAGCTTCAGAACGTACCACTCATTGAGCAGTACGGGACGATTCTGTTTGCCTTCAACGGGATACTGCTGTGCCGCGCCCGTCTTGTAAGAGATCTGCAACTTGGACCCGCCCTTGACAGCGCTCATGTAAACGATCTTCTCGTTGTCGCCGGCCACATCGAACGCCACACCAACCGATTTCCATTTGTCACCGCCGGTCGTGCGGAACTTGAGTACGACTTCGAAGTCCTGCGGGTGTTCGTTTCGCGTGCGGAAGTACCGGCGCATGGCTCCCAGCTGCGTCTGCACGAGGTGTCCCGACTTGTACTTCCACTCACCTGGACCGGACTCCCATTCGATGGGCTGCTCCACGTCAAAACTGTCGCCCAGAAACAGCTTGCCGACCCGAGACGATGTTTTCGGGACAGGTCGACCTTTCGCTTCGGCAATCTGCTTCGTCAGTGAATCGACCTTCTGCCTGGCTGCACCAATCTCCCGCTCCGCAATCGCAACGTGGTCCTTCAGAACGAAGGGACGCAGGGCTGGACGGTGTGCCTGCGCTGGAAGAGGCACGGATTCGATTGGCAGTTGCTCGAATGTCAGAATTGCAGGAACGGCTGGTGCAATCACGCGATTCTTGTCTGGTTCTTTTTCGTTGCCACGGATGTGTAGATACGTCGGCGTTTCCGGATGCGCGTCGAAGACACGGGGCAGTCCGTCCATCTCCAGATCGATCTGGCCGGGCACGGTGTCGAGTCGCACTTGATGCGGCTCAAAGAACGCCCGCATGCTGTAGTAATCGACCTGAGACAGTGGGTCGTATTTGTGATCGTGACACTTGCAGCAATTCGTGGTCAGGCCGAGGAACGCCTTCGACGTGTGCTCGATCGTGTTGTCCAGCCAGGTCGTGCGATTGAACAGAAAATAGTTGCGAGCCAGAAAACCTGTTGCCCGAAGCGTGTTCGGGTCGGTCGGAGCAATCTCGTCGGCCGCCAGCATCTCCATGATTATGCGGTCGTATCCCTTGTCCTCGTTCAACGACTCCACAATCCAGTCCCGCCAATGCCAGATGTGCTTCTGGCTGTACCTCAGTTGCTTTCCCAGGCCGAACCAGTCGGTGTAGCGCCACACATCCATCCAGTGTCGGCCCCAACGTTCTCCATAGTGCGGGCTGTTGAGCAGCTCGGAAACAACCCGATCCCAGGCCGCCGGACTGTCGTCGTTAAGGAACGCGTGCAGTTGCGCCCGTGTCGGCGGAAGACCAATCAGGTCGAGGTACACGCGACGCAGCAACAGCGACCGCTCAACCGGGCCGACAGGTTTCAGACCGTGCTTTGCCTGAGCTGCGTCAATAAACGCATCGATAGGATTCTTCCCCGCTGAAGTTGAGCCTGTGGGCAACGCCGCTCGCACAGGAATGCGGAAGGCCCAGTGATCGCGCGGGTCTTCTTCCGGTGTTTCCTGCTGAGGTGCTTTGGCACCGTCACGAATCCATGCCGTGATGACGGCTATTTCTTCGCGCGTCAGTGGATGACCTTCCGGTGGCATCCTCAGCGACTCGTCATCTGTCGAGATTCGGGCGATCAGTTCGCTGTCAGCCGGGCTGCCCGACTTGACCACAGAACCGCCTTTCCCACCTTTCAGGATCAGCGCCGCTGTATCGAGCCGCAGTCCGGATTTCTGTTTGAGCGCCCCATGACAGGCGAAACAGCGTGCCTTCAACACCGGCTTGATCGTCGACACATAGATGTCTTCGTCGGCCAACGACCTCTGGGCAGCGACGGCCAGAAGTAGAAGGGCCAGCACGAACCAACTTTGCCTGAGGTCAGATGCCATGAGACCAGCCTCAATTATGGGAGCCAGCGAACTTCAAATTCAGAGCGCAATGAGCAGCCGAAGAACAGGGCCGGCTGCTAGGTTTCCGGGCACGATCGTACTGCGCTTCCACCGATTCTGCGCGCCAGTCGCTCGGTCCGGGATGACGGAATTCTGCGCGCGAACCTTGAATCTCAGGTCTTTTTTGAAATTCCACCATTTCGATTCAAGTGTGGTCTGGCCTGATCCGCATCCCGAAATGCCCAGCCTGGGGACCAGTCTCTGCTCCGCACACGCCGCAGAATTGGTGTAACCGCTACATGCATCCCCAACGTGCCATCGGTGTTTCCGTCAGAACCAGATCCACAGGACTGTCAGTCGTCATCTGAACGATCTGTTAAAACGGAGCAATCCTTCCACACGGACTCGGCCGGTTTGAGGACAGACAATGAAACGACTGACGGATCGGTATCTGCCCGACGACTGCGTTACCGATCAGCGAACCGTGGTCATCTGCTGCGTACTCGCGATGTCGCTGGTTCAAACGAATGTCGATGCCCAGGAATCTGGCAAGCTAGGCGTGGCGGGGCGAGTCGTGATCGAGAATCTCTCGTGGGAGCAGCAAGAGGTGCTGCAGTACTGCGCCGACGAAGCTCATGCAGCACTGATGGACGACGATCCTTACCCGAGTGCGAAGAAATGTGCCGCGTGTCATCCACAGCACTTCCGGGAATGGTCGGTCTCGCCACACGCCTACGCGCAGCTGAGCCCCATCTTCAACTGCATGCAGAACGCGATTAAAATCCTGACCAACGGCACGAACGCGGATTTTTGCATCCGCTGTCACACGGCCGCCGGAATGGATCGCAGTGAACCGATCACGATGGCCAACCTCGATCGGCATCCGACCGCTCGCGAAGGCGTCACTTGCATCAGCTGTCACCGGGTCAATCAGGCATACGGCAAGGGGTCCGGCCGTCGCAAGCTGGTCCGCGGCGGCCTGACTGATCCGATTTACGGACCACTCGGCAGTGAAGTTCTGGAGCAGTTGCTGGCTGACCCTCACCAGTATGGTGTGCTGAAGACGCAACCGGATGACACCATCCGAGGTCGTGAAGTGCATAGCGACATCGTCCCGTTCTTCCAGATATTGACTCCAGGATTCTGCGGGACGTGCCACGACGTGTTCGGCCCGAACGGATTCCGCCTCGAAGACCTGTTCAGCGAATACAAGGCCGGTCTCGCCGCCAAAGAAGAATGCACTACCTGTCAGGATTGCCACATGGGCAAAGTCCCCGGTCAGAAGGGCGGTTTCGATCACGGACCGATCGCTTTTGTGGGTAACCGCTACACACCCTCGCGTCGCCGTACGAATCACATGATGGCCGGCCCGGATTATTCCATTCTTCACCCCGGCGTGTTTCCACATCACACGGACGCCATCCGTGAAAAAGACTCCGACTCGCTCGATTTTGGACTGGCAACCGCCGAGCAATGGCTTGAATTCAACATCGATGCCAAATGGGGCATGGACGAGTTCGAGATGAACATCCCGAAAGGATATGAGTTTCCGGACCACTGGGGTGGTTGGATGGGGCAGGAGCGTCGCGTCGATGCCCGACGCATTCTGGACGATCAATTCAAACTGCTGGCCGAATACCGGGTCCAGGCCACGCAGGTCCTGCAGGCCGGTTACAAGATGAGCAAAATCTGCGATCCACACTGCGATCGCGACGGTCTGCACTTCAAACTGAAAGTGTGGAACGGAACGACCGCCCACAGCGTGCCCTCAGGCTTCGATGCCGACCGTCTGGTCTATCTCGATATCCGCGTGTGGGACGACACCGGCAAAATGCTGTTTCGGTCCGGCGATCTCGATCCGAACGGAGACATTCGCGACGCGCATTCGTTCTATGTCCACAATGGTGTTCTGCCGGCGGATCACCAGGTCTTCACGCTGCAGTCGCGATTCATCACGCGCAACATCCGCGGCGGTGAGCGTGAGCAGATCCTGCCCATCAACTACTCCACCGATCCACTGCCGTTCCTGCGTCCTTTGACGCGCCCGATGAACGGGCTGGGCCGACCATTGGGTGTGCGCAAGCACAAGCAGAATCTGGAAATCGGCGGTCACCGCTGGGCGAAGTATCACGTCAAATCTGAGTACCTTTCCGGCAACGGTCCGTATCACGTGAGTGCGACGCTGCGGGCTCAGACGGTACCGGTCAACCTGATCCACCGCATCTCGATCGCGGGCTTTGACTATGGACTGACGGCCAAAGAAGTCGCCAGACGCGTCGTGGAAGGGTCGTTCGTTCTGTACCACGAACAGGCCACTTTCAACATTCACACACGCTGACTCCTGCTGTTCAGAGGGCGTGAGTCCGTCACAAAAGCAGAATGCATCGCCGCCGTTCATGCGAATCCGGAAAAACTGAGCCATGCTGTTGAAACGCGGATGGATGAATCTCGTAACCGTTGCTGCGTGCCTGATAGGAGGGAATCAGCTGCGTGCAGAGGAACCGGTGTCGGCATCAGCTGTTCGACGGACCCGACCCGCATCCGGAGTCGTCGTCATAGCGAATCTGGCCGAACCCGACGAAGAAGCCGGTGCTGCTACTCCTGACACCGACCAACTCGCTGACGATGGCGATGACGTCCACTCCGCGCATCATGATCATCCGCATGACGATCACACGCACCACGGCGGCACGGAGTACGGCGGACACGATGATTACATGGGGCATCTGTACGCCGACGAATTCGGCTGGTATCCGCCCCAGGAGCACGCGCCGTGGTATTGGGAACTGGCGGACTCATTCGCTGACGCGATTGAGTCGTCACACGAACCGCTCGTTGCCATCAGCGAAGGACTGTTCTCCGGCGAACATTTTCGCTTCGAAACTGATCTGTCCGACGTCCCGCTGGGGATTGTCGATACTCCAGCTCGCCCCGACCTGGTGTTTGAATACAACGAGGGATTTCTAAGACCGGGACCGCTGGGAGAAGAAGTTGTCCTGCCCACGGGAGCAGTCTGGCGTCCTTCGTTCTGGTTGTTCGGTGCGTATCGAGCGCATGCCGCCTATCGCAGCCAGGAGAATCTAAACTTCGCGGAACTCGCGCACCGTTTGAACTTGTTTGCCCAGGCCAATTTCACTGGCACCGAGCGACTGGTTCTGGGAGTTCGGCCTGTCGATGAAGAAATCCATCAGCCGGGACAGAAACTCGCCCGGGAATTCAACAGCTATGACTTCCAGAACGGTGACAAACGGGACGGCTGGAACAACGATATTAACACGCTGTTTTTCGAAGGTGACTTTGGTGAACTCTTCCCGCATCTGGATGTCCTGGATCAGCAGCAGCTTGATTATGGTTTCACCGTTGGACGTCAGCCGTTGCTCGCGCAGCAGGGGTTGATCATCAACGAAGACATGCTGGATGCCGTGACCGTCACCAGAAACACGCTCAGCGGAAATGGCAATCTGAATCTGAGAATGACCGGCGTGTTTGCCTGGAATCGAGTCAGCCGCCACGACCTGGCACCTGGTGGGCCGGTCTTTGATCGCAATGGCAAGCTGTTTGCACTGTTGACGGAAAGCGACTTCTTCGCCAGCACGGTGAACGCGGACGTGGTCTATGTTGATAGCGATGATGACAGCATTGGCAACATGGTGGTGTGGGGCTTAAGTGGTATTCAGCGACTGCACGGATACCACAACCACTACAATACATCGTTCCACATACTCGGTTCCCACCCAACGAAAAACGAAACCTCAACCGCCGGGCAGGGTGAACTTCTGGTGTCGCGTCTCTCTTGGACGCCACACGGCGGGCTCGATGTCATCTACCTCAACGGCTTCTGGGGCATCGATCAGTTCACGTCAGCAGCTCGCGGTCCCCTACAGGGGGGACCACTCGGTGATGGCATCGGCATTCTTTGGGCTCATACTGGAATCGGTCGGTACGACACGCCAATCTTCAATGAGGTGGCCGATGCGGTCGGTGGGGCTCTGGGATATCAGATCCTAATGGACGGAACTCGCAGCCAGGTCATATTCGAACTGGGTGCTCGATCCGACACGAAGCAGGCCGGCAACGGGGTTGTCGCCGGTGGCTTTCGCTACCAGCAGGCGTGTGGGCAGCACACCGTGTGGATTCTTGACGCGTTTGCCGGCAAGCAGTCAAGCCAGCGAAACCACTCAGGCACCCGCCTCGAAATGCTGGTGAAGTTCTGATGCGGCAACCACCCAGACGACTCAGGAGTTCGTAGTTCGATTCACCATCAAGCGACGGGTTCAGCACACCATTCAGGTGGGACCACATGCAGGTCG
>CAYSJO010000726.1:0-2264 GCA_964431285.1 uncultured Planctomycetaceae bacterium
AGCCTTCGGTGCGGCCAGGTCCATCAGGCGGCTGATACCAATCCGAAACTCTGCACCACGGCGCGGGTGCAGGGGACTTGTGGCGATCCGCTCGGAATGAGAGGCGGCAAGTCCAGGAGCGTTGTTGTCCAGATTCTTTAACGTTTGGTCCAGCAACGACGTATCGGACCCAAGCAGGACCACGAGACGTTCTCCGTCGGGGACCAGTCGAATCTGTCGCCAGCCTGGTCCAAGGAGGACGCGTAGCTGTGCCTCGATCTTTGATCCCGGCGCGGTTTGCATTTCAACCACGTGAACCGCATGACCAACACGCTGCTCCGCTGAGCTGTGAAGCACGAATGTTGGCTTTGCCTCTCGAATGATCTCCGGCTTCAGGGCTTCGTCGCGGACCTGCTTGATCTTGAGGCGAATTCGCTCGGCAATTCGCTGCGCCCGCCGTCTGACCTCGAGAGAACGGCTCTGCTTCGCCGTCTCAACCATCGCGAGCGCCGGCTCTCCGATCAGCGTCAGTCGAGTCGTTGCGGATTGCCGCACGGAGTAACTTCGATCTCCGAGTTTGCGGACCAGGTCCTGAATGCCCTGTCTGGTGACCGGTGGCAAGGCTTCGCCCGGCGGTGTGCGCGGCAGCCCCGTGCCGTCAATCAGTCCAGCCAGGTCACGCATCTCGAAGAGAAGCTGTGTGGCGTCTTCAGAATCCAGCACAGCGACCAGACTGGCCATGCCATGCACTTCCGGAGCCGCATTGCGATACAAAGCCGTGCGATAAGCGCGAATGCGTCCCCACACTTCGCCAAACAGACCGAGTAGTTCAAGCTGCTGAACCTCGCTTAGAAACTCGCGCTGATCAAAACCCTTCAGACTCGGCCCGAATGTGCGAGACATCTCACGGCCCAGAACGGCCATTGCAGGCAGAGACGTCTCGCCTTCGACATGGGCTGCGTGAGCCACCAGCACGTCCGTATTCGGTAGCCCCTGTAATGTTGACGGCACGTCTCTGGGATTGAATCGCCGTATGACAGTCTGGATCGCGTCGTGGTACTTCGGGTCAAAAATGACATCGAAGTCGAACGCCAGCCCGCGATCGACGCGTGCGCTGAGCAGGGCCCAGGTCACGGCCTTGAACGTCGAAAAGAACTCCCTGACCGCTTCTTTTTCTTCCGGGTCCAGGTCGTCGTTCTTTTCGATCCAATCGCCAGCCTGTTTGGCAAACATGGCACCGCCCTCGATCTCGGTGGAGGCGGCGTTCCCGGCGGCAAGGATATCGGCAGCAAGCACTGCCTCGCGGCGTGCGGCCGGAATCAACTCAGTCAACGGCTTCCGAGCTTTCAAGATGGGGAACAGGTCTTTGTCGCTGGCGATCCAGACGTAATCACCGTGTAACTGGCAATAGCGTTTGGGGTATCCCAGTTCGCCCTTGCCCTCCGTGATGACGCCTTGCTCCAGCTCTTCCCGAGTGGTCTTAAGCAGCAGTGCGACCTTGTCGAGGTCCTTGACTGCGACACCGACCGCGACAGGATGCCGTCCGCTTCGTGACCCGTCCACAAAATCACGCTCAAACCAGACCGCGCCGCATGGGCGATCGTCATCAATCTCCGGGCCCAGATGAAGTGTTGCACCAACCATGTGGCCAATCATGGAGAACGGGGCAGTCCAGCCCAGTTCCGCACCCAGATCGTCCCCTCTGGCCTTCAGCTCGTTGACATTTCGAAACACCAATGCCGCCACAGCCGACTGCGGAACCAGGTCGGTCATGAACTGCACCGGAGCTTCAGGGCGATCGTCCTGAGCAGGTGACGGCGTGACACTCAGCGCGAGGGCGAGCGTGATGAACAGAGCTTTCCACATTACGTCGCTCCTGCGGGATAACGGGTAAGTCGGAGGGGCATTTTGACGGGACAGCCTAAATCGTCTACCGGATACCGCCGGGACGCGCCGCTTGTTTCAGTTCTGCTCGATCAGCGGCATAATAGCTGCTGGCTGAAACGGTGATTTGAGGTGACTCATCGCTGTTCGGCTGAAGGACGTTTCCCGTCAAATCTGAGAGCAAAGCATGAGTCGCATCCGTTACGGACAAATCGGAGTTGGACACGCGCACGCGAGCAAGATGTCGGTGTATCGCGAATCGGACGACTATGAGGTTGTCGGTGTCGTTGAGCCCGATGCCGACTTGCGTCGTCGCGCGGAAGCTCAGCCCGCGTACCGGGATCTGAAGTGGATGACGCAGGACGAACTGCTGAACGTACCTGGTCTGCAGGTCGTCGGGG
>CAYSJO010000727.1:0-11032 GCA_964431285.1 uncultured Planctomycetaceae bacterium
CCGTTCGTCGTGACAGGTGCAGACGGGTCGTACACGTTTAACGGATTGGAAACTCTGAGGCGGCATACGATCAGCGAAGTACAACAGGCGGGTTTCGTGCAGATCGCACCGGCCCAACCAAGCTTCGCGTTCTTTGGCGACATCAGCCTGGGTGGTTCACCGGCCGGAGTTGTTACCGGCGATTTTGACGGCATCAACGGCGAAGACATTGCGGTGACTTTCGAGTCGAGCAACCAGGTAGCGGTGATATTGCGTCAGGCAAGTGGTGCTTTCGGCGATCCAACACTGATCGGCGTCGGAGCCATGCCCTTCGCGATCGTCACCGCCGACTTTGACGGCGGGAGCGGGCTCGACCTGGCTGTTGCCAATGAAGGCGATGGAACGGTCAGCCTGTTGACGAACAACGGCAGCGGTGTGTTCACCCCTCAAACGGCCATAGCGGCCGGAGCGGAGCCGTTCGACCTGGCGGTGGCAGACGTCGACGGCATGACGGGACTGGATCTGGTTGTCGCCAATCGATCGGCCAACACCTTCACCGTTCTGCTGAATAATGGCAGCGGAGTCCTGTCGGCATCGCCCGCGGTCAGTACGGTTGGTGCCATGCCGACTTCTGTCGCGGTCGCCGACATCGATCAGGACGGCGATCAGGACGTCGCGGTCACAACGTCAGCCGACAACATGCTGCGGATCTTTCTGCAGGGTCCGATAGGTACGTTCTCGCCACAGACGCCGATCACAACTGGCACAGACCCGTCCCGTCTTCGAATCGGCTTGCTCAACAACGACCTCGTGCCGGATCTGGTCGTCGTGAATCAGCAGTCCGAAAACGTGACCGTTGTCCTCAATAACTCGAGCGGCACGCTGAATCTTGCGGCTCCAACGACCTTCGCGACCGGCATTCCCGGCGAGACGCTCGCGCTGGCCGATTTCAATCGCGACGGCTTCACTGACATCGTGACTGGTGGCGAAGAGTCGTCAAACGTCGCCCTGCTGGTAAACGACGGCATGGGCGCATTCGGCGGACAGATTCTGTTCCCGCCTGCTGTTGAGATCGCCCCAATTGCACTGAATGCGGACGGCGATGCCGACCTGGTCATCCTGGTCAACCGTGACGACGCGTTCCCGCGTGTCGTGCTGGTCACGAACACCTTCGGGTCGCACTCGGTCTTTCTGGGGGCCTGACAGAACGTCACCGGCCGCGACTTCGCAAACCGCAATTTCAATCTGGCTCCAGTGATTTCCGTTGCAGGCGCTCAAAGTACAAACGAAGACACGTCGCTGGTCTTTAACGGCGCCAACCTTATCTCGTTCACGGATGCGGACGAGGCTCTCAATCCTGTGACCAGTCAGTTCCGGGCGATTCTGACGGTGGGCAACGGCACACTGTCGCTATCGGGAACAACGGGGTTGAGCTTCATTACGGGTGACGGCACGAATGATCCGACAATGACCTTCACCGGCAGCCTGGGGGCGGTCAATGCGGCGATCGACGGTCTGACGTTCACGCCGTCGGCCAACGTCAATGGCGGTGCCGTGCTGACGGTGACCATTGATGACCAGGGTAACTTTGGCGCCGGCGGAGCAATGCAGGATTCCGAGACGGTCAACCTCACAATCAATGCGTTGAACGATCCGCCGGTCCTTGCGAATATCGAGGTGGCCGATGTGGCCTACGCGGAAAATGACCCGCCAACACAAATCACAAATGCGATAACGGTCACGGACGTTGACGATACGAACATCGAGTCGGCGACGGTGCAAATCACGGCAAATTACCAGAACGGCCAGGACGTCCTGTCGGCGTCCGATCTCTCAGGCGGGATCACAGCGAACTTTGTTGCTGGTTCTGGCACTCTGACGCTCAGCGGTTCGGCCACTCTGGCGAATTACGAGATGGCACTCCGGGCGGTCGAGTATTCCAACATCAGCGATGAACCGAATACGGCGACACGGACAGTCACGTTCACCGTGAACGACGGAGACGCGAACAGCAACACGCAGGCACGAAACATCACAGTGGGAGCCGAAAACGATGCACCGATGCTGGCAAATATCGAAACAGGCGCAGTGGCCTATACCGAGAATGCGGCCGCGACGCAGCTCACGAATACTATTACGGTCGCCGACCTCGACGACACGAACATCGAGAATGCGACCGTGGAGATCACGGGCAACTACCAGATCGGTCAGGACGAACTATCTGCGTCCGATCTGCCCGGCGGGATCACGGCGAACTTTGTCGCCGGTACTGGCGTATTGACGCTCAGCGGTTCGGCCACACTGGCGAATTATCAGACGGCATTGCGGGCCGTGCGGTATACGAATACGAGCGAGGACCCGAATACGGCGACGCGGACAGTCGCGTTCACGGTGAATGATGGCAACGACAGCAGCAATACACAGACGCGCAATGTGTCTGTCACGGCGGTCAACGATGCGCCGGTGCTGGCGGGTATCGAGATGCCGGACGTCACGTACACCGAAGGTGACGGACCCACGCTGCTGACGTCGTCACTGACCGTCAGCGATGTTGATGATCCAAACCTGGAGAGTGCCCGGGTCAGCATCATGGTCAATTATCAGATGGATTCCGATGTACTGGCAGCCGACACGTCCGGGACGTCCATCACGGCAATGTTTGACGCCGTTGCAGGTCGACTGAACCTGACGGGCAGTGCTTCGCCGGCCGACTACCAGACCGTGCTGCGGACTGTGACATTCCAGAACACCAGCGGCAGCCCCAACGCCAACCTTCGGACAATCGAATTCCGTGTGAGCGATGGCGACCTCGACAGCAACGTCGCGTCGCGCAAAATCGATATTCAGTTGCGGCCCGTCACGATATCGGGACTGGTCTGGTTTGATACGGTTGAAGACGGGATTCGTGACGTCGAGCTTGAAGGCAATGTCGACGGCGTGACGGTGACACTGGTCTCCTCGGTTGGTGCATTTATTGACCAGACAACAAGTGCAGAAGGTGGTGGGTACTCATTTACAACACAGCCGGGTTCATTCCGAGTTCGAGTCACGCCGCCGGATGTGCGCAGCTTTACTCTTCAGGACGCCGGTGTGGATACCTTGGACAGTGACGTCAGCCGGCTCAGCGGCGAAACAGCGGTCATTACGCTGGGTTCCAACGGGTCGGCGTCAAATGTCGATGCGGGATTGATAGAAACACGAGTGTCTTTGCAACCAGCACCGTTTATTGGAGAAGGCAACGCCGGGCTGCTGAACGAAGTCAACTTTACAGCAACGCTGAACGGACCAGCCACGCGACCAGTCACGGTCACGATTACTGCTCAGGAAAGAGCCGCCGTTGGAGGAGATTTGCCGGCCACTCTGGGAACCGACTTCCAGCAGTTTTCCGAGCCGACAATTACTTTCCAGCCTGGCGTGACCCTGGTGACGCGATCGCTCAACGCCATCGGCGACGGGATGCCGGAAACGAATGAGGTCTTTGAGGTCGCGCTCAGCAACCCAGTGCAGGCTGTGATCGACACGGGCAGCATTGTTGCGTCGATCACTGACGACGATATGGCCACCCCAACCGTCATTCTGGACCGGTTGCCTGTACCGACGGCGACGGAGACTAACTTCCCGAATAAGCCGACGCTGACCTTCACGGCGCGGCTGGCCACCGGCCCGACTGATCAGGATGTTGTCGTGACATTCGAGACGGTTGCTCCGGCGTCACCTGCAGCCGACAAGGCAACTCCCGACGTGGATTTCACTGCGATCAACGCTGGGACCCCGCTGACGAATACCGTGACAATTCCAGCTGGCTCGGAAACCGCAGCGATTAATGTGGAAGTACTCGGCGACAACATCGACGAGATGAATGAAGACGTCACCGTGAAGTTGCTGTCAGTCGCTGGAGCGGGTGCCCAACTGGGAATAGCGGCACGCATCGAATCGACGGGAACAATCGAAGACGACGACGACGCCACACCACGCGTTGCGATTGTTGACGCGAGTGTGACCGAGGGGAATCCGGCTCGTGAACCAGGCGTTCGTTTCCGCATCAATCGAATTGGCAGTACGAATGATGCCATTACCGGCACGCTGGCCACCGTTCTGCTTTCGGGTGATGGAGCGGCCTCGGCCAATGACTTCCGTGTTCCCGAAAATCTGAATTTCACCATCGCGGCCGGGCAGGCATTCACCACCTTTATTGTGCCGGCCATCGGCGATCTTGTGAACGAGGATAACGAGACGTTTGCTGTCGAGATTCTCACGGCCCAACTGCCGGACATGAGTAACGCGGTCATTGAGGACGGCCAGGCCATCGGAACGATTCTGAATGACGCCGCTCCGCCGGTCATCTCTCTTCAGCTGGACGCCTTCGTTGTGGAAGGCCCCGATGGACGGATCCCGAAGCTGCGTGTTCGGGGCACTTCCAGTGCGGTCGCCAGTGAGGACGTAACCGTACTGGTCTCGACCATCGACCAGATCGCGGCCGGCTTCGCCACCGCCGGCGTGGATTATGTGTCTGTCACCAATTTGCCGGTGGTGATTCGTAGAGGCACGCGGGCTACTGAGTTCACTATCGACGTGTTCGGCGAGTCGATCGTCGAGAACGATGAGAAAATCCGTGTGATCATCGAGAGTGTCAGCGGTGGCAATGCCGTGGCCAGTGTGACTCAGGCGCAGGCCGATGCCACGATCAGAACGGACGACCGAGCAGTCACGGAGCTGTCGATAGAAGGCGGCACGGAAACACTGGAACGGGACGGTACCCGTCGTTCCACAGTCGAATACACGCTCATGCTGAACGCGGCCATCGACCGCGATGTCATCGTGACCTACCGGACGGTTGATCCAGTCGATTCGACGTCGGGCAGTTCTGAGGTATCGATTGGTCTGGCGACTCCTGGTACAGAATCCACGCCCGGAGCGGACTTCGTCGCGGTCAACAACAGGACGGCGACGATTCCCGCCGGGCAGTTGACTGCCACGATTTCGATTATCGTCTTGCCTGACGAAGTGCTGGAGGCTCTGCGGGAGGACATCTTTGTCGAGATCGATGGATTCAGCCTGGGGGCGGTCGCGCCGCCGGCCGCCGGGATGGCTCCGGCCCCGGTTCCGCAGGTCGTGCTGAAACCCGCCGATGTTCGCGATTTTTCCACCATCATTGACAATGAGGCGGCCGCGGGTGCAGCTACGGTCTCGATCGCAGAGACTGCCTCCGTCACCGAAGGTGACGCCGGGGAAGCCAACGCGGCATCTGTTGCGGTGACGCTGTCGACGCCGGTTGATCAGCCTGTGACCGTCACGTACTCGACCTTGACCAGTTCCGATGGCAATGCCGCCACACCTGGCTTGCCGATGGACGGCGCAGGTGACTTTGCGAACCGGTCGATGGCCACCATCGTGATTCCGGCCGGACAACTAAGCCGTGACATCAACGTGCCAGTCTTCAGCGATGGCCGCGTCGAGGGCGACGAGGTATTCCTCATTGAGCTGACAGATGTGTCCGGGACAGTCACTGTAGACGAAGGCGCCCGGCAGTCTGAGGTGACGATCATCGACAATGACTTCAACGCTCCGCCGATCATCTCGTTTACAGGCTCATCGAGCACTGAGGGCGATCCGGGTGAATTCATCGACAACGAACTGGTATTTACTGTGTCGCTCGCAGGTCGCGTTGCCGAACCGGTCGCACTACGAATCGCGACGTCAGCCGGTATCGGCGCTGGCGTGGCTGAGGCTCAGGCGACACAGGGCGACTACTTCGTGACCGAGCGTGTTATCACGCTCGACGCAATGAACACCTCAGCCGAATTCCGCGTGCGGATCATTGAAGACCAGATTATTGAACCGCCGGAACTCGTGTTTGCCAGCATTCTGGAAGTCGACGGTCCGGCGATTCTGCCAGCCGGCGAGAGCCAGGCTGTAAGCGTGATCATTGACGACGACTCCGCAAACCAGGCCGCATTCTCCATCGAGAACGTGTCCGAATTCGAGGGTGACGGAAACACAAACACTCTCGACTTCGTTATCTCCCTGAATGTAGATCCGGCGATCGTGACTGGTCCGGTGACTGTCGATGTGATGACGCGAGACGATTCGGCCGTGTCAGTGGCGGACATGAATAACCCGAGCCCGGATTACACATCGGTCAGTCAAACTGTGACGTTCGAGGATGGGCAACGATCGGTCACCGTCAGCGTACCGATCAATGGTGACATCAACGACGAAACGACCGAAGAAGTACTGCTGGAGTTGTCCAATCCCGTTGGTGCCACAATCGCCGGCTCAGGTCAGGCGGTCGGGTCGATCCTCAACGACGATGCCCCGGACGTTGTGCTGCGTGTCGCCGGACCGGTCGTTGTGCGAGAGGGTGAAGGCGTTGCGGAAGTTACCGTGCAGCGTATCGGTTCCGGCGCTGTTCAAGTCGACTTTGCAACGGAGGAATCAACCGCGTTGGAGCAGGAGGACTTCCTGCCAGTCTCAGGGACATTGACATTCACCGCGGATGGTCCCGACGAGATGACTGTCAGCGTCCCGATTGTCGACGACCTGATCACCGAGGAATTGAGCAACACTGCCTTGCTGACGTTGTCGAACGCACGATTCGTTGCCGGGACGAACGTGGGCGGCTCCGGCTCAGTGTCGATTGATGAGGCAGCCGGTCAGGCTCAGATCGACATCCGCGATAACGACCGACAGATTGATCCCGATGCCGATGACGAAGTCGACCAGCGGGTGCTGGCACTGGCGCAGGCGATCAGGGACCTCCAGGCCGGCCTGGTCACCGACCCCAACGATCCAGAGGCTCAGGCACTGCTCGCGGCGTTCAGTCTGCAGATTCTGATCGAACTGCGGGATATCAACTTCCTCAGCCAGGCAATCGGCGTCGTGATGGTGACCGACCCGGTCGACTTTCTGCTGACGGACACCGTTGGACGCACCACCGGGTACACCGCTGAGGAAGGAGAAAAGACAGAAAACTCACGGGCCTATTATTCCGGGGACGCCGACGTTGAACTGGTCGTCCTGCCGGACGCCGGTACTGGACTTTATCCCCTGCAGCTTTCCGGAGTGGACTCGGGTGAGTTCATCTCGGTCGCGACGCTCGTCACCGAGAGTGGTGCTTCCAAAACCATCACGACAAGCGGCGTGCTGGAAGGCGACACCAGTCTGGTACTCGACTTCACCGACGTGGAATCGAGTTTCCCCCAACCCGGTGACGAAGTTTTTGCCGCCCTGGCTGACGGCGCCGACAACAATGCCAATCAAACTGCCTCCGGTGAAGATGCGCTGGCAGTGGCCGCCGCAGCAGTCAATGCATTGGCCGAATTGGGGCGCCAGCAGAGTCAGGAAGCATCCAGCGCTAAAGCCGCACGCGTTGTCATGCAGGAATTCGCAGGAAGAGCTGAGGCATTGGGGCGCGACCTGGTGGGTACTGTCTGGCAAGGTCTGGGCAGCCTCTTCGAGGATGTTGCCGATGTCCCGGATCCTGTCGTCAGTGCATTCTGGACAGGATTTGGTCGCGCTGTGCTAGGAACTCCCGATGGTGTGTTCGAATTCTTTGATCTACTGGATCTGCTAAAGGACGGCGATGAACAGAACGGGGATCAGCCTGCTGAAGGCAACGACGATCCGGCCGACCCTGATTCATCACAGGACGATACAACGCCCGCCGACGCGCAGGCCGCGCGTCGCGAACGGAGCAGGAACAAGTGGCTGGAGGAACTGGTCACCGCGGCCGAAGAAAGTCAACGGGACAAACCCAGTCCGGGAGACCAGACGATGTCTGCGCGGAAATCCCGGTCAGAGGATGCTCAATCACGCTTTGCTGAGATCGCCCGCAGGATGCAGTCAACAAAGCAGACGCCAACTGCGACTGACAACAACGGCAATGCCGGACAGGCAAACCGTGGTCCGCAGCCGCCAGCGGACGGTTCGTGATGCATCGTTTCGGCTGATGTGGTACTCCACTTTCGTGACGAGACCAACCACTGGGAGATCCCCTTGCAGGCGTTCCTGGCCATCATCGGTGGAATTGCCCTGGCGTTTGTCGGCATGCTGGCTCTCGGCCTGTTCCTCGTGCGACGCAGATTCCGCACGTTGCTCAGGCAATTCGACGATATCGGGGAAGCCATGGGAGTTGATGGGTACGTTGTGCCTCCCATGCAAATCCGATTGCGGCCTGACAACAGCTACGAGTGGCAGGACGCCGAACGGGTGCGCGGTGTCGGTGACGAACTTTCTGAACGTGGTTTCGTCCGAATCGGGACGTTTACATCCGAACCATTCACCGTTCCGATCGAGGCGTGGCACGATCCGGAGCAGTCGGTCTATGCGCTCGTCTGCGAAAACTCCGACACGGGTGTCTGGCTCGACGTCCTGTCACTGGGAGCGGACGGCTCAGTCTTTACGGTCAGTTCAGGGCCTGGCGACCAGTTCGTGCGCCCGTCCGAGTTTCAGTTGGAACATCTGCCCGGCGTCACCCCGGCCGACGTGTTACGCACATTTTACGAAGACCGCCCAGCTTGTCTGGCACGCCAGACGTCTGCCGAAAACTTTCCGTCGACGTTTGAGGACCTGTGGCAGCGAATGATGAACTTCCGCATTGAACTGGGTGTGCCGTCCGAGGAAGAGATTCGACGGTTGTGCCATGTTCAAGGTGACACAGAGCCGCAACACGAGATGGTGGAACGGATTCGTGAAATGTGGCAGACACAGATTAACGACGCGGTGGAAAGACAAATCCGCGAAGCATTTCTGGATGGCTGTGAGTTAACTGCGTTGGAGTGGGACCGAATTCGTGACCGTGTTGTCTTCGTGCACGACGATCTGACAGCCGAGGAACTGGCGTCAATGGTCGATGTCGAGTGGGACGACAGCCTCGACGATCTGGATGAACCCTGTGAGCTCGTTGAAGAACGAGTTCACGAATTGCTTGGCGACGTATCAGTTCGCGGCGCGTTCATCAGAATGAACAGTGAACTGAATGCAGCATCTCAGTTCGAGAAGATTGGCGAGGTGACTCACCCCGCAACGGCGGATGTCTACGTCGGTCCCGCGTAGCGAAATCGTCAAAGTGCGAATGGAAAAAGCCCGGCGTTTCGAACACGCCGGGCTTCTTAACTGAGTGAGCCGTTGGTCGTAAGGCCTCGGGCGCCGGTCGGCCCGGCAGTGACGCGTCGCGACTCACATATCGGGAAGTTGTTTCGGACTCGTTCCTTAGCAGCCGTCATCAGCCGTGTGACGCTATCGACTCATTTGTGCGGACGTGAAGACCGAAGACATCATCAGAGCTGCGGTTTCCACTCTCAGGATACGGGGCCCCAGACTGACAAGTCGGGCACCACGAGTGACGGTCTGAGTGATCTCTTCGACTGTAAATCCTCCCTCAGGTCCGACCACGCCGACGATGGTGTCCGTCGCGGCCGCTTTTTTTCCCGACCTGGTGGTCGGCAACATGGATCGGACCAGTTCCGCGTTGAACGGAACACCGCCGGGGTGAGCGACGGCTGTTTGCGGCCCCAGAAGTTTGGACGACACAAACTGACTCCATGTAAGGACGCTGCCAACTTCCATCAGCCGCGAACGTCCACACTGTTTGCTGGCAGCAATAATGTTGTTCCGTAGCTGATCCAGCTTGGACGGCCGCGGATCAACAACACTGCGCGATGTTGTAATCGGGACGACTTTCGAGACGCCCAGTTCAACGGCCTTTTCCACAAGCGTTGCTGACCGGGACGATTTCGGCATGGCGACCGCCAGGACAAGATGCGGTCCCGCATCAGCTGGCAGCGTTTCAACTTTGCCGACCTTAAGCGTCGCGGCATGTCGCGAAATGTGTTCGATCTCTGCCGGGGCCTCTCGCCCGACACCATCGAACAGCACCCCGGTATCGCCGCCCTGGTGCCGGGTGACTCGCACCATGTGATGAAATTCGGCTCCCTCGAATGACAACGTCCCCTTCTTGAGACGATCCGTAACAAAGAAACGAGATGCAACCATGGAACTCATCCGTGCAGGAGGGGCTGATTTGCCGCGTTCGACACCCCCGGACGGTGGTCGACGCGTGCCTCTGTTGAGACAGTGTAACGTGCCATTGGCCCTCGGATTCTCACTTAAAATATTGTGTTTCCAACCACGATTACAGCGATCAGTAACATTAGCAGGTGAATACCTCACGCACTGCTGGGGACATTGGCAGTTCATCCTGCCAGGCAATGTGTACATATGAATATTACTCACAGACAGACTGCATCTGAGGGTCCATGATGCGGAATACGAAAGTCTTCATTCAGCCATCGAATACACGGGGATCATTCATTTTGCGGTGAATGCCTGTAAACGAAGGTCCTCAATACCCGGCCCTGCGAACGGTGATGTGCTAATCTGCAAGATTCCGCCAATCGATAACTCAGGCGACACCTCAGCGGTCCACCCTTCGTTCAGATGACTGTACAATGCACAACACCTCGGATTTTCAAACGTGCACTATACTGAACAAAATAGAATGTGAATATAAGTTTCCTTCTCGCTTTGCTGAAGTGGATGGTCACCGCATTCATTATCTCGACGAGGGCTCCGGCGAGACCTTGCTGTGTGTTCACGGCAACCCGACCTGGTCGTTTGCATGGCGGCATGTGGTGCGGGAAATGAGCCAGACTCATCGGGTCATTGCGATCGACCATTTGGGATGCGGGCTCTCCGACAAACCTCAAGACTACGGGTATTCACTGGCGGCACACATTCGCAACCTGCGGAGCCTGGTCGAACAGCTCGACCTGCAGCAGATCACGCTGCTGGCGCACGACTGGGGCGGGGCGATCGGTATGGGGCTGGCCGCGCAGTGTCCTCAGCGATTCGACCGGTTCGCACTGTTTAACACGGCAGCATTCAGATCCAGACGCATCCCGTTGAGAATTGCCGTTTGTCGGATCCCCGTGCTCGGAACAATCGCACTCCGCGGCCTGAACGCATTCAGCCGGGCCGCTCTTACGATGGCCGTCGTGAAGCGTGAACGCATGACAAAGCCGGTCCGTAGAGGGTATCTGGCCCCGTACGACTC
>CAYSJO010000728.1:0-2089 GCA_964431285.1 uncultured Planctomycetaceae bacterium
TAGACATCCGCCGCGGCAGTCACTCTTGCCGCATCGCCGAACTGTTCGGGTGGCATGTAGGGCGGTGTGCCCATCGACTCGCCGGCCCGGGTCATTTCCATGTCCGCGTCGATGATTTTTGCCAGACCAAAGTCGGCAATCTGCGGTCGCTGAGTTTCCGACTCGATCAGGATGTTATGTGGCTTGATGTCACGGTGTAGAATGCCCTGCTCATGTGCGTAGTGCACTGCACGGCAGACGGGCTCGATGTAGCGTGCGGCCTGTCGCTCTTCGATCGGGCCTTCGCGGATCATGTCGGCCAGACACTGTCCTTCCACGAACTGCATTGAGAAGTAGTGACAACCGTCCGATTCACCCACGTCGTACACGGTGACCAGATTGTCGTGCTGCAGTCGCCCGGCTGCCTGCGCCTCGGCACGGAATCGTTCGATGGCACGGTCCCGAGACCCTGTACTCATTCCGCTGAGTTTCTCAGGCCGAATCACCTTCAGGGCGACCATTCGGTCGGCCCGTTTCTGCCGAGCCTTGTAGACGAGCCCCATGCCGCCTTTGCCAAGTATGCCTAGCAACTGGTAATCGGCCGGCAGTTGCGCGGGAGCACCGGGGAATCGCGTCGGTTGTGGTGGCGAGGCCAGTGAATCCTGATCGATCGTGGCAACGTCAAACGGCTCGGACTCCGGCGGTTCGGGGACCTGCGTTTCGATGTCGAACTCATCCCTCGCGGTCTCAGCTGAGGGATCGATGTGCGGCGTTGGAGTACCACGGGTTGGGTCTGGCGTTTCGACGATTGTCTCGACGTTCGTGTCGTTCGTTCCACCCTCAACTATTGTCGCACCAAAGTCGTCGGACATGATGATTGACTCAGCTTCAAGAGACTCCACCGGATGTTCGGAACTGATGAGATCGAACACACTGTCCACGACCGCCCCGGAATCCACGAACAACGTCCGATACTCTGCGCGTGTCGGCGCCTGACCCTGACGGTGCCGGAAGTGCAACTCGATCAGAAGTAGCTCCCGCAGCAGGACGGATCGCGAGTCGCCGTCCCAGCCTGCCAGCCGTTCACTCAGCGATGCGACGTTGTCCTGATCGATTTCACCGCCAAACTGCTGGCACACACTGATCACGCGGGCTCGATCAGCATCTGAGAGTGAAGAGAGTTTGGGAATCGCGGCCGCCATCGATTGTCTCCGGCCTTTGGATTGCGACGATGGATCACCGCACTCCGGAATTTCGCTTGTTTCAACCAGACTCAGTAATTCTCCAGGTCGACACTGGACACCTTGCGGCGAACGCGGACCTCATCCAGTTGTGTATACGTCAGGAGAAGTGCCCCTTCTGCCGCGCAACGGTCAAACAACCGTCCCACGGCAGATTCCTCGTTGGGCCACGGATACGCAAACACTACGTCGAATTCGTCCGGGGCAACGTCCAGTTCATCGTAGGCGTCGTCGGCCGTTTCTCCTTCCAGCCAGAAGGAATCGCTGGAGTATTCCTCATCGATGATGTCATCGGCTCCGGGCGGAACGTAGCTGCCGTGTGCAAACTCGACTGGCAGGCCGAGGGCATAGACCAGGTCACGTGACGCATCCAGAAGCCGCTCGTCTATCTCGATGCCATACGCATCGAATCCCAGCAGCGAAGCCAGCGCTGCTACGACTCCGAATCCGCTGCCCCATTCACAGAAGACGCTGCCCGAAGCCATGTTCTCTCGTGTCACCGCACGTAGAGCCCAGTAGACAGCAACGAAGTCGCTGGGCACAAAGCCGCTGACGCGAACTCGGCTATGCGTGAGATAGTCATTCGTGCGTGCATTCGCCTCGTGCAGGAAGTCCGCAATAGAATCCGGAATGCGTGTTCGCTCGAGTGAATATTCAACATCGACCAGTGTCACTGCTCCCCCTGTTCCCGCTACCTCTTGCCCGGAGCTGTCACGTTCCACCGACATCCCGGAATCGCCGCTGTCAGCACATTTGTGGCTGGCGTTTTTCTCCCACAATCACTGACTGGTTACATGCAGGAAACGCCGGTGACGAATGATACGAGCAAGCGCCTGATTAAAGCACTTCGTGAGAGGCTGGATACGACC
>CAYSJO010000729.1:0-1719 GCA_964431285.1 uncultured Planctomycetaceae bacterium
CGATTTCGCTTCTCGTCGGCGGCATCGGCATCATGAACATCATGCTGGCGACAGTAACCGAACGGACACGTGAAATCGGCGTGCGCCGAGCTCTGGGCGCAAAGAAGCTGGATATCGTCAGACAGTTCCTGATCGAGGTCACCGCCCTGACGACCGTCAGCGGAGTCGTCGGAGTGCTGGCCGGCCTGGCCTGTCCGTTTCTGGTTGTGGAGACCCGCAGAATCCTCAGCGACCGCATGCCGCACATCATGCGGGGACTTCCGGACGTCATTCAGACATCCAGCCCGGTGGTGATTCCCTGGTTCGTAATGCTGGCGTTCGGGATTTCAGTCGTCATCGGAATCGTCTTCGGTCTGTACCCGGCCATCCGAGCGGCGTCCCTCGACCCGATTGAAGCGTTGAGGCATGAATAGCCGTCGTCCGCGAGGTGATGCACACAGACACTCAAACGTCAGTGCCATCCCGCCGTGCTTACTCGATGGGACGAACAACACGTGGCGTGCCGAGTTCTTCGACACGTTTTTCCGCTTTGGCTTTCACCAGTCCGGCGAGTCCAGGGATGGCTCGGCTGTACCAGTAATGAGGTATCGCGGCGAACTCCTCACGTTTCTGGCTTGCCTGCATCCAGTCCCACCATTCGTCCGCAAGGGTGAGTTGCTCCTGCGGGTCTGTCGGGTTTGCCAGGTCTTGTTTCACAAGTGAGGCAAGGGCCTTGTCGTTTGACTTTGAGCGTGCCTGCAGGCCGGCCGGCCAAAGGCCTCTCGCCAGGCACAGATAGCGGCCTCGATTAAAGTACGCTATGGAGTCGTACGGATCAGCCTTGAGTGCGGCAGAGGCGGCGGTGAACTGTTCAGCCATGGTCTGTCGTGCCGCGATTTCTTTTCGCAGTCCGGCGAGTACCGGTTGCAGGTCCCGACCACGGATCCGTGCCGATGTGGCGTCGATGGTTTTCAGGAGTGCTCTGGCGGCGACAAAATCTTCGGCATCAATTGCCTCACCTGTCGACTTCGCAGTTGCGGTTGCCAGCGCGACCAGAGCCTGCGGTGTTTTGGCGGCCAGTCGCAGCGCTTCAAGAACTTCAGCACGCGAGGAGTACGAACCCACCCGGAAGTCCTGCGCGATGACGCCCACAATGGCAAGTGTTTTATCGACATCACCCGCATCCACCGCCAGATCACGAGCGCCTTTCAGCATGACGTATCGTGCGGCTGGGTCGTTGTTCGACTTGTCCTGTCCCTGTTCGAGCAATTTGTCAGCCATGGCAAGTTTTGCCGCAGGAGTCCGGGCGGCGCGGATGTCCGGCCCGAAGACTTCACGGACCAGTGCCGCTGCTTTCGTCAGCGCAGCTTTGTCCGGCATTGATTCGGTGTCGTTCTCGCTGTCTACCAGCGACTGCGGTTCCGGCGGCAACTCGGAATTCGATGAGAGTTCCAGGCGGCTGACCCGGTAGGTCGTGTTGTCAGTTGCCAGAAACACTGCGGACGTCGTTGGTTGCTGGTATTCGGATGGCAGTTGCAGGCGTGACACGTCGCCCTGCCAGTCGACCACGGGCAGATCGTTGCAGGTGACGCTTACGAAATCCTCACCCACCGCACACTGGATGACATTGGGCTCGTCGGGTGAAAGCAAACGGCCGAAGACTGATGTCTCGTTTCCGTCGGCCGGCTGCCCGTCAATCAGTCCCAGTCCGCTGGCCTGCGCCCACCAGCCATCGATGAT
>CAYSJO010000730.1:0-25485 GCA_964431285.1 uncultured Planctomycetaceae bacterium
GGAATTGCAGGAACGGGCTTTGCCGGTGGCGGTGCCGGTCAGGTTGGCGGATTCATCGGACTCCTGCAGCGCCAGCAGCAGATTCGTAATACGGAGACGAGCCTTCGAGCGCAGCAACAGATGTTGCAGCTTCTGGAGGAACACGTTCAAGGTGGACTGATTGATCTGGCCCAGGTCGATCAGTTTCGGCAAAGCATAGAAACCGAACGTGCCAATCTGCTGCAGTCTCGAAACGGGTATCAGGACACGCTCGAGTCGTTCAAGTCGTTCACGTTGGGGCTGCCTCCAGACCTGCCGATCAGCCTTGACGATTCACTGATTCTGCCATTCCGGTTCCTCGACCCCGAGCTTGCCGACGTCCAGAACAGCCTGCAGGGGTTGATCGATGACTTCGGTCAACTTGCGGAGGAACCGGAAGTCGACGAACTCGAGTCCGTGCTGACTCGCATCGTCACTCTTCAAACGCGAATCAATGAGCAGCTCGAATCAGCAGGCACGGAGATTCAGAATCTGGAAGATGTTCGTCAGCTTCGTACTCAGACGATGGACGTCCCTGAGCGGAGGCAGTTCGACATGGACCGCCAGCAGCTGGCCGGCAATCTCACCGCATTGCGTGAGCGGCTGGCGAAACTGACTGCCACGGTGGAAGCGTTGCAGGAGGGTCTGGCGGAAGGAACACGGGCGGCGACAGTCACGGGCATCGTGGGCATCAATGTCGAGCTGACCGGGCTGCTCAGCGAACTGACGCTCATTCAGGCACGAGCCCGTCTGGAAGCCGTGACACTCGATTCCATCACATTGACGTCGAGTGATGCTCTCGAAATCGCCCGGCTCTACCGCCTCGACTGGATGAATAACAGGGCGGCACTGGTCGATACATGGCGGTTGATCGAATTCAACGCCAATCGACTCGAATCGAATCTCGACGTCGTGCTGAGCGGAGACATCGGGACGGTCGGAAACAACTCGGTCAAATTCAGCGGAGAAGACACCAATGTCTCGGCTGGCCTGCGTTTCGACACGCCCTTTAATCGGCTGGTCGAACGCAATGATTTCCGTCAGCAGTTGATCTTCTACCAGCAATCGCGGCGGCAACTTATTCAGTTTGAAGATGGCATTCACCGCGGATTGCGTTCGTTGCTGCGGGAGCTGGACCAGTTGCGGGTTAACCTGGAGATCCAGCGACGCGCCGTTGCCATTTCGATCCGTCGCGTGGATCAAACCCGCGAGAATCTGAACCGGCCGACGCCACCACTTGCCCCGGGACAACCAGTGCCGACATTTGGTCCGACTGCCGCATTGAATCTGCTGACAGCACTGTCCGACCTGCGCAGCTCGCAGAACAACTTCATGAGCGTCTGGCTGAACTACTACGCCGGACGCATGCGACTGATGCGAGAACTCGGCCTGATGCAGCTTGATGACGACGGGCTGTGGATCGAGCGGTCCCTCGAAGAAGCGCTGCAGTCGGCATCGGACCCGCAATTGATGCCACCGCCACTCCAGAAATCATGGCTCAACCTGGTTGAGCCACCGGGCGAGAATGAAGGCGGAACACCTGCACCGAACAGTGAACCTGCAGTGCCCGGCGATAACGGTAACGCCCCTCAACCAGAACCTGCACCAGCATCTGATGAGGCTGCCATTCGACTCGTGCCGCCGAAGCCGCCAGTCCAGGCTACGGGCCACTGGACCTCGTTGAAGAAGTCCACGCGATCGCAACGCGACCAGCCAGCGAGACTACCAGACCTCAGAGAAACAGAGAGAAGCGCCATGCTTCCCCGTCTTGTCCTGCCGTCTGTCGCTGATCCAATTCGGCCCGCGCCGAGTGCGTCTGGCTGGCATTCGACGACACATTGAGCCGGTGGGCAAATATGTTTGACGTCGAGGGCTGTCAGAGCGAGTTGACCGGTCGGCCTTCCCGGTCCGTCACATCGCTCGACGTGCTGATCCGGAATTCGCCCGTGGTTGAGCTGTAGACCCAGCCGTGGTCACCGCTGCCGTTGAAGTGAGGCGGTTGCAGAGTGCCTCGCACCACACGGATCGATCGCCGTCCTGTAAACACGTTTGGTGGCATGTCTCCGATCAGATACGGGCCCAGGCGACCGGTCGGATCGATCGTTCCGCTTTCGGTTGTGCGTTGCGTGAGGTGTGTGATGAATTCGGATTCGGAATCGGATTCAAGGGCGGGAAGGCGTCCGCCGTGTTCCTCGCGATATCGATCGATCTGGCGGCGGAATACGTCCAGGTCACCCTGCACAGTCTGGAGCTGTGCGTCTTCGCCGGCACGGGAAAACTGAGGCACGACTGTGATGGCGACAATGCTCAACAGCGCAAGCACGATCAGGATTTCGATCACGGTGAATCCGAGGGGTCCCGGCCTTGAGCGCTGGCTGGTCCAAACGGGGCGGCCCATTCCCGATACCTTTGCCTGACGAAGCTTCCGAACGGATTCTGGTGAGTCGTTTCAACCTATGTCTGATCTTTCGTCCGTCAAATCGGAAGAAGTCTCACAGTCGCAGATCCAGGCACTTCCCGTCGGCGGGACTTTCGGTCGTAGCGAAGCGAGCGACCGTGTGGACTGGGTCAGATCTGACAGATGTGCGTGAACAAGCCGGAACCAAAGGTGGGACGACGATTTGTCATTAGTTATTTGTCAATTCTCATTTGTGATTTTCAGACGCGCCATCGACCGCATCTCAATGACAAATCACGTCCGACTGTCGCAGCAAATTCCTGGCCAATGTGCGCACCATCTCATCGACACGGGTGTAAGCAGCTGAGATCCTGGAACGACAGATAGTGACGGCCAGTCGACCTGGTTAGACTGCTCACGTGCGGCGAGCTGCATCGTCGCGTCCATTTGGAGACAACTGACATGTCCAGACAAGCCAACACATTCACGAGACGGGACTGGCTGCGAGCAGCGGCGCTCGCCTCCGTGACCTATTCCAGTTCCGGCTGGCTGCGGACTCTGGCGGAAGACACCGCGACGAATCCAAAGCGAAAACATTCGTGCATCCTGCTCTAGATGGCCGGAGGACCTTCGCAGACGGACACGTTCGATCTGAAGCCCGAACATGCCAATGGCGGTGAGTTTAAACCGATCGACACCAGTGTTCCCGGCATTCAGATCAGCGAGCACCTGCCTCAGGTCGCAAAGCAGATGGAGCACCTGTCGATCATTCGCTCGATGAGCACTCGCGAAGGTGACCATCAGCGGGCGACTTATCTGATGCGAACGGGATACCTGCCACAGGGACCGATTCATTATCCGACCCTGGGTTCATTAGTCAGTCGCGAACTGGATCCGGGGAATGCCGACCTGCCCAACTTCATCAGCATCGGTCCGAACCGTGCGCTCAGCCCGACGGCGTTTGGTCAAGGCTTCCTGGGACCACGTTATGCGCCGCTGGTTGTCGGCGAAGGTGCCGCCTTTATGCCGACCCGTGAAGGGCAGGACGTGGCGGATTCGCTCCGTGTCCGTAATCTTGAACGGCCGGCCGGAGTCGACGCGGAACAGGCTGACGCGCGGCTCAACATCCTGGCTCAGCTGGAAGAAGACTTCACCGCAGACCGGCCCGGGTTGATCGGTAGCAGTCATCGCACGGCGTACCAGCGAGCCATCCAGATGATGCGGTCAGGAGCCAGTAGCGCGTTCTCACTGGAGAACGAACCCGACGAGCTGCGTGAGAAGTACGGGATGAATCAGTTCGGCCAAGGCTGTCTGCTGGCCCGCCGACTCGTCGAGCAGGGCGTCCCGTTCTGCGAGGTGACGCTCAGCAACGCTCCCGGTACGCCCGGCTGGGACACGCACGCCAACAACTTCGAGGGAGTCAAAGCTCTCAGTGAGATCCTTGATCCGGCATGGGGGACGCTAATGTCTGATCTGAAGGATCTGGGCCTGCTGGATTCGACAATGATTGTCTGGATGGGCGAATTCGGCCGCACTCCCAACATTAACGGCAACACCGGACGTGACCATTTCCCGCTCGCATGGACGACCGTGCTGGGTGGCGGCGGGATTAATGGCGGTCAGGTCTACGGCAGTTCGACCGATGACGGCATGAAGGTGAAAGACTCGCCGGCACGAGTCGGTGATCTGATCGCCACAGTGTGTCAGGGACTGGGCATCGATCCGATGCAGCAGAACATGTCCAACGTCGGCCGCCCGATCCGCATCGCCGACCCGGAAGCCCAGGCAATCGAATCGCTGGTCGTTTCACACACGTCGTAGTCGTACCGCGTTGTCAGCGCCCGTCGGCATCACGGTCGTTCGCGACACCGGACCGGCGTGGATGCATGCAGATACGAGCCGCCGTTGCCACGCGGATCAGGTGAATGCCACCTTTGAACACGAACATCGAAGCCATCACAACGATGCCGGCTTCGACAACTTGCCCTTTCTCGGGCCGCAGGTAATCCAGCACCGCGAGCTGGATCAGATACAGCGCTGCCACGATCAGGAACCAGCCAGCGGTTTCACGAATGACAAAGAACACGAGTTGGTTTCTCCCAGTCTTTCTCTTTTTCTTAATCTTAATCCTACTCTTACTCTCTGCTGCCTGACCCGGAGGCACACTACGACCGACGACGATTACGGCGTTCACGCACCTGACGCTTGACGACGCCGCGAATATCGCGGTGAGGCCAGTCCATGAGTTCACTCCGAATGTAGACACTGGCTTCCGACCGGGACAGGCAGCCCCATCCGAGTGTGCCGAGAATCGCCTGCGTCAACTGGTAGACAATAATCAGAATCACTCCCAGGGTGATTGGCCTGACGGCCCATTCAAACAGCAGCACTTCATCTCGGGTTGACGGATCAAGTGGCAGGAGTGAGAGCAGAAACGCCGCCGCAAGAACGCAGACGATCGCTCGCACCAGTCCGGTTAGCCCCTCCATTGCGGAAAACGCGTTTCCGAGTCGGGTCGGCATGACCGCATGCTGCTCCTCACTATGGTCCGAGCGAATGCGACGGATGACCGTCCGGATCACACCGAACATGGTTGAATCCGGCGCGACCATCGGTGACGTCAGGCTCACCAGCCGGCTGCCGGCAATCAGCATGACCAGCACACCAATTCCAAACATCAGCTCACCGCCAGTCAGTTGACTGACGTAGCGCGTCGGTTCGGAGAAGCCCAGCTTCATTTGTACCAGCAGGAAAATCGCGGCCACCATCCACAGTCGCAGCAGCACCAGGCCAACCAGCCCCGCCAGAAAAAACCAGACAAGCCACTTGTCGCCTGACCCTGTGAATAGAGGCGTCACGATCAGGATCGAAACAAGCAGAGCGGCCAGATACGTACCGGCCGCCGGGATGCCGTGCTTCGGGGAAGAAAAGAACTCCTTCGACAGACGGTCAATGGTGGATTCCAGGTTGTTCATGATCGTCTCCCCGCTGCAGTACTGCGTCCGTTGCGGGCGAGTTCGGCCTGTGTCAGCACGAGCCGCACGGACTCACGATCCGCTGTGAAGGCCACCGCAGCACCCAGCCGACGCAGTTCTTTTTTCAGGCGGTCGGCGGCGGCCGTCAGCCGCAGCTGTTCGGCATACCTGATCTGATCTTCCAGACTGGCCAACGCCGGCGTCTCGTCGCCGGGTCGCAGAAGCTCGTAACCGCCTGGCAGCGGACAAATTACGACGACTCGGTGGTGTCTCGCCCGAGCAATTCGAATCGCGTTTGCCAGCCGGCCGAGCGGACCGTCGAAGTCGACAAGGTCCAGCAGCAGAACATACAGCTCATTGTCGCGACCCACCGAAACGGCACGCGTCAAAGCGATCCTGAGTGTCTCGAACTTTGCATGCCAGTTATGCAGTTCGCGTCGCCGGCGGTCGACGAGTGGCGACGTCCAGGCAAACCCGGCATCCGTCAACAACCGCTGCAGGCACGATGCCATCAGGTTGTCATCGTGCACCAGTCGAATCGCGGCATCGACGGGCAATGGGTACAGCTCACATAGAGCGGTTGCCAGCAGACTTCGGCGGCGACGTTCGGCACGTCGTTGTGGACGGATCGGTAACCACGTGAATGGCAGGCGATTGACACGGCTTTCCACCAGCTCGGGCCAGAGTCTATTGCACACCGTCCATGCGTGATTCATCAGTTCGGGAGTCAGGAGGCAGGGCGGTGGCGTTGGACGTGTACCCCGCAAATCTCGCACGTGACCGATGTCATTGAACAACGGATTGACGCCGCCGACTCCCCGAACGAACGGATCGTTGCCAGTGGTCGCAAAGTCAGACAGTTCTTCCAGAATCCGAAAGAACTGCCGCTCGCCCAATCCAGGCCGAATGCTGCGTGTGCCGGCGTCGTCAAACAGTTCCAGACCAGCGGGATCGCGGACGGACATGGCCGACTTCGCGATCGTTGCGGCCAGGAACATCAGGTGATCGAGCGGACGTTGACCGAAATGTCCCAGACGCGTTCCGTACGAGCCGTCGACAAACAGCAGCGTACGAACCGGCACATCGGTCTCGTATTGCCGAGTCATCAGACAACCACGTTTGGCGGAGACTTTCCAGGCGATCGACTTGGGCGGGTCACCAGGCACGTACTCGCGCAGCTCCAGCAATTCGGAACCCATGCCAGCACGCTGCAGGCGATGAATGCCCGGCGGCGGAAGCGCGTTGAACCGTTTGACGGTGGGGTAACCGGTCTCAACATCCACACATGTCGGAAGAACTCGAAACGCCTGTCTGGCCGGAAGAAACCGACGGGCGAAGAACATGCCATGCAGGTCACAGATACGGGCACTCACGCCCGGCAGAATCACCTGGCCGGCGGCTCGAGCCTGGGCTTTGTAGGCAAATCGAATAGGGACATTGCCCGAGACGTTGGCCTCCAGAACGTGGTCGTCACCGGTGGCCTCGATATTCTCAGGCAAAGCGTCTTCAAAACGCACGAGCGGAATGCGCACCGCCTTTCGAGCCACAATGCGGACTGACACGCTGACAGGACGCCCGGCCCACAGCGTACCTGTAGCGGCAGCGGACTCGTTGACAGTTCGTTCGCACGCCAGATGACGGAACTGAATCTCGAGCCGGACTCGAAACAGGAACCATTCGATAAACAGCCAGATCATGACGGACAGCGAAACGAGCGAAAGCACTTCCTGACGTCGGAGCAGGCCCACAGCGGTGCCCGCGACCGAAAACAGGATTAACCAGCGAGCACGATTCGTCAGCATGACTGGTCCACGAAAAGCACGAATGACACGAAAAGAATCTGGAGCAATGGCTTGTTGTGAAAACGAGGTCGCGAAGATGTGGGGGATCGGGATTCTTTTTCGGACGACATCGTTTGAGTGAACCGCCGAAATCAATCTGCCGAAACGACTCCTGAATTGTGAATTGCGGCACTCGTCTCTTTTTTCGTGAGTTTCGTGCCTTTCGTGGTTCAGCTCGTAAGCACCGGCACAGACTGAATCACTTCGTCGATGATGTCGGCGACCTGACGACCTTCCATCTCCGCCTCTGGCAGCATGATCAGCCGGTGACCGAGGACTGGCAGTGCGACGGCCTGGATGTCCTCGTGTGTCATGTACGGCAGCCCTTGAAGTAAAGCGTGAACTCGGGCGGCCTTCATGAGGAAGATCGCAGCGCGAGGACTGCCTCCCAGGATGAGCTCCGGGTGTTCCCGACTCTTGCGGGTCAGGTCGACGATGTATTCCTGCAGCTCTCGCGAGCCGAACACGGAATCCACTCCGGCCTGCAGTTCGATGACCTCGTCCGCCGTGCTGATCACCTCAGGCTCCACCGTCGGTCGACTGTGCAGATCGAGCATCGACACTTCGCCCTGACGATCCGGATAACCAACTTCGATGCGGAATAGAAACCGGTCGAGTTGTGCTTCGGGCAGCCGGTATACGCCTTCCTGCTCGATCGGGTTCTGAGTCGCCAGGACCATGAATGGTGCTGGCAGGGGCAAGGTCTGCCCCTCGATGGTGACCTGCCGCTCCTGCATGGCTTCCAGCAACGCTGACTGTGTCCGAGCCGGCGCGCGGTTCAGTTCGTCGGCCAGCAACATTTGACAGAAGATCGGCCCTTTGCGGAGTAAGAATTCGGTCGATTGCTGGTCCAGAATCTGAGTTCCAGTCACGTCGGTCGGCAACAGGTCGGGCGTGAACTGCACGCGCTGATAATCGATCCCGAGTACGTGCGAAAATGTGCGACACAACGTCGTCTTGGCGGTGCCGGGAACTCCTTCCAGCAAAGCGTGACCACCGGCCAGCAGCGCGGCGAGTAGTTGTTCAGTGACCCCGTCGAGACCGACGACTACGTGTCCAACTGCTGCCAGTGTTTCTTCCCGGAGTACGCGTATTCGCCTCGCCAGGTCATTGATATCTGGTGATACCACTCAAGTCCTCAATCTGTTGCTGTGGATTCTCGGATGCGTCAGTTGACCGCTTTCATGCAGGTGCTTTATTCGCTCGATCTGTTTGGCCATTCGCCGGAACTGGCGTTTCGAGACGATTCTCCGGTCGACGCCAGTGGCGATCTTCTCCAGAGAATGCAGGCCGGCCACCTTCAGACTTTTTGGCCAGACGGACCAGTCCCTTGGATCATCCGAGCCTGTCAGTCTGCGGAACAGGTCACGGGCCAGTTCCCGCAAAGGTCGCTGTAGATCGTTCGAATTCACCAGATCGTCGACTCGTGTTGACGTGGCTTCCACAACCGGCCGGACGGCTGGCGATTCGAATCGGCGACCACGTTTCAGTAACTGACGAATCACCCAGTATCCGGCGATGAAAGCGACGGTCAGGTAAAGCTGCTGATAAAGCTCGGGCGCGGGCATATCACTGGCGTTATTTGCGAGCACCTGATTGAAGACATTTTCATCTTCCAGGCCCGTGATGAAGGTGTTGGAGAACGTGATGATCGACTCGGGCGGAGTCTCCGCCAGGTCCTCAAGTGAGAACGGCGGGATGTCTTCGGGCGGGATCGGCGGCGGTGTTGGCGGGGGAATGGGAATTCCAGAGCGGACGACGACTCCATCCGACAGAAACAGCAATGTGCGTCGTTGGTCGGAGCACAGCCAGTCCGTGGTATTAAGTGCCAGAATTGCGTTGTTCCCGTGCCACAGCATGCCGTTGATAAACAGGCTGTGGTCGGCGGCCACCATTAAGCGACCACGTCGTGAGTCATTAAATCGCATCGTTGCGATGACGGGTGACCTCGATCCGCCGCCACGATAACGCGGCAGGTAAGCAACGTTGGTCCATCTACCACCTCGGCTCCAGGTCGTACTGATTCGGCCGCTGCGATTTCCAATCAGCTGATCCAGATTCCTTGACAGGTCATGTGATCCGTCCAGCTCCTGAATGCGGGGGCAATCCAGAAATCCCTGATAGGCATCGTCTTCATCCGAGACCTCGATAGGACCGTCTCTCGTCATAAACAGGTCGGGCGCGTGGACTGTTCTGTCAGTTGCAACCAGGACGGCCCCGCCGTTGCGAAGAAACGAGCGGATGTCTGACCAGTCGCTGCGGTCGATCCACTGCAGGTCGCCAACCAGCACCATGACCGTGTCGGACGGGTCGTGATCAAACGCCTCGTCGAAGCTGGTGATTGAATTCAGACCCTTTTGTTCCAGCAGCAGCTGAAACAGGTGATAGCCAAACTGCCAGTCGGCCGGCAGAGTCGGTGGCGCTGGTTGAGCCCGGACCGGGCAGGTCAGGGCCACACTCAAGAGCAATGCAGTCAGGAGCAACACGGACAGCGCGCGTGGGCCCTGGATTCTGAGACGACGACCGGTCATGACTCTCCGAAACGTCTCAGGGCGCGGCGGGCAGATTCCATTTGCTGTTCGGAGAACTCCCGATTCCCAGGTGCATAGCGGGCTTCTTCGTACAGTCGGGCCAGCGTCTGGACGGCTTCACTTTTCTCCGGACTGACGCGTGCCAGCACAACCGCGGCTCGACGGTGAGTCCACCAGTCGTGCAGCGCTTCGGGGCATCTGGCTGCCAGAGCGTGAAAAGCCCGCACGACATCTGTGCGGTTACGCAGGTGTCGTGGAATCTCCGGGAGTCCAGACCGAGCTGCCTGTCGATTGAGCGCTTCACGATTGCGGTACAGAGAGATTCCCGTGGTCAGAATGAGGCTCACCAGGACAAGCGCGATCAGCGGAAATGAACCCCCCGAGCCATCGCCTGTGGCGGAAGCCATACGGGGCCGACCGGAATTGCCCGCGTCAGAGATGTCGACCACCCAGTTGTTGGCCGTATCCGTCATCTGCCCGATTCGGCCGAAGAAGTCAGAGTCCGACGCGTTGCGCCGGGCTCGACGTTGTTCCCGTTCACGGTTCTGCAGGAATTCATCCGTCCGACCAGCCAGCTCGCGAGCTGTTTCTTCAATGGCCCTCGCCAGCGCGGAACGAACTCCTTCATTCGATTGACCGATTGCTCCAGCCGGCTGTTGCTCAAGATTTGTACTGCGGTCCTGGGCTCGTTGAGCAATGCGTCCCAGTTTCTGCCACACGTCAACTTCCGGTTCCTCAGGCGGTGCTTCCACCGGATCGTTGCGCAGCCCGATATCCGCCGGCCGTGGACGACCGGTCGTTGGCTGCTGTTGGTCGTCAGTTCGTTCCCAGGGCCAGGGATTGCGTTCTGGAGTCTGAGGTTGGGTCTGTGTGCCAGGCGTCGGACGCGGTTCCGGTCTTCCATTCGGCATGCGTCTCGGTCTGCCACCCGAGTTCGACGCAGTCGAGTCGGTGTTCATCCCAAGTCGCTCAAGCATTCTGGCAATTTCGGCGATGCGTTGTTTACGTGTCTCGGCGTCAACCGCGGCTCGACCAGACGTCCCTGTGCGTCCCGAGGGATCACCGGGTTGAGTTGTTGGCGTACCGCCGGGAGTCGGGTTTGCCTGTCCAGACAGGATTCGCTCCAGCAAACCTCTGGGAATCTCACGAGGCTCCTGACCCGGTCGCGAGGGTGATTGTCCGGGCCGCTGTGACGGGGGGGTCGCACCTGGCTGGATGTTTTCCATCTGCTGGCGAACCATGTCGTCCAAAGGCAGCCCGGTCGAGCGGGACAGCCGCTCCAGCATCGCCTGCAAATTCGGGTCCGACGGATCGATCCCTCCGAACTGACCCGGTTCTCCAGGCCGAACGGGGCCGGTCCCTGGTTCTGACGAGGGCTGCAGAGACTCGAGCAACTGCTGCGTCAGCATCTGCTGCAGCGCCTGCTGCACCTGTGGATCTGCGATGCCAGGATTTGTCCCGGGAGCCGATTCGCCTGCCTCGGTCAGCAGTCGCAGTCGCGACAATAGTTGAGCTTGCGACTGCAGGTCCGCCAGACCGTGGCCAGTGCTGTTCAGCAGACGATGCGATGTCTGGTCGGTCTGCGCCTGGACGATGCCCACCTGAGACACTGTTGCGAGCGTCAGTCCAAACATCAGCGCCCGGCAGGCGGTAGTTGCCACGCAATGAAAACACCGAGTGAATTTCGAGGAGGGGCCGTTCAGCCCGTCAGAACTATTGATATGGGACACGGGGTCTCCTGCGCGTTGGCAACGGTCGACAGAGAATGATGTCGCGAGACCAGTAGCGGCGCCAAGTGCCAGTTGAGTTGATTGTCGGATCGCGATCACTGTCCCCGCAATATGTCCCTGGTGCGCGATCCGTACTCCTCAAGAGTGATTTCATCATCAGCGTACTTCTTTGCGACTACGAGCAATCGAAAGGGTCTGGCGGCAACCATCTCAAATTTTCCGGTTACCGCAATCGAGCCGAACATGGTTGCAAACCAGGTAAACACCATCGTCATGAACACATCTGGTTTCCCGTTTGCATCCAGAATTCCAAGCACGGCGACACCGGCCATTACAGCGAAGACAGGAACGGTAATCGCCGCCAACCATCGGAAGACGGGTCGAGCCGGCACTCGTCGAGGTGTTTCATTCATGGGATCGCCAACACTCAAGTCGGTTTCTGCCAGTTCTGCGAAAGCGGCAACTCGACACAGCGATGGCAGACACGCTCCTGCGTCAAAGTCGTCTCGCTATTTCCAGTCGACAAGTATAAGCAGGTACGCATTCGGGGTTTCCTGGGCAAATCCTGATTTCAGCCAATCGGAGGATTCGAGTGCCTCAGACGGTGATCGCTATCGGTGGAAATCAGGAATTGACGTCTGAGGCAATCCGCAACGCCCTCAACGCCATCGACCTGAATCCGCAGACACAGGTGCTGCGAAGATCCAACCTGTATCAGACAGATCCAATGGGAATTGACGCGGGCGATCGATTTCTCAACGCCGCGTGGCTGCTGAATACGAATCTAACCGCCATCAATCTGCTCGATCTGCTACTGCAGGTCGAAACTGACAACGCCCGTACACGTGACACGCATTGGGGTCCGCGGACGCTCGACCTGGACATGATCTTCTACGGAGATCAGACCGTCACCAGCGAACGACTGATCGTGCCACATCCGCACTGCTGGTATCGGCGTTTTGTTCTCGACCCGGTGGCGGAGATCTGTCCGCAGTGGGTTCATCCCACGATCGGCACGACGGTCGCGGAATTGCGCAATCGACTGCACGCAGACGAGTTTTGTGTGACTGTCTGCGGGGATGTCGAACTGGAGTCGCTGGCATCGGTATCCCAACAGCAATTTCCGGGCGTCCGTTTTGAAAGTGTCAAAGATGCGGCCTGTGCGCCGGCTGCCGGGATCGGAATTCTTGTGTCCGATGAGCCGCGAGAACTACCCCCACTGTGGCTTCGGACTCCGTCAGAAACGCTTGAGCCATTTGTCCACGATGTGCTCACGGCAGCTCGCGGACAGTGCCACCGTCTTGCACCGAACTGAAGATCAACCGTCGACACCGGTCTCTGCAGCGTCGACCGGTGGACGGTCTGGAAACAGAACGGCGAACGCCACCGTGCAGACGCCGGCCAGCGCGGCACAGCTCCACCAGAGACCAGCCCAGTTTTCGATCTTGCCTTCACTGTCGCTGAAGACATTTCCGATCCCGCCACCAACCAGTCCCCCAACGAAGAGTCCCAGCGCCAGAATGAGTGTGCCATACATCGTCTGCATACTGCCTTTGATGTCGGCCGGAGCGATCCGGTCGACGTACATGTAGGCCACCGCCAGGAAGCAGCCGAAGCAGAAGCCGTGCAATGCCTGTCCGACGGCCGCGATTGCCACTTTGCCGGCAAACGGCGGATCAATCACGAAGATCAGCCCCAACAGTATACACCGCAGTGTGTAGGCGAATGCTCCGACTGTCATCGTCCATTTGAATCCAAGCCGGCCGATTAGCAACCCCAAGCCTGCCATTACCCCGATTTCGCAGATTTGCCCGACAGAGCTGATGCTCTGCTCATAGGCTCCCTCGACGTCGCCGCTATCCAGAATCTCCCGCAGAAACGGGCTGTTCCACACGAAGAAGAACTGGTGCGCGATCGCAATGAAGAAGCTCACCACGACCAGCACGGTGAAGTCACGCTGTCGGAACATTTTCAGGACGGCTGCCGGGGCATAGCTGCGATCCCTGCCCGGTTGCGGTGGTGTGTTCGGCAGCGACAGGCAGTAGAGGCCCAGCAGAATTCCGACTCCGCCGGACAGGACGAACACGATGCCTCGGGCACTCTGCAGTTCCGCACCGTCCAGACCCTGCAGCCACCAGAACTCGACCAGATACGCAGGCAGAATGAACCCGATCGTGCCGAACAGTCGGGCACGCGGAAACTGGGCGTCGCTGTTGGTCAGATGCCTGAAGGCGATCAGGTTCGAGAGCATCATCGTGGGCACGTACAGCAGCGAATAGACCATGCCGATGCCGATGATCATCCACGGTTCTGTTTGCGTCCACAGGCACAGCATCAGAACTCCGCTGGCCAGATGGCAGAATGCCATGACGTGTTCAGTCGCGAAATACCGGTCGACGAACTGCCCCACGAGGAACGGAGCCAGCATTGGCCCGACCGCCAGCGCGGAACTGAAGTAGCCGGTCTGCGTGATCGAGAACCCCAGTGCCTCGCGAACATAAACAGAGACAACCGGCAGATAGGCTCCCTGCACGAAATATTGCAGGAACATCATCACGGACAGTCGGACGAACATTGTCGACGGCTCCTGGCAGATTTCTGGCTGAACATTGCCCGCGCCGATCGTGCCCGGACGCGGCCAGGATAGCACCATCAGTCGCAGCCCGCGCGGGTCGCATCATGTGCGTCGTCTAACCGAACAGCTTTCCCGAGGCCAATAGTCAGGCTAGACTGGTTCAACTCTCAAGTTCATCGCTTCACGGAGTTCCAGGCCGCTCACCGGAATCGATGTCGAGACGTTGTTTTCCCGGCCTGTTGCCTGATGTCTGCGTGACCGCATGTCCGACTCCGCCGGTTCTCCATCCCCTAAGCCTCGGCGAAAGAAAGTCCGTCGTACGCGCGAGGAGGGAGGCAAGCCCGCACCGTCCAGACGTCGCAAGGGTGTGCGGAAACGACGAACTGAGCCGCCGCCTTTGATTCAGGTCAGTCCCGACGACGCAAACCGCGACAAATCTATTGTCGAGCGTTTGAAGGGCGAAGCTCGCAAAGGACTTCCCGGCCTGGCGGTCAGCGGTGGGCTGCATGCCGTCGTCCTGATCATCATGGCGATCATCGTGATCCGGATGGAGCACAACGATTCCACACTGCTTGAGTTCGGCTGGATCAGCGGGGCGGCGAGAGATCGGGCAGTCGCCAACGCGACAGCAGCCGGCCCTGTGCGGCTGCAGAGCTTCAACCGGAATCGCAACGCCACGAAGCCAGTAACGGGAGAGGTCAAACCAGAACCGTCTGGTGGACGCAAGAAGCCGGGAGTTAAACCGGTGGATGTGTCAAAGTCGCTGGCCAAACGGTCGGAAGATGCACGAGCGAGCGCGCTTGAAAGCCTGGGAGAAAAGGACGCGGTCCGACAGGCGATTGAACGCGCGTTGGGCTGGTTCAAACGTCAACAACGAACGGCCGGAAACTGGCAACTTCACGAAGGCTATCCCGATGCCGGCTACAGACCATTGCGCACTGACACGGGTGCAACCTCGCTGGCTCTGTTGTGTTTCCTTGGCAATGGACACACCCATACGGATGCCGGGACTTATTCGGGTGTGGTCGACAAAGGTCTGCGCTGGCTTAAGGGCGTCCAGAAACCCAACGGCGATCTGCACGACTGGGATGAGTTCAGTCGTCAGACGGCATTCTATGCACACTCGATGGCAACGATCGCCATCTGCGAAGCGTACGCGATGACTCAGGATCGCGATCTTCTGGAAACGGCGGAAAAGGCTGTCCAGTTCCTGCTGGAGACGCAGCAACCTGTGCAGGGCGGCTGGAAATACAGCCCGCAGGGGCCCGATACCATGGCTGATCTCTCAGTCACCGGGTGGGGACTGATGGCATTGCATTCCGCTCGCATGGCAGGCATCGAAGTCCCGGAAACGGCATTCGGCCTGACGTCGATCTTTATCGATGCCTGCGCGGTCGATGACGGTGCCCGTTACCGCTACGAGCCTCGGCAGGTTATCTCGAAGGTGACGCCCGCGATGACGGCTTCGGGGCTCGTTGCCCGGCAATGGCTGGGCTGGGAGCGTGACGACCCGTTTATGGCGGAGGGCGTCGACTGGCTGCTGCAGGATCACTTCAAGCCCGAATGGAAGACCAGCCGGCGAAACGTCTACGAGTGGTATTACATCGCGCAGGTCCTGCATAACCTGGGTGGTAAACGCTGGCGGGACTGGTATGCACACACCGCCCGCGAGGTCTGCGAGAACCAGAAATCCCGAGGCAGCCGCAAGGCGCCGAACGACATCATGGGAAGCTGGGCACCATTGGAATTCCCGGGTGCCGATGCCGAGAATTCGCATATTGGCGGGCGGTTGTATTTGACCGCACTGAGTGTGCTGGTTCTGGAGACACCCTTCCGCCACGCACCGTTGTATGAGCCGCTGCCAGCGGAATCCGAGACAGTTGAGACCGAACCCGCGGCTGCGGGCGAATAGACACGCGCAGACAGGATCACACCACACGAGGAGACACGATGCGACTTTGCCGCTTTGAGCACGATGGACAGACGCAGGTTGGGTTTTATCTTGATGAAATCGTCATTCCACTCAGCATTGCCACGGAGTCGTGCGGCATTGAAACCGAGGCAACCGGTTCGCTGCTGCCGCTGCTGCCCGGTGGTACGGCGCGAGACGCCATCCTGACCATTCAGTCGAAACTGGGCGAGCTGCCCGCCGAGGATCTTGAAGCGCTGGGTCTGCCGACTGCCAGTGTCCGATTGCTTGGTCCGAACCCATCACCCGGCAAACTACTGCTGTTGGCCGGGAATTATGCAAAACACATCGAAGAGGGCGGCGGACGCGCCTCGGAACGGGCGCGCACTTTTCCGTACGTCTTCATGAAGCCCCCCGGAACAACGCTGACCCACCCTGGCGATCCCATCCGCATTCCCGAGGTTTCACCAGATCACATTGACTGGGAACTGGAACTCGGCGTGATCATCGGCCAGCGATGTCAGGGAGTTTCTGAGGCCCACGCGCTGGAACATGTCGCTGGATATACCGTGATCAACGACATCTCCGACCGGAAATTCAAACCGAATGCGAATCGTGAGGAGCGAGACAAAGACGGCTTCTTTGACTGGCTGCACGGCAAGTGGCACGACACGTTCTGCCCGTGCGGACCATGCGTACTGCCTGCGGATGAATGTGCCGATCCGCAGGCGCTGCATCTGACTCTGAAGGTCAACGGCGAAGTTGAACAGGACGGTTCGACATCCGAAATGGTCTTTCCCGTTGCAGCCATCATCGAGTTCATCTCAAGCTATGTGACACTGGAGCCAGGCGACATTATCTCGACAGGAACGACAGCCGGTGTCGGAGCGGCCAAAGATAAGTACCTGCACAATGGCGATCGAGTCGATGCAAGCATTGAGCACATTGGTGTGCTGACGAACCCGGTCGTGTAACGAGGCGACGATGCTTTCACTTTTTGATACCAACGAACCGCTCGATCGCCGGGCCCTGCTGACAGCGGGTGGCCTTGGCTTCGGCGGGCTTTCGCTGAGCCATCTGCTGGCGGCACAGGCTTCAGCCGGCACGGGAAGTCGCTCAATTACGACCGGTAGGTCCGTCGTGTTTCTGCTGCAACATGGTGGCCCGACACAGTTTGAGACGTTCAATCCAAAAATGGACGTCCCCGATGGCATCCGCACAGTTGGCGGAACGACGCAGACCAGCATTCCGGGCGTCTCGTTTGGTTCGACCATGTCGCGGTTATCTCGCCTGGCCGACCGCATGGCGATTGTCCGGTCCTACACGACCGGCAGTGCCGGACACAGTATTCGACCGCTGATCAGCGAAGCGTCGCGCAAAGCCAACATTGGCACATTGTTCTCGCGTCTGGCCGGAGCCAATCATCCGACGTCGGGGATGCCCACCAACGTCACGCTGTTTCCCAACTCGGTGGATCCCGACGCACTCGGGCCAGACGAACGGTTTGGCAAGTTCAGTCAGACCGGTGAAATTAGCTCGGCCTATGCCGCCTTCGCACCAGGCGGTGGCTCAACGATGCAGCAGAACATGAGGCTCGAACTGCCGGCCGATCGATTCGACGATCGCAGTCAATTGCTTGCCTCGCTCGATCGCCTGCGTCGGGAGGTCGATCTTTCGGGCGCGATGGAGGGGCTCGATCGATATCGCCAGCAGGCATTCGAAATGGTGCTGAGGGGTGTGGCCGAGGCGTTTGATCTGTCGAAAGAGGACCCGCAGACCATCGCCCGCTACGACACCAGCCAGTACATCCGCGAGGACGCTGACAAAGACAAGACTAATGGGCGGGTAGGCCGCCGCTGGTATCAGACAAACGCTCAGACGCTGGGCAGGCAGTTGCTGCTGGCGCGTCGACTGTGTGAAGCCGGCTGCGGATTCGTGACCGTCGCGACTCGTTTCGTGTGGGACATGCATGGAGACGCGAACAACGTCGGCGTCACACGCGGTATGCAGGCTGTGGGACAGCCGTTTGATCACGCCGTGGCCGCATTTATTGAAGACTGCGAAGCCCGGGGACTTTCGGACGACATCCTGCTGGTCTGCACCGGCGAAATGGGTCGCACTCCTCGAGTCAACAAGAATGGCGGCCGTGACCACTGGGCTCGACTCGCCCCGCTCATGCTGTACGGCGGAGGCATCACGGACGGTCAGGTGATTGGTCAATCAACACGAGATGGTGGCGAACCGCTTGCTGACGCTGTCAATTCGGAGAATCTGATCGCCACCATTCTGCGCACGCTGCTGGACATCCCCGAGTTGCGACTTCGCACCGGGCTCTCGTCCGATCTGGTTCGCTTCGCGACATCCGGCACTCCGATTCCGCGGCTGATGTAGCCTGATGCGGATTCAAGCGCCTCCCGGCCGTCCGCGCCTCCACTGCACTCTGCCGACCTTATCTGAACACGCCTGAACGATCCGAATTCTGCCCCAGGCCCCCCCAGATTGACATAGTGTCAACTTGTGCCGGTGAAATGGGTTGTCCGCAGAAAATCGATTGTTGCGATCGTACGGGATGGTCGATGAAACAGAAGACACGCCTCCTGCGCCGGCTAAGCCTGTGCAGGCACGCTCGTGTTTGAGTGGCTGACCCATTTCACCCACGGGCGGATGGACCTGGACGCGGACTGAGTCATGTCGGGTTTGGTGGCTGACATTCTCTGTGGATCGAGGCACAGCACGATGAATCGAGACAGAGCCTTCAGAGACTCTGCCCATTGCTGGCTGACAGCTCTCGGCTGCGCGGCGCTTTCCTGTGCCCTTGCGGCGAGTTCGGGCTGCGGCTTCAGCCAGGAAAATACAGCGTCAACGGACGGCGATGCCCAGCCGGAGTACTACCAGGTCTCATCGACAAAGATCGAGTACCCCGGCGAGTACCCCAGCACCGATGTCATCAGTGACGATGTGCTCTCGACCGTAAAGCCGCTGATGGTCACCGATGAGTCCGAGATCAAGTTTCGCCCGATTACCTTAGAGGACGCGATCCATACGGCTTTGAGGAATTCCCGTGTACTCCGCGACCTCGGTGGAGTCGTGCTCCGCAATCCTGACAATGTGAACACGACCTACGACGTGGCGCTGCAGGAACTTGATCCACGATTCGGTGTGGCATCGGCGCTCAGTGAATTCGATGCCTCGTTCGCGGCGTCGGCTTTCGTCGACAAGAACGACCGATCGCTGAATAACCAGTTCTTTGGCGGCGGTACACGATTGCTCAAGCAGGACACAGCGACCGTTGAATCGCAGGTGACAAAGCTGGCCGCGACCGGTACGCAACTCAAGCTTCTGAACCACACGGAGTACGACTCGAGCAATGCACCGGGTAATGCCTTCAACAGTGCCTGGACAACATGGCTGGACATGGAAATCCGACATCCGCTGATGCAGGGTGGTGGCACCGATTTTCTGCGAATCGCCGGCCCGGCGAATACGCCCGGGAACATCAACGGTGTCGTCGTGGCTCGGCTGCGAACCGATGTCTCGCTGGCGGACTTCGAAATGGCCGTGCGGGAATTCGTCAGTAATGTCGAGAACGCCTACTGGGACCTGTACTTCGCCTACCGTGATCTGGATGCCCGCCTGGTTGCCCGTGACCAGGCGCTGGTTACATGGAACCGCATCAACGCACTGAATCAGACAAAACGGTTGGGTGGCGAGGCAGAAAAAGAAGCCCAGGCGCGCGAACAGTACTTCCGCTTCCAGGAGCAGGTTCAGAACGCTTTGAGTGGACGTCTGGACGACAGCACTCGAACGAACAACGGCAGTGCTGGCGGCTCGTTCCGTGGTAACGGCGGCGTCATGACTTCTGAACGGCGGCTGCGTCTGCTGATGGCAATCCCCGCGAACGATGGAGAACTGCTGCGGACCGAGGACGAGCCGATCATGTCACATGTCGTCTTCGATTGGACCTCTGTCCTGGTCGAAGCTCTGACGCGTCGCGCGGAACTGCGGCGTCAGAAGTGGATCGTGAAACAGCGCGAACTGGAACTGCAGGCCATGCACAATTTCCTCAAGCCCAACCTGGACGTTGTCGGCCGTTACCGCTGGCGTGGCTTCGGGCACGACTTATTTGACCAGGACAGTGACGAACGCAGGTTTAACAACGCCGTTGAGAACTTGCAGGAAGGCGACTTCCAGGAGTGGCAGGTGGGGGCCGAGCTGTCGTTCCCGTTCGGGAACCGTCGAGCACACACGGCCGTCGAGTATGCCGAAGTCCGCCTCAGTCGGGAACGTATCGTCCTGGCTGAGCAGGAACGCGAAGTGGTCCACACACTCAGCAACGCGATGTCGGAGATAAGTCGTTCGTGGTCAGTATTGCAGACGGCCGACGATCGGCGTGCGGCATCGGAAGAACAGCGTGACGCTGTCCAGATCGCATTCGATAATGACAAGGCCAACATCGACGTCCTGCTCGAATCTCAGCGGCGCTTTCGGGAAGCCGAGACGAATTACTATCGAGCACTGCTCGACTACACGCTGGCCATACGCAACATGCACTTCGAGAAAGGCTCTCTGCTGGACTACAACCAGGTCTATCTGACGGAAGACCTGTGGCCGATGCAGGCGTACTCCGACGCCATGGATCGTCGCAACAATACGCACGAAATTCCCGAGGAATGGCGATACGGACTCATCAATCATCCACGACCGGTCAACGCCGGTTCCTATCTCCAGGACGACGGAGCTAAGTACGCCACAGAAGAAGTGCAAATTGAAGCGACCCCGATGACTGAACCAGCAGCCCCGGCTGCTTCGGAACCCGACATCAAATCACCGGCCCCGGCTGAACCACAGCCGGTCGAGCCCACGGCTGCCGCTGAGCCGATTCCGGTGCCGCCACCACAAGAGCCGTTGCCAGACGCATCGTCCGTCCGCGCATCCGAGCCTCAGGCTCCGTTCGTACCGGCGGCTGCCGCTAACGCCACAGTGACGCTCCCGGCCTCGTTTGCCGAAAAAGTGGCTGCAGGTTTCTTTGCCCCGTCACCGAAAGAAACGGTGATTGAGCAGACCTCTCTTAAGACGACATCCCCAAGCGGACTGCGGCCTCTGCAGTTGCCTGATCTGCCTCCGCCGATGCCTGCAGCGAATGAGCCTGTTCTCAATCGGCCTGTGGCTCCGCGGCTGGGCAATGTCGAGTAGTTCGGTGGCCAGCGATCCGCTGTGTCTCGCGCGACACGCGAGGGTCGCAAAAACTCTCCGAGAGGTCATACAGATTTGCGGTGTGATCATGAATCAGCGCCGTTCGTTGCAGTGGTGCGGGCCGCGATCACTCAACTTTGACAGGACCCATCGCGATGGAACGCAACTCCTGGTTTGATCTGTTCAAACTGAAGAAGGCCCACTCCCGAAGATCCTGCGGTGCCACACATCCGCCATGCGTGACAGAGATGCTGGAAGTTCGAGCATTGCTGACGGGCGCTGTCGATGTCGATTCCGGTGTCGAAGAACTGGCCGATGCTGAACTTCCATCGAATGTCAGCGTCACGCAGGACACGGGTTACTTTGAGGTAGCCGTCGGTGTCGCGCAATCAACGGTAGACCAGGCCATCTTCAGTCACCAGTTGCGTTACCCGCTGGACGAAGACACGCCTGTGCTCATTGACAACGGGGGGTTGGTGCCGGTCGATGAGTTACTCGACACCGATCCGTCCGGCGATGGGAGCGAGATTGACCTGAGCGAAGATTCTTGATTGCTTCTTCAATCTGACCGGGGTGAAACGTCTTGAACAGAAATCTGCGGTGACACTTGGCGCTGGCGATGCCACTCTGCCCGCTCGGTATTGCCATCACGCTCATAGTAGTCAATCAGCCAGTCTCGCAAATCATGATTGGCTGGAGTGATCTCAAGCGCTTGCTCCAGTGACTGGACGCCTTCCCGGTGTTCTCCCGATCCATTCTGAAACTCCGCGAGCAGTTCCCAGTCGCTGGCAACGCGCCGGCGATTCACAAGTTCTTTCATCAACTTGGTCGCGGCGTCGAAGTCGTTCACGTCCGCATGTACAAGAGCACGCGCCAGCAGTCCGTTGATTCTCGCCTCTGGCGAGCTGTCTGGGTCATCCAGAATCGCGTCGGCGAAGACACCAGCGCCCGGGTCATCCGCCGAAGTCGTCAGTGCTGCCAGCGCAGATGCGACGTCACTGTCGCGGATTCCACGATTCCAGACTTCGCTGAGCAACGTGAATGCCCGTTGGCGATGCGTTTCCGCATGTCGTTGTCCACGTTTGCTGCCAGAGAATTCCAGATAAGCCAACCCCAGCATCCTCCGTTTGTCGAGATCGGACCACGAATCGGTGTCAGTGATCGCCACCAATGTCCCGGGTTCATCGCTGACGCTGTGTCGCGGTGGTGGTTCAACACCCTGCACTCCGATGCGATGATCCGTAAACACCAGATGCGGAATCTCCGTCTCGCTGGACGGCATGTGACACATGACGCAGTCGTTCTCCGGACTCTCTCGTTGTCGGAGGCCGGTATCAACTTTGCAGGTTTCGTTCGCATGGCACTTGCGGCAGATTGCCCGGTAGTACGAAACACGTACCTGCTCATCAGGGAAAGCGTGCGGGTTGTGACATGTCGTACACGTCAACTGCGAACTTTGCCAGCAGCGACTTTGCCACAACTGGTCGACATGACCCACAACGGTCATCTCGGTCTGATTGCTGCCGATTCGGTAGTCCGTGCGGAAAAGACTGAGGGAAACTCCCGGACGAAAACTCCCTCGTCGTTGACCGCGGCCAATCGCCGTCGCGGCCGATCGCAGATGACATTGCGCACAGATCGACTCGGACAGCTCTCGATCGAGATGGCGTTGATTCACGATTGTCCGGTCAACACCCTTCAGGCTGTGCAAGTCAGGCGGCTCGGTAGCGCCGGCAGCATGCCGTTCAGCGTGCAGCAGACCGGGGCCGTGACATCGTTCACAACTGATCCAGCCTTCGTGGATTTGCATCCGCTGTATCGACCCCGCAACCGCTTCCGCACGTCCCGCATGACAAATCAGACAACCTCCATCCACAGGCCGCGAAAACCCGTGATGCTGTCGACTGTCATACCCCGGCGACATATCCCATGCCTGACGCTTTGAGTACCAGGTGATGGGCGATTCGACGAGAAAACCGTCAATCTCCAGGAGGTAGCTGCGCGAGTGGCGTCCGGATCCGATCACCCAGTCAATGGCATGATCCGCCATCACGACGTGTTCATCCGTTGCGTCTCCGGCAGAAGCGGTGGACAAGACCTCCTGATGTCGCATTTCGCCGTTGCGGCGATACACGCGATATATGTGTCCCGATGCCGGGTGATCGAAAGCTGCGTCACCTGGTTCACTCGCGGAATCAAGACGGGCAAGTGACTGTCCCATGCCGGTCGTCCGATATGCTGCCGCCACTTCCGTATGACAGTCGATGCAGCGATCGCTCCCGACGTAAGCCGCATCACTCCGAGTGTTGAGAAATGGGCTTTCGGGGAACACGGGCAACGGAGTGATCGTAACGGCTTGTTGTTGAGAGCCCTTGCCCTGTGGCCGTGAATCCGTCGCCACATCAACCTGCATTGACCGCACGGTCCACCAGTACGCGAATCCCAGCACTGCGAACACCAGGACGCAAGTCACAGCAGTCGGGTGCCAGCGAAATTCGCGCGAGTCATTCATCCCAGGCCGTCTCTGAGGCATAACACCATAGTCTGTCCCGTATTGTACAGCTGCCGAATCTGTCATGCCCGTTGCAAACACACATTCTCGAGGGCATTACAGATGCTATCACTGTCATGTTTCCGGCATGGTACTCTGAGCCGTTGTTGTGCGGCCAGCCCACGGGAAATGCACGAAACGGGTCAACCGACAGGCTCGAAAACACGCGTGAGTGCGGTCCTGATCGAGCGTTGGAGAGTTCACTGCAATACCGTGGACTGCACAGCTCCCCGGGCTACAGACCACCCGCACCAGAGACTGCTCTATCGTCCAGTCTCAGAAAGCAGATTATCGCTTGACGAGTAGTTCCATTCACGGGGGCAGGCCGCATTGGAGGCATGCCTGAAAAACCACGGCGTCTGGGGCACAGCCCTGGCAGCGAAGCCAGCTCCAGCCAGCACACTTTGCGAAGAACCATTTGCGGATGCTCGTTCAGTTCCCCGACTTCAGGTCGAAGTTGGCACTGGAGTTGCCACTTTCATTGACCACCACTTTGATGATCGTCTTCTCTGAATCGCTGTAGTCTGCCGGGATTTGTTCGCCCGTATCAATCGTCTCGCCTGCGTCAACGGAATCCATGTTCATGGCTTCCAGCTGACCCTCATCCATGCCTTCCTCAGGGTCGTCAGAGAACCCTTCCGGCGCCACAAATTTCTTAATCCAGACTTTGTTCTCACCGAGGCGGCACCCTGGACGAGCGAGTAAGTTCCATCGGACCCGGTTTTGCCGCTTCCAACGAAACCCTCGACTCCAAAATTGACGACGGCTCCTGTCAGGGGTTTTCCGGCCAGCGTAACCGTTCCTGAAACGGGAGCAGTCACCGGACCCGAGTTCTCACCGCAACCTGCCAGAACCACTACAAATGCTGAAGCAAGTCCAAATCTCAACATGGTCTCGAACTCCTGCTCGAAAAATAATGCGGTTCGAATAAAGTACGCGATCTGGACTGATGCTCAGCTCGCGTCCCACAACAAAGTTGGTCGCTCAGAATTGACCAATTTGCTCGCCGTCATGGATGTAGGCGAGTCTGATAAAGATGTTGTAGTCCATGTTCTCAACCATCGCACAGCAAAAAATGAGCTCCACCAGCGTGTCCACTGTTGAACACCCAGGCGTACACACGCTTCCGTGCGTCGTCGTTTCTCCAACTGGCATTTACGTGCCATTTGTCAGCTGCGTTACGTACGTCGTTGACGTTGGAGTCACTATAGGAAACGACACGTCCGTGACAGCACGTGTGTGCGCCGACCAGCCCCCATGGACCGTAGTGGGTTGACGTTTTATGCAGAGTGCCGCCCCAGGCCTCCCCCCAGGCAGGGCAAACGCATACTAAATGGGTTTAATACCAAGGACTTGCATCAAGTAATCAATGTTCCATCCGGCCATGCGGCGTCTCATAGCGATGCTTTCCCTGTCTGTCTGCTGCTTGAGAAGGCTGATCGCGAAGCGTTTCAGCCAGGCCAGATTGTCCGCCGCCTGACGGTCTCGCACGCGACTCTCGTCCTCACGGAACGTCACGTCCATCCGTCCGACCGATTCGCCTTCTGCCACGCGTGCGCGAGCGACGAGGGTTGGCGGTCATATGCCTGACTGGAAGCGTACAGGAGCCGCACGGGTTGGCTCTGCTGGTGTGCGTTCATGAGAGCCATTGTTGACAGGTTCGGTAGTGTGCCGGGTTTCTTTCTTGAAGTGGGGAGACCTGGTAATGGCAAGAACGATCGATCGAGGTCTGTGGGAGCAGTGGCGGGCTCGGCTGCTGCGGTT
>CAYSJO010000731.1:0-10096 GCA_964431285.1 uncultured Planctomycetaceae bacterium
CACCAATCATGCTGGCCGCCGAATTCCCGGAGATGAACGCAAAGAGTCCGCAGGCTTACGGGGGCTCGCCGGTCAGCATCATGCAGTACGTTGAAGATGTCGCCTCACGATTCCAGCAGGCTGTGGATGCCGGTGCGAAGGAGGTGCGTCCGCTTGAGGATCAGTTCTACGGAGACCGTATGGGCTCGCTCGAAGATCCGTTCGGTCATACATGGACGCTCGCGACACACATCGAAGACCTGACTCCCGAACAGATTGATCGTAACGACTTCGTCCAGCACGACCGGAATGCGCCTCGCCGTCAATTCGAGGTCCGGGAACTCGGCAGGGTTAATAACACTTGTCCTCTCGAAATCGATCAGAGAATAAGGCGTGACGTAGTCAATCCGTTCTTCCATATATGTTTCCTCAACCGGACGCAGGACGTGAGTCAACACTCCACCAACAATTGTTGTGTTACCACTCCGTGACTTCTTCTCCGTTGTCCATCGGGCAATCTTCTCGCCACGGTGTAGTCCTTCCAACTGGCCATTCACATACGTGCCGCTCTCCGTCATCCACTGATATGCATCGATGGAGACGCCACGCCGCTGGCTTGTACTCCTGACGAACAGGTGTTTTTTTCCTGCACGACAGCCGGCGTGCTCGGGTCAGACCACGGCGTGAAACGGAATCTGCCTTCGCGTGTCGACACGTCCAGCAGTTCGGCCGGGTCACGTTTGAAGTTTGGGTTCTGCAACTTCAGACGCAGGCGATACCGGTACGCATTCCCTGGAGCGACGCTGAAATCAAGAAAACGGAACAGCAGCATTTCGGGACTGGTCACGAAGTGTTGGCGACCGCCCATGCCAGCGTCGCCCACGCTCACATTTCCCACCATGTCCATATCATCGTCGGAGAAGTGTCGCTCGACGACTTCCTGAAGTGACTGTTTGAGTAGATCAGTCATTTCGGGATCGTCACGCATTTGATTCTGCAGGCTCCGTGTGTCCCGTTGCACGGATAACAGGCCAGACTTCTCATTTTGCTCAATGATCTTCGCCTTCCGGGCGACTTCCAGAGTTGCCAGGTCGCGAGCTTTGGTCTGCAATCGTTCCCGCAGGGTCAGAATCTCTTTGAGCCTCCTCACCAGAATGTGTGGGTGAGGAGGCGCTTTTCCAGAGGCCAGTGCGACGCATTGAACGCCGATTTCCCTTGCGTGATCCTGTCCTGGAACTCCTCCGGCGTCCTGTCGTATGTGCTCCATCGAGTTGTCGCAACACCCCCCAGGACAAAGACAAGGACCATCCCGAAGACGAGCTTTTCGCCGTGATCGAGAATCAGTTCTTTCCAGTTAATCCCTCTGAACGTACGCATGTCTCATGCCCTTCATGGAAAAGCGTGTTGAGCTCAGAGAACACATACATCGTTTGATAGAGAGTCTTACAAGACTCTCCGTTCCAGTGCGTTTGGTTACGCGCTTGAGCCAGACTCGCTGCACGCACGATGCATTAGAATCACCCGGATCGAGCGGGTGTAAGGGTCTGGACACGCTCTGACGTTCGCCCTGGTGTGGCACCCGGCAAGCGTGCCTGTCTTTACGCGCATGGACGACAGCGTGGGGCTCAGAAACCCGCGGCTCGCGACGGACAGGATGCTCGCTGAAGCCACCGATGAGGCTGTGGCGCAGAAATTACAGACGCCGGAACATCGTCGCTTCGCGCCTTGGTCCGGCATGCACGTTTCTCAACGGACTGCTAACCGTTTGTGCGACTCACATATTCCGTAGCTGACGATCACTGGCAACTCAATCGGCCCGTGGCACGGATTGATCGTGTGGGCTCAGTTCTGCGGCCTGCATCAAGCCGCGTGCGTCGCTTTGAGCAACGGCACGTCGCACGTGGACTTCGACGTTGTCGACCGGCAGTATGTCAAAGAGAAACTGGTCGAATCTCTCCACTCGGAGGATGGTGGTTACGATTCGATGCGCAACGAATCGTGGATGACACTGGCCTCGAATCGTAGCGTGCCCGACAATGCCACTTGAGACCCATACATGCCCGCCGATTCGTACCAAAGTGCTCTCCATTGATGTCCAGCGTTTTATTTCAACCCGCGTCGAATCAGCAGCGCATCGATTGTCGGTGCGTTGCCGCGCCACGTTTTGTAGGAATCCATGGGATCCCGGCTACTACCACGGGAAAGCACCTCTTTGCGAAAACGGTTTCCGTTTTCGCGTGTCGCTCCACCGTTGGACTTCATATAGGCGAACGCGTCCGCAGCCAGAACCTCGCTCCAGATGTAGGCATAGTAGGCAGCAGAGTAACCGCTGCCCCAGATGTGGGCAAAGTATGCCGTTCGATAACGGGGCGGAACTGCAGCAATGTCGATTCCATACTTCTTCAGCGTAGCCACCTCAAACGCTTCAATGTCGTTGGGAATTTCATCCGCTGACAGCGTGTGCCATTCAAGATCCAAAATCGCCGCTGAAAGGTACTCAAGCGTGTCAAACCCCTGGTTGAATTTACTGGCCTGAATCACCTTGGTGAGCAGCTCCGCTGGAATCGGCTCTCCGGTTTCGTGATGGCGGGCATAATTCCGAAGGATGTCCGGTTGAATGGCCCAGTCTTCCTCAAATGTCGAAGGAAACTCAACGAAGTCACGCGGCGTTGCCGTGCCAGAGACCGATGGATAAGTCACGTCAGAAAACAGGCCGTGCACGGCATGCCCCATTTCGTGGAACATCGTACTGACGTTGTCAAAGCTGATGAGAGCCGGTTCTCCCTCTGCGGGCTTAGGGTTGTTCAACACATTGACGATGACGGGTTTCTGGTTCAGCAGATTTGACTGCCTCACATAAGCACTCATCCACGCTCCGCCGCGCTTGGAGTCCCGTTTGAAGAAATCAATGTAAAACAGTCCAACCTGCGAACCGTCCGCGTCCATCACATCGAACACACGCACTTCCCGGTGATAGACGGGCAGGTCGTTTCGTTCGTGGAACTCGATCCCGAACAGTTTCTTCATGGTGAAGAAGACACCCTGCTCCAGGACATTGTTCATTTCGAAGTAGGGTGTGACCTGGGCTTCATCCACGTCGAATTTGGCCTTGCGGACTTTCTCGGCGTAGTACTCCCAGTCCCACGGTGCCAGGTCGTGACTGGCACCGAGCTGTTTCATCATCGCCCGCAGATCATCTGCTTCCTGGTTAACCCGGGCAACGACCCCCGGCACGAGATCTGTCAGCATTTTGCGAGCGGCTTCGGGGGTCTTTGACATCTGGTTCTGCAGCTTATAGGCTGCGTGGTTTTCGAAGCCCAGCAGTCTCGCGCGTTCGGCTCGTAACTGTGCGATTTCCAGGACCAGTCCTCGGTTGTCGATGCCACCGTTCTGTCCCAGTGCTCGGGTGGCTGACGATTCCCAGACGCGTTGTCGCAGGTCCCTTTTATTGAGGGATTTCAGAATCGGAACGCGTGTCGTGTTTGTAATTTCCAGGACATACTTGCCATCGTTGCCCCGTTCCTTTGCCTTCGACGCTGCCGCTGCGATCTGTGCGTCAGACAGGCCATCCAGTTGACCGACGTCTTCGACGACAACTGACCGTTCTTTAGTGGCAGCCAGCAGGTTGTTCTTGAACTCTGTCTGCAATGTTGACAACTGCTCGTTCAACGAGCGAATACGATTCTGCTTTTCTTCAGGGAGTCTGGCCCCGGCCCGTACAAAGTCTTCGTAGTGATGTCGCAGCACTTCCCGCTGCTCACTGGTCAGACTCAGAGACTCGCGCGACTCGTACAGTTCTTCGACGCGTTCAAACAATTTCCGGTTCAGAAGGATGTTGTCCGAATGGGCTGCGAGAAGCGGTGCCAGTTCTGTTTGAATACGCTGCATCTGTTTGTTGGTATTGGCTGACGTCAGGTTCGAAAACACCTGCTCCACACGGGTTAGCAATGCGCCCGATTGTTCAATTGGCACGATCGTGTTTTCGAAGGTCGCTGCATCCGTCTGACCAGCGATGGCTTTCATTTCATTCAGTTGTCCCTTTATGGCGGCCAGGAATGCTGGCAGATAGTGTTCCACTCGGATGTCATCGAAGGGTGGAGCATGGAGGTCCAGTTTGCTGGGCGCAGCAAACGGATTGTCAGCCGGCAGTTCAGAAGGAGTGACCGATTTGTCATTCACGGCGCGAGTCCCATTCAACGGGAGTTTCTGGAAACCGAAAACCGTACCTGCGTGGTGAGATGCGACGAACCAAACGAGTAACACACGAGTGACGAATCTGCACATCGAATTCCCCTTGTATCGGTCTGATTCAGAGTTCCGCGAGCAGGATAGCGATGCCCGGAACAGAAGCCAGTCATCAGCAATTCGTAAATCTCGCTGTACCGTGAGTCAGGACTCTCGACAATTCTCAACCGGACTCCATCCGGCATTCCGTTCACGACAGCGAACAATGCCTGCGGTTAAAGCTGATCGAAGTTCCGTCGAGCTGCGGAGAGAACGCGATGAGAAAAGTCAGATTTCTGTTCCTGTTGCTCATCGGATGCGGAACGAATTCCGTGCGGCTTCAGGCCGCAGATGGGGTGTTCGAAGTTCCGCCCGGTCAGCGACAGTTGTTTCTGGACGATCATGGCATCGTCAGGATCGAAGGGATGCGCCGCACGATGCATCCGCCGCAGAAACGCGGGGCGGTCATTCGCAGCCCGAATCCGACGAAGACAATTCAAACGCGAACCGCACCTGTCTGGGATTCGGAAGCGAAGCTCTACAAGTTGTGGGCCATTACGATCGACGAGAATCTGTGGCAAAGCCGAGACGGCCTCCATTGGGCGCCCGGTCCGAGCACCAACATGCGAATCATGTCGGCGGTCTACGATCCGAACGAAGCTGATCCCGCTCGCCGGTTCAAAGCGCCTCTGTTGAACCAGGGCTTTGCTGTCTCATCGGATGGGGCGACCTGGAGCAAACTTGATCTGCCGAAAATCCAAAGCTCCGATGAAGGCAACTTCAGTCTCGATGTCAGGAACGGTCTCTTCATTCACACGGTGAAGCGAGGTGGCACGTTTGGTCGTTCCGTAGCGGTGGCGACCAGCCGGGACTTCAAGACGTGGAAGGATTATGGCGTTGTCTTTCAGGCTGACGAACGCGATCAGGAGCTGGGCAGAGAGCGCATCAAGAAGCGGATGGCCGACCCGACATTCCATCACCCGCCGTACGATGATCCTTCTGTGTACAACGTCGATGTCTACAACATGGGCGTGTTTCGTTACGAAGGCCTGTATATCGGGATGCCGGCCCTGTACCACGCGACCGGCCCCGTGCCGAACTATCCGAACACGGTTGGGTTTCACATCGTGCAGCTGGCGTGCAGCCGCGATCTGAAGAAATGGAATCGCCTCGGTGATCGCCAGCCGTTTATTGGCCCTTCCCGTTTAAGTTCCGGAGCATACGACCTGACCCAGATCTTACCTCCGTCCGCGCCCGTGATTCGCGATGATGAACTGTGGTTCTATTTCACGGGATTGAAGTGGCGCGGGTCGTTCACCTACGTCGGTAAGTTCCCTGACGGCAAGTACGTCCCGATTCGGGGCAAAGATCGAGACGGCGGAGCAGTCTGCCTTGCCGTTCTTCGCCGTGACGGCTTCATTTCGCTTGATGCGGATGACGAAACTGGCACGATTGAAACACAGCGTTTCCGGGTTGCTGCTGGAAATCTGTATGTAAATGCTGACGTAGCCGATGGCGAGCTGCGCGTTGAAGCGCTTAACAAAGACGGGCAAGTCGTGTGTGAATCCGAAGCTGTGACAGGCAATCAACTTCGTAAGGCGATCAAGTGGCAACGCGGCTCGCTCGCTGACTTCATGGACAGCGCGGTCAGTCTTCGATTCAAAGTTCGCAACGGAAGTATGTACTCGTATTGGCTGGTAGAATAATGGGCAGACAGGACTCTTTTCACATCCCACGTAATATCAGGAGACTCAATCATGTCACACAGGACTCGTCGTGGTTTCCTACATCAGTCGGCCGCCCTGGGAGTTGGCTGGAGTCTTGCTGTTGCTAAGTCGAGCCGGGCGTTTTCGACCAACGAGAAGATCAGCCTGGCCTGTATCGGCGTCCGAGGGCGGGGCAACTCGGTGATGCGGAGTTTCACTGCTGAGCCGGACTGCGAAATCTCTCACATCTGCGACGTCCGAAAGTCCGTGCGTGAACAGCGTGGCGCGGAGATTAAGGAACGGACGGGTCGAATGCCAAAACTCGTCAACGACTATCGGGATCTCCTGAAGGACGAGTCGATCGATGCGATCATGGTGGCGACACCGGATCACTGGCACGCCATGCTCACGATCGAAGGCTGCCTGGCCGGGAAGGATGTCTAAGTCGAGAAGCCAGCCAGTCACAACATCCTTGAAGGAAAGACGGCAGTCGCCGCGGCCCGCAGCAAAGACCGTATGGTGCAGATGGGAACGCAGATTCGCAGCTCAGCGTTTTTGAAAGAGGCGATCGAATACGCCCGCAGTGGCGCGATGGGGAAGATCATCTTCGGCCGGGCCTGGGAAATCGGCCGCAATGAAGCTGTTCATTTGCCAAAGGACAGCGAAGCACCGAGCGACATCGATTACGACATCTGGCAGGGGCCGGCTCCTGAGCGGGCTTACAACGCGGGCGTGGTCGGCAGCGCGTCGCGCTGGCTGTTCAACTACGGCACGGGAGACCTCGGTAACGACGGTGTGCACCGCGTCGACTACTGCCGGGCGGTGATGGGACTCGACGGCATGCCCGAAACGATCTCAACTGCCGGCGGCATGTTCTTCTTCGAGGACGATCAGCAGTGGCCCGACACGATGATCGTTAATTACGAGTATCCCGGTGCCGTGCTTCAGTATGAAATGAGGCTGTGGTCCCGTCCAAAGCTCGATGGTCATGGCGAAGGAGCCAACATCTACGGTGAGAACGGCTGGATGCAGGTCACCAACACGTCATGGAAGGCGTTCGACGCGGCCGGCAAACTGGTCAAACAAGGCAGCAGCGATGCCGGCCAGCAAGCTCACATTCGCAACTTCCTCGACGCCGTCCGCAGTCGCAAACATGAGTCACTCAATCAGGAAATCTACTCGGGACACGTCAGCACCACGATGTGCCACGCCGGGAATATTTCGTGGCGAACAGGCAAGAAACTGCAGTTCGACGCGAAGACGGAAACCTTCGACGACGCAGAAGCGAACAAACTTGTCGGCCGCGAACACCGTAAGGGTTTTGGGTTGCCAAAGATTGGGTGACGTGAATCCTGTGAGTCTCCTGTGCAGTCTCCCAGGACGTGCAATTGTCGATTGCCAGGATGATGTGATCGTCGTTCGAACGCTTCATCTGGCACGAATTGACTCGCATCGAGAGTAGATCAAGTGATTCGTCCTTAACCCGGAGGGCGAAATATCCACTACCGCCCGAAGTCGGGTGAATCTTCGCCATAACGATCGAGGTATCGCTGCCTCACGTGGACGGTGAATTCGCAGAACAAGCCACCGATCAAGTGTCGTTTTTCCACATCGCTTTTGCCAAGCCCACTCGTGGACATGCCTCCAATGTGTCTGTGAGATTCGATCAACAGCACCTTCCGACCAGTCCGCCCCGCGGACAAAGCAGCCGCAATTCCTCCCGGTGTGCCGCCGACCACAACGACATCGAATTGAGCATCAGCATCGCTCATGTCGTCTCTCTGTTTAGCGTCCAGACGGTCAGTCCTCGCAGGTCTTTGCTGTTACCGCCACCGATCAGAGCCACGCCGCCGGCGATGAAGAGAAAGGCAAGATTCACCAGAATCCCTGTCCAATAAGAGTGCACCGGAAGCGTGATCGCCGGCGGCAGAAATTCAGCCACGTTCAAGCCCAGATACACATTCAGCGTGATGGCCCCCGCCAGACCAATCAGCGCCGCGCGGTTGCCGATCCGCGTCGTAAAGAAACCAGCCATAAACAGGCCCAACAGACATCCGCCAAACACGGATGCGACGATCCAACTGAGATCGTTCATGCTCTCCTTTTCGATCGAACTGAAGAGCATCGCGCCCAGAATCATCACCACCGATGCGGCAATGGCGACAATCCGGGCCCAATGCAGATAGAAACGATCGTCGCGACCTTTCGCGAGATACGGCTTCATCAGATCAATGGTCACGATGGTGGAAATAGCGTTAATGGATGAATCCAGACTCGACATCGCCGCTGCCAGCACGCCGGCGATCACCAGACCCGTAATACCAACCGGAACCTGCGTCAGAATGAAATACGGAAACACGGCGTCGGCTTCCAATCCAGCCACCTGATCATCCGGATGAACCGAGTAGAATACGAACACGCAGGTTCCAAGAAAGAAGAAAAACGCCCAAGTCGGCACCGCGACGATCGAATAAATCCTCGTCGCCTTCCTCGCTTCCTTCAGACTGCTGGCCGCGATGTATCGCTGGACCACGTTCTGGTCACTCGAATACATCGTCAGCCAGTTGACGATGCCAAGTAGCGCAACCGTCCAGAACGTCCGCTCGTTCAGGTGGAATCCCAGTGGGCCGACATCGAACTTATCGTGCCGTGCTGCAACTTCGATGATCTGGCCGAGTCCGCCAGGCAGCTCCCACGCAATGGTTGCGAAGCAAACCAGCCCGCCGATCCACAGCACAATCGACTGTACGACATCGGTCCAGATGACCGCTCCGATGCCGCCTGCAATGGTATAGAGCGAAATAAAGATGCCGACGAAAACGATCACAAGTCGAATGTCGACCCCGGTCAGCAGGCTCACCGGAATCGCCACAAGAAAGAGCACCTTCGCCAGCCGAATGAGTTGCAGCAGAATGAAACTCAGCGTCCCATAAAGCCGCACGCCGGGACCGAACCGATCGCCCAGATACTCAAAGGCCGACGTCGTATTCCCGCGACGGAAGAAAGGAATGAACACGATGATCGCCAGCACGGCAACCAGTGGCAGCGTGAGGTTCGAAACAAGTTGCCGCCAATCAAGCGTATAAGCAGCGGCGGGAAAAGCCAGAAACGTGACCGAGCTGATCGACGTGCCCAGCATCGACAACCCGATCACCCATCCCGGAAACGCACGGCCGCCGAGGAAGTATTCCTCAGTGGTTTTGTTACGGCGGGAAAACCAAACACCCAACCCTGCCATAGCCAGCAGGTAGAGAATGATGACAACGAGATCGAGAGGTCGGGCAGTCAGGTTCATGATTGCAGTGTTGCTTCTGAATACTGAAGGCCGCATCCGTGATCTTCGAACCATTTCATCGGCATACAACCCCGTTAGAATCTTCCGTGACAGTTACGTGTTTACAGAACACGCGCTGTTCGGTTGGTCTCAGACGGTACTAATCCAGAATAGACATCAACGTCGCCTTATTCCCCCGAGGCTGCTCGAATGAAACAGCGTGACAGAGCTTTCAGAAAACGACTGAATGTTGCGGGCCCGTACTATCCCGTGTGGACGGGCCGCATCCGTTGAGTTCATTGTGTCGTCATGCTCCTCGGCGGCTCCCCGATTCTCGCCGTCGCCGATTCGCCAGTGCTCATCGAGAACTCAATCGGGTTGAAGCTTACTCGAATTCCCTCCGGTGAATTCTACATGGGCGGGGCAAAGAAGGATCCCGGCGTTCGACCTGACGAGCAGCCGCGCCACGCCGTCCGAATCAGCAAGCCATTCTATTTGGGCATCTACGAAGTGACTCAGGGCGAATTTCAGTCCGTGATGGGCGTGAACAACAGCTTCTACTCGAACACCGGCCCGATTAAGGATCAACTGTCGGATTTCGATTGCTCGCATTTCCCCGTAGATGGCATCACCTGGTATCAGGCCGTGGAGTTCTGCCCTGCTGTTTGTCACGACATTCTGACACTTTCTGTCCGAGTTCTGGACACTCCGGCTTGCCCAAATGACGATGCTCGCCGTGGACACGAGCTGTCGACAGAATCGCGACATGCCTACAGCAACTCGCGGTCAACGCTGTTACGACCACCGACTGAAGGAACTCGTCCGATCGACAGGGAATATTGACATTGCCCTTGAGAGCGGCGTCCCCAGGTCTACGGCTTACGGCTGGCTGACTCGTTCGCACAGTGAAGTC
>CAYSJO010000732.1:0-7766 GCA_964431285.1 uncultured Planctomycetaceae bacterium
CTGCGCGGCGGCATTGATACGTTCCGTCATCGTGGCGTGCTCCTTTGGGAGAGGTCTGAAAACTCGTGATAACATCAGATTCATCCCTCAGCACGCCGCCGTCTTCAACTCCTCGTAAACACAACTTCTGACAATAGCTCCAGAAGATTCTTTCGTGGGGCGATGACTTTACGATCAAAGACTCGTCCGGGTCGGCGGTTTTTCAAGTGGATGGCAAAGTGTTCGCTTGGGGAGACAAGTTATCGTTTCTGGATGCTCAGACAGGCGCCGAGCTGGCATTCATCGCGCAGAAAATGATGTCGTTCAGGCCACGGTATCAGATTCATCGAGACGGTGATCTGTTCGCGGAGGTGACTAAAGAACGTTCGTGGTTCAAGACGAAATTCACGCTCGATGTTCCCGGCCCGAATGACTACGAAATCACGGGCAGCTTCTGGGACCGTGAATATAGGTTTGAGCGGAGTGGACGTGTTGTCGCGTCTGTATCGAAGCGGTTTTTCTCATTGTCCGACACGTATGGGGTAGACATTGTCGACGGCGAGGACGACGTGACAATTCTCGCGACCTGCGTTGTGGTCGACCTGATCTGTCACGATGAGAACAACTGAAGCAGCGCCGATCGCGTGCATCCCCGTTGCCTGCGCCCGTCCGAATGCGATCGGACCATGCCGATTTCGCCGCCGACCGCTCCGCCCTATACTTCGCCCCTGACACCCGTTCTGACCAGTCAAAGAGAATTGATCGTCCGATGTCTGCCCCCGCCAAACAGCCCGCTCAAGAGAGTGTGCGGCTGCACGTACTGCTGGCCCGCTGCGGACTCGGTTCTCGACGCGCCTGTGAAGAATTCATCCGCAAAGGGCGCGTGTCTGTTGACGGTGTCGCCGTGACGGAACTCGGCGTGCGCGTCGATCCGGCCAGCCAGACGGTGTTGTTCGACACCGAACCAATCCGGCCGGATCGCCCGGCCTGTAACATGCAGAACAAGCCGAAAGGAGTGTTATGCACCAACAGTGACCCCGCCGGCCGCACTCGCGTGATCGCCCTGTTTCCATCGGATGCCGGGCGTCTGTTTCCCATCGGACGCCTGGACGAGAACTCTGTCGGCCTGCTGCTGGTTACGAATGACGGAGAGCTCAGTCATCAGCTCGCGCATCCGAAGTTTCAGGTCCCCAAAACGTATCACGTTCTCGTGGCCGGCATCCCGAACGGCGAGACGCTGAAAAAAGCTCGCGGTGGAATCTACTTCAGTGACGGCCTGTTCCGAGTCGATCGCGTGAAAAAGCTGAAGACAAAGGGCAAGAGTACGGTGCTGGAAGTGAAGCTTGCTGAGGGGCGGAACCGGGAAATCCGTCGCCTGTTTGCTCGCCTCGGACATAAAGTCATGCAGTTGGAACGAGCGACATTCGGCCCGCTTGAACTGCGGAACGTCGCGCCTGGTCGTTACCGGGCACTCACGAAGAAAGAAATGACTCTGCTGACGGACTACATCGAAAACGGCGCCGAACGTCGTCGCGAGGATGCCACTAAACGTCCTCGCAAGAAGCGTCCCCAGTTCGACAAACACACGAAGTCAGAAGGTGCACGGACGGTTGAGGTCGCGCCGATCGAGAATAGCCGACGGCTCGACATCACTGGTCGCCGCCGCAACCGTTCGGAAGTGGAATCAGAACTGGATCGCCGGGAATCGCGTAACAAACCACATCCGGCCATCGCAAAGCCGGCAGCCAGGAAGAAACGGCGGAGGTAACTTGTCATGGAGGTTGCAGGTTCGTGTCAGACATTGCCGGGGCTTGTTCCGTCGGCAACGCAATGCGCGGCTGTGGTTGAAGAAAACGAATTGCTGGCGCGCGATACGTGGCGGATGCGACTTCGCTGTCCGGAAATCGCCCGGCAGATCGTCCCAGGCCAGTTCTTCATGATCCGCGATCAGGCTGCGGGCGATCCCATGCTGGGACGGCCGTTTGCATTGCTCGATGTCTGGGACGAGGCCGGCGAACCGGCCGGGGTCGATTTCGGATATCTGGTCGTTGGTAAGTTGACCGGACTGATGACTTCCTGGACTCCCGGAGATCGTTGCGATGTCTGGGGACCACTCGGAAACGGCTTCCCCATTCCCACAGCTCAGCGTCTGTGCATGGTCGCGGGCGGCATCGGTCAGACGCCGTTTCTCGCCGTGGCGCGCGAAGCCAATGGAGCCCGTGTTTACGGCAGTCCTTCCCGATCAATTTTGCAGCGACCCGATTCGATCGAATTGTGCTACGGAGTTCGGTCGAAAGAGTACCTGGCGGGTGTTGAATTGTTCCGCGCAACGGGAATCGATGTCCGGATTGCGACGGACGACGGCTCCGCTGGACACAGTGGTTTTGTCACGGAGTTGTTGTCGCAGTCGCTGGAAGGCGAATCGCTACCAGATGCAGTGTACTGTTGTGGTCCCGAGCCGATGATGGAAGCCGTCGCGAGAATCTCCTCCGAGGCAGGTATTCCGTGCTGGTTGTCGCTTGAAACTCCGATGGCTTGTGGATACGGAATCTGCTTCAGTTGTGTCACACGCGTTAAAATGGATGACGGCGAGTGGGACTATCGTCGGACTTGTGTCGAAGGGCCTGTCTTCCCGGCCGAAAAACTCTGCCTGAGTTGATGTTTCGGGAGAACATACGGGTCGTCACGGATGTTACATTCCGGCTGGCTGTGTTGTTCGCTGTCCGGGGATGGTGTAGGTTAACCGTTTTCACAAAACGAGTTACGTCCGTTTTCTGTCAGCGCCCCCCCCCCGATATCACGGCCCCCCTGCGTTTGCTTGTTTACTGATGGATAAGGAGCCAGCGGTGAGCCAATTCCGATATGACGATGCCGACCTTGATGCCGGTCCAATCTCTGGGACACGTGAAGTTCCCGCGTGGGCCGTCAGCCTCGGCGCCCACGTCGCCATCTTGTTCCTGCTGAGCACGTTCACTTACGTGACTGGCAACCAGAACCCGGACAACGTCATCACGAGCATCGTCGAGGAATTCGATGACAAGGACTATAAGTTCGACGTGACCGTCACTGACCTTGTCGGCAATGCGAGTGACGCGAACACACTGACGTCGTCGCAGGCAGCAGCCGAAGTGGTGAACAGTAACCCGGTTGATCAGATGCAGCGGCAGTTGGAAGAGGACATCCTCGTCCCCGACGCTCCGCCCGTGAATGAGATTCTGCAGCCGGCGGCCGCCGACATGGCAAGCGTTGTCGAAACAACAGGTTCCTCAGAGAAGGTCGGTGGCGTTGAGGGTTCGCTCGACCGGATGACTTACGAGATCATGAATTCGCTGAAGGATCGTCAGACGCTGGTGACCTGGCTGTTCGACGAGTCCGGTTCACTGGCCGTTCGCCGCGCCGAAATCGCCGACCGTTTTGAGAATATCTACGGTCAGTTGGACGGTCTGGAAGGCGGGAAGAGTTCGTCGTTGAAGACGGCGGTTGTTGGTTTTGGCAAAGAGGTTCATTTCTACACGCCTGAGCCAATTTCAGACCTCCCGAAGGCGGTTAACCTCGTGCGGGGCATCGCCGACGATGATTCCGGCGAAGAGAAGGTCTTCACGGCAGTCAATATGGTGGTCGACAAGTTCAAGCGATTCCGCTCGGCCCGCGATCGGCACAACTGCATGATCGTGATCGTTACTGACGAACGCGGTGACGATTTTCTGGCCGTTGAGGAAGTGGCAGCGTACTGCTCGAAGATGGGCTTTCGTGTGTACTGCATCGGAAACGCTTCGCCATTTGGCCGGGAAAAGGGCTACGTTCGTTACACCTACTCGGACGGATTTGAACAGGACATTCCCGTCGATCAGGGACCTGAGTCCGTGCGGATGGAAGTGCTTGACGTGCCCTTCTGGGGTGCCGGGCGAGTGAATTCGGGGCGTATCTCGGCCGGACTGGGACCGTACGCACTCACTCGGTTATGTGCCGAAACCAACGGTTTGTACCTGATCGCGGAAGATGCACGTGGACGCAACTTCGATCCCACGATGATGAAAGATTATCTGCCGGATTACCGCCCGATCCGCGACTACGAGAAAGACATTGCGAAGAGCAAGGCAAAGCAGTTCCTGCTGATGGCGGCGGAGATGACACGCAGGAAGAGAGTGTCTGCACCGTCACTCCGATTCCGCGCCGACACCGATAACGCCCTGCGAACGGAAGCGAGTGAAGCGCAGAAACCTGCCGCAATGTTGACTCACAGCATCACACAGATCGTCCAGGTACTGGAACAGGGTGAGGAAGATCGGGCAAATCTCACCGAGCCGCGCTGGCAGGCGGCGTTTGATCTTGCCATCGGGCGTGCGCTCGCCCTCAAGGCCAGGTCACTGGGCTACAACATCATGATGGCTCAGATGAAGGTGGCTCCGAAAGAATTCGCAAAACAAGGCAACAACACGTGGCTGTTGAAATCCTCGCCGAAAGTGGAAACCGGACCAACGATTCGAAAGCTCGTGGAAAAGGCGACGATGTATCTGAGTCGTGTTGTCGACGATCACCCTGGGACACCTTTCGCGTATCTGGCCGAGATCGAACTGCAGGCCAAGATGGGCTGGACGTGGCAGGAGAGCTTCGTCAACTACGCGGCAGTCGGGCAGATGAACGGCAACAGTGAGGCAGCCAATCGTGTTCTGTTTCTCGAAGAAGTCGACCCCAAGACCGGCAAGAAGACGAAGGTCAAGCGAGTCCCGCCCAGTCTTTGACAGTTAATGGACTCCGAGTTTTCAGAGGTCGGCAGGGGCGGTTCTCCAGCGACCTCTTTTGTTGTTTCCAACGATGACGTGTCTTAACTCTGCGGCAGGCCATTCGCTTTTGGAGTATCCGACGAATGAACCGTTCAGCCAGTTTTTCCGCACTTGGTACTTCGATTGCCGTGCATGTCGCAGTGATGATAGCGCTCTATGCAATCAAGCAGGAGCTGGATACCGGTCAACCCGAAGTGGTGCTGGAAACCGTGTTCGATGACGAGCGCGAGCAGGAAGAATTCACGAAGGAACTCGAGACCGAAACAGAGATCGCCGAGACACAGAACATCATGGTGGGTGGCGCTGTGTCGACCGCTGTGGGCGGTTCCGGTGCTCCGGCAGTCAGTCAGGTTGCCGTCGAAGAATCGGAATCGTTGCAGGAAGTTGATTTCACTTTTAATGCGTCCACCATCACGCTGCCCGGCGAAAACATCATTGGAAACGCCCTCGGCGTTGGCGAAGTGAATGGCAACACTGGTCAGGTTGTCGAGGGTTATGGAGCCGCCCTGGGAGCGTTGACACGCGAACTGATCGGGTTGATGCGGAAGGAGAAAGTCATGGCGGTGTGGCTGTTCGACGAATCGTTCAGCATGAAGGATGACCAGGAAGAAATCGCACAGAAGTTCCACAAGGTGTACGAGGAACTCGGCATTCAGCAGAAGACGGACAAGGAACTGCGCAAAACGGATCAGGTACTGCTGACTTCGATCCTGAGCTTCGGTGCTGGCGTGCATGAACTGACCAAAGCGCCCACATCAAATGTCAACGAGATTCGCGCCGCGATCGACAATATCCCAGTCGATGAAAGTGGTGACGAGAACATGTGCGCGGCCATCGGAAAAACCGTGCTTCAGTACGGTCCCAAGGCGCGGAGTCAAAAACGGCGTCTGGTGCTGATTGTTGTAAGCGACGAATCGCCGTCGGATTCCGGTGATCAAAATCTGAACGACTATGGCCAGATCGAAGAGGCCATCCAGGTCTGCGAGAAGGCTCGATCGCCGGTTTACATCCTCGGTCGCGAATCCATCTTCGGATATCCGTACGCTCGAATTCGATGGAAGGATCCCGTGTATAACCTGAATCACTGGGTCCGCATCAATCGGGGCCCCGAAACGGCATACCCTGAGTGCCTGATGTGGAACGGGCTGCATGCCCGCAGCGACAGTGCATCCAGCGGGTTCGGTCCTTATTCGCAAGTACGAATCAGTAAAGAAACGGGCGGAATCTTCTTCATGTTGCCAGGTGAGGAGGAGAACCTGATCAATCAGGGTGCTATCGAAGCTCGAGAATTCAAAGCACTCGCCATGAAGGAGTACGAGCCACTCCTGCTGTCACGTCGCCAATACGAAGAGGAGCGAGCCCGCAGCAAGTTTCGACAGACCTGCTGGGAGATCATTCGTACGCTCAATCCGCACAGTGACAAGAAGTTGAATATGCGTTACTGGCATTTCTCGATTGAACCGGCCGAGTTTCAGAAGCAGGGCAAGGCCGAATTCGACAAAGCCAGCTACGCCATGATCCTGCTGGACAAAGCGGTTTCCATGCTGGACGAAGTCAAGCCGTTGCGAGCGAAGGAAGAGTCGCAGCGCTGGCGAGCCTGCTACGACCTGATCTACGGACAGTGCATTGCCTATCGCGTCCGGCTGTTCCAGTACTTGCTGGCGTTAGATGACCACGCTGAAAGGTCGCCGCCTCCGTCGGATCCGAAACACAATCGGTGGCACATTCGTTGGGTCGGCAAACCTCCGGCTGAGGTGACCGATGCGCAGTTCAAGCGACTCAAGGGCGCCTTCAAACTGAAAGGCACGAAAGAGGACTATCTGGCAATGCTGTCAGAAGAACGGCAGCGGGCCAACGAGAATTTCACTTCCGTGATGGAGGAGCACGACGGCACCCCGTGGTTTGCCCGAGCGAAATGGGACCGAAGTCGCGGCTACGCATTCGAATTCTATTCCTACTGGCACGACCCGAAGTACAACGAAGTCGGCGCCGGGAAACGAATTCAGATACCAAAATTCTAATCTACGACTGGAGTGAATCGGCTAACAGGGGGCCGTACGTTGAGAGACGTGCGGCTCTTTTTTTGCGCACATTGGTGCGCCAACATCGTTACCACGCGAGTGTGATGCCGTAAGACACGAACCTGGCCCGCGCCCTCAGAACAGCCGAGGGCAGACATACTGCCGTCGGCTGTTCTTGCTGATAAGAAGCGCTCGCCCGTACTCGTTTCGCTCGTCGAGCGACCAATCCCGTGCCGACCACAGGGCTACTCAGTGGGCGGCGCTGGGGCCTTTTTGGCAGGTGTCGGGTCGGATGCGTCTCGTGCCTCAGGTGCCGAACAGCTCGGGCGAGATACGCAGTTGACTGGTTGGGGAGCGCAGCAGGTTGCTTTTGGTTTACACCAGGTCAGAGTGGGACACCGTTTGACTGGCTGTGGGCAACACACGCGAATCCCTTTGGCAACGCGAGGTTTCACGATCGGCGCTCGAATGCAGTTGGCGGGCGGCCGACGATAGCGAACGGGAGGTAGACAGACAGTCGTGCAACGCTTCGGAGTTGGCGCACAGCAGCTCTGTTCTGCTGATGCTGGCGCATTTACCAGAGTCAGGCAGAACGCAGCAGAAAACATCGTTGCGAATAGCCGTCGCATACTTCTCTCCTCTTAGTGCTTAAAGGTGTCGATCACCTCATGAAAACCTGCCGCCGGAATCAGCGTAGATTGGTGATTCCCTAAGGCAGACGAGACGATGCAATGTTCAGTGCCTGCCGACAACAACCGGTGACACAGTCGATTCGCGAGTATGCGGCTCCTGTGCTGGTTCAGCGGGAACTGGAATTTGAGCAGGCTGGCGTCAGCGAGTCGAGTTTGAGTTCATTGTGGGATCGAGTTGAGTGTCAGGCAACTGCCCTTGGGTCCTGACGTCGCTGGCGGGCTTCTTCCAGTTTGCGGTCCCGCTCGGCAAAGATCTGTTTCTCGATACCGTTGAGTTTGTCGGCGGGGGC
>CAYSJO010000733.1:0-4079 GCA_964431285.1 uncultured Planctomycetaceae bacterium
GCGACAGGCAACGACCGATTCCCGGGCGGATACGTCCGAGGTCCCGTCCAGGGGCTCCAGGTAGAAACGGTTCCAGGAATCGGAAGTTGCTTATTGCAGTCACGCCTTTCAGCGAGACTCGGAGCAAACGCTCGGAGTCGCCTGGTCACTCAGTTGACCACTCGACTGCGGGCGTTTTTTCGTTTCTGCACACTCAGCTACCGCGCAGCTCCGCGCAATGACTGGTGAATCGTGCCGGCGGGAATTACTACAGGAGGCTCCCAACACCGTAGCTCCGGAGCCACGTCATGTCAGATCAGGAAATCACGTTGGAGATGATGCGCCACGAGCTGTACTCGGCGGTCGTCTGCGATGCCCTGGACTCGCTCGGTTACACGAACCAGTCACCGCGAGTCCCGCTTGTTTCACAGACAGTCGAGGGCGTGCTGATAGGACGGTGTCGGACGACACTCTGGTCCGATATGGCTCACGAGGATCCTGATCCCTATGCCCTCGAACTGCAGGCCGTGGACGCCTGTCAGCCAGACGACGTGATGATCGCCGCGGCCGGCGGGTCGGAACGATCTGGAGTCTGGGGCGAACTGTTGTCAACAGCGGCCCGCAACAGCGGCTGTGTCGGAGTCGTTGTCGATGGTTCCGTTCGAGACGTGCACCAAATGCGGGAAATGCAGTTTCCCGTCTACGCACGAGGCTGTTGCATCTACGACAGTATGAATCGGCAGCGAGTGATCGATATCGACGTTCCGGTGGAAATCGACGGGGTACGCTTCAGTCCTGGCGATTTTGTTGTGGCTGATGTGGACGGTGTCGTCGTCGTGCCCCAGGACGTTGAAGCCGAGGCCATCAGCCGAGCCTGGAACAAAGTCCACGCAGAAAACGTGACGCGTGATGCCATCAAGGGTGGCATGAAAGCGACCGATGCGTACAAAAAGTACGGCGTGCTGTAGGTGACGTCGCTCCGGGACTCGTCTGCGAAAACTACACCGCATTGCAGGCCAGAGGTCGATTCGACGCGCAGACTTGTCCAAATCACGTGAACGCTTCTCACGCGGCGAGTAGACTTGAGTGGCGCATTTGCGTTTCTTCCTGCAGGACCCTTCGGCGATCAGGCCGCTGCGTCTTTCTCATGATTCTCTTCCGGGAGTCCGTCGGTGAGTTCTGACTCACGTTACGAACTGCTTGAAAAGGTTGGCGGTGGCAGCTTTGCCACGGTGTATCGTGCGCGCGATACGGAACTTGGCCGTGAAGTGGCCGTCAAGCAGATTCACGAGCAGTACCTGGAGATGCCCGAGCAGATGGAGCGGTACTGGCAGGAGGCCCAACTGCTCGCCCAGCTCCAGCACCCGAACGTCATTACGTTCTACGACATCGACCGGGAACGCGGCTGGCTGATCATGGAGCTGATGCAGGGCTGCCTGGCCGACCGCATCGCCACTGCGCCGCTCGATCTGAAGTCCGTTCGCACATCACTGGCACACTGTCTGAGAGCGCTGAAGTACCTGCACAATCAGGGGATCGTGCATGGAGACATCAAACTCAGCAACCTGATGGTCGACTCGCGCAAGCGAATCAAAGTTGGTGACTTCGGCCTGGCTCGACGGGTCAGCGACGAAGACGGCAGTCTGCTGAAGGGCACGACCAAGTACATGGCCCCGGAACTGGTCTCCGAAGACTTCGGCGAGATCGGACCAGCCAGCGACCTGTACTCGCTGGGCTTCGCCGCCTACGAGCTGATGTGTGGCCCAAACTTTGAAACGCTGTTCCCGGGTCTGGGAGCATTCGGTCGTGACAAGCAGATCGCATGGATGATGTGGCACGCAGCTCCCGATCGAAAGCTGCCGGAGATCAGTCGCGTCCTGGAAGGTGTCCCGGAAGACCTTGCCCTGGTTGTTCAGAAACTGGCGACCAAGGACCAGTCCGAACGGTACGCCAGTGCCGACGAAGCGTTGTCAGATCTGCAGATCGACCTGCGCATCGTGAAGCAGGGTGGTCCGGAACAGCCGGTCGAAGAACCGGACAATCGCCGCACCATCGCGATCGCCGCATTCGCGTTCAGCCTGATTCTGAGTCTCGTCGTGCTGTTCCTGCCCAGTGGCGACAATGGGCCCGCTGAGCCCACGGACACGGGAGAGCCAGTCAGCGGGGTCGTGGGACGGGTCCAGATCGACGATGGCTATTTTGTGATCTCGCTTCCGGATGGAACGGTCAAAGAGATCAAAGTTGGCGAGGCACCGAAGATTCTGCTGAACGAAACGACGTACATCACGGCTCGCGAGCTGCAGAAGAACGATCGCGTGATCATCATCGAGGCGACTGATCCGGAAGGCCGGCATCGGCTTGAGATCGAAGTCCGGCGACCGTTCGAGAGCATTGGCTACATCACCGAAATCCAAGCCGGACTGGAAGAGTTCAAGCTGCAGCCAACGGAAGGCTCGCAGCGGACCGAGTTGCTGATTCGCACGAACGGTCGCACCGAGATCACGTTAAACGGCGAGGATCGCGCCCTGCTGGAAGCACTGAAGGTTGACGATCAGCTGACCGTGCGCCACGTGCCCGATAAGGAACTTCGCGGAGCCCATGTGGCCACGGAAATCGTCGCTCTGCAGAAACGTCGCATGGAGGGCTTTCTGCGCGACGTGGGCGCAGAAAGACTGACGATCGAAACTCGTCGGAAGGGCAAGAGCGAACTGATCAAACTGCCGTTTACCGAGGACTGCGAAGTCACGGTCAACGGGAAGAAAGTCGTCAACGGACAGTTGCTTAAGCCGGCCGACCTGGCGGCGAATGACCGAGTCGCGGTCGTACATCACACGGACATCATTCTGGTCGAGGCGCTGCGACAGTCGTTGCACCCCGGCATGCTGCTGCAGATTCAGGTGGAAAACGGAAGTCTGATTGTGGAGCACGGAGCCGCTCGCAAGGTGTTTGTCGCGCCGCCCGAATGTCCGGTCACAATCAACGGCGAACATGCGACGCTGGCCGACCTGCGTCGAAACGACAATCTCGAGCTGACATATGACAGCACAAACGATCAGAACGATGTCTCGGCAATCGACGCGCTGCGTCCCGTGGCTGCCAACCGCTTTGCCATTCTGATTGGCAACCAGGCCTACGACGACAACTCACTGACACGGCTACCCTGGACTGCCAGTGATGCCCGGCTGCTTGCCGAGACACTGCAACTGCGGTACGGCTGCGGACCCGAACAGACACTGTTGCTGGTGGACGAAACGCGCGTGCGAATCGAGCAGGCGATTCCCGACTGGCTTCGCAAGACGAATGAAAACAGCGAAGTCCTTGTCTTCTTTGCCGGACATGCCTTTGTGGACGAGGAAGGCCAGCCGTTCCTCGCAGCAAAGGACTTCGATTCTTCAAGAATGGCGGGCTCTGGTATCTCACTCGGCTGGTTACGCGAACAACTCGAAGAGTGTCCGGCGGTGGAGAAGCTGTTGCTGCTGGACTGCTGCCGGCACGCCAAAGGACAGGACCACTCCAACCAGCCGTCACCCGGAGTCATGCTGCAGGCGATCCAGCCGGAACGTGATCCGGCCGTTTTTCGAACAACCTTCGCGATCGCCGCGAGTGGTGGTGAGCAGTCCGGACTCGACTCGCCTGCGCAGCAGCATGGTTTGTTCGCATGGTTCCTGTCCGAAGGGTATTCCGGGAAAGGCGACCAGAATCAGGACGTGCATCTCGAACCAACGGAACTCTTCAATTATCTCGACGCCCAGATGGCCAGTGTCGAGATCGACAAACAAAAACAGACACCGGTCTTGTTCCTGCCGGATGCGACGCCGCCGCCGGAAGATCGCCTGAGTCCGGAAGCGATCGAAGCAATTCGCAACCTGCTGGCCAGCCATTGGTCGAGTCCACGGAAAATGCCGCCAGAGGCGGCGCAGGAATTCCTGCAGGCCAGCCGACTGGCGATTGACGAACCGGACGCGCAGCTTGCCTGGGGACTGCTGCAACTCAAGGGACGTTCTGTCGACGAAGCCCGCAAGTATTTTGAGCAGGTGCTATTGTCGATCCCCAAACGGCTGGTGGCCTATGAAGGCGTCGTCTGGATTTATGCCTATGGC
>CAYSJO010000734.1:0-13175 GCA_964431285.1 uncultured Planctomycetaceae bacterium
AAAGATCGTTACTGGTTCTGGCGACCAGGTAACTTTGCTCGACATCGACACGCCGACGAAAACCGTCGTCCGTTACACACTGAATGCCCTGGCCGGAACACTGTCAGAGCCAGAGATCGTTGTTGATCTGCGCGAACGCACCGACTTCCCCGACGGAATGATCGCGACGCCGGATGCTCAAAGTGTGATCATTGCCTTTTACAATCCGAACGATGTCGATAAGGGCGAAGCGTGCCAGTTCTCTCTGGAAGACGGGTCATTACAGGCTGTGTGGCGGACTGACAAATCGCCGCGTGTGACGTGCCCTCAACTTGTCGAGATTGGCGGCCAGACCCAACTGGTCCTGACAACGGCCGACGAAGGGATGACGAAGGAACAACAGGCGCGACACGTGAATGCCGGTTGCCTGTTCATTGGCGAGACCAACTTGGATTCACTGCCGGATACGCCAGTGTTCGAGATTCCGCCGCGCTGAGCACCGAGTTGATTCAACATGCCAGGGATCCACTACTGGAAACATACCGTCACTCTTGACGAGATCGACGATCAAGGTCACGTGAGCAATGTCGAGTACGTGCGCTGGATGCAATCCGCAGCGGTGACACACTCGGCCGAGCAGGGCTGGCCTGCCGAGCGATATGTTGAAGCAGGCTCAGCATGGGTCGTACGGACGCACTTCGTGACGTACCTCGCACCGGCGTTTGCGGGTGAGGACATCGAAGTGGTGACTTGGGTATCGAACTTCCGCAAGGTGACATCACTGCGACGATACCGAATCGTCCGCCCATCAGATGGCACTATTCTGGCGACGGCCGAAACCGACTGGGCCTATATTGGTCGCGAGCACAATGTGCCGCGGCGAGTCCCGACAGAACTGATCGCCGATTTTGAACTCGTGCCGGACGATCTGTAGCGCTACTAACTGCGTCCCAGGCGGAGCCTGGGAAAGAGACTCAACACGTCGCGAATCAGTCGAGACTCATCGTCACGGTCTTGAGCTCCGTGTAATTGTTGAGGCCCGCTTCGCCGAGTTCACGACCCATGCCGCTCATCTTGAATCCGCCGAACGGTGCTGCGGCGTCGAAAACGTCGTAACAGTTCACCCAGACAGTTCCCGCTTTCACTCTGGCGGCATAGGTGTGGGCTTTCACCACATCGCGCGTCCAGACGGCTGCGGCCAGACCGTAGTTAGTGCGGTTCGAACGTTCGACGATTTCGTCCATGTCCTTGAAGGACAGAACGCTCAGCACGGGCCCGAAGATTTCGTCCTTTGCGATGTCCATGTCGTCAGTTACCCCGTCAAAGATCGTCGGTTCGACAAAGTAACCCTGTTTTCCGAACCGACTCCCGCCCGTCAGGCACTTCGCTCCGCCAGCCTTGCCCTTGTCGATGTACGACATGATCTTGTCGAACTGATCCTGATCGACCTGTGGACCCTGGGTGGTCGTCGCATCAAACGGATTGCCCAGTTTGCGTCCACTGGCACAGGCCACCAGCTTGTCGACAACTTCCTCTTTAACGGACTCTTCGACGAACAGTCGGCTGCCGGCACAGCAGCACTGACCCTGATTGAAGAACAGACCGAACTCAGCCCCGGCCACGGCCGCGTCGAGATCGGCGTCGGCGAAGACGACATTGGGACTCTTGCCACCCAGTTCGAAGGTCAGACGCTTCAGCGTGGTTGACGCATCCCGCATGATCATCTGCGCGGTTTCGTAGTGTCCGGTGAAGGCGATCTTGTCGACATCCGGATGTTTGACGATGGCCGCGCCGGTTTCGCCGTAACCAGGCACGATGTTGATTACGCCATCGGGGAAGCAAGCTTCCATCGCCAGTTCACCCATCCGCAGGCAGGACAGCGGTGTCTGCTCGGCCGGCTTCATGACGACTGTGTTACCGGTCGCCAGAGCAGGACCCCATTTCCAGGCAGCCATCAGAATCGGAAAGTTCCACGGAATGATCTGACCGCACACACCGATTGGCTCGCGACGCGTGTAACAGAAGTAGTTGCCCCGAATCGGCACGGTGTCGCCGGTGATTTTGTCTGCCCAGCCTGCGTAATAGCGCAGGCAGTCGATACTCAGCGGAAGGTCGGCGGCACGGGCGTCGGCAATCGGTTTGCCGTTGTCCAGCGATTCCAGCGCTGCGAGTTCTTCAAAATTGGCTTCCATCAGGTCAGCCAGACGGTTGAGCAGCCGGCATCGGTCGCGGGCATCCATTCGCGACCAGGGGCCATTCTCGAAGGCATCGCGTGCGGCCTTCACAGCCAGATTGACGTCTTCGTCGCCACCGTAGGCCACTTCAGCGATGACCTCTTCCGTAGCCGGATGTAATGTCTGAAACGTCTTGCCGCTGGTGGATTCGCGCCACTCGCCACCAATCAGGATCCCCGTTTGCCGAATTTCCGGTGCCGCGAACGTTGTCTGTTCTGCAACGGTTGCCATGTCTGTCTCCTCGTGCAGGGAACCTGAAAAAACAGCCCGCCGCGATGTTGGTCGTTGGCAGGCACTGCGCCCGGCAATTGTATAGCGGCCTTTCCCGCTACGTTCCAGAGGGCGCAGCGTTCATGCAGATTCTCGTTCCCAGGCGGAGCCTCGGAACGAGAAGTCCGCGTCACAAGTCATCGTTGTAACGATGGTATCGGCGGTGAACCCCCACATGCGTCCGGCCGACGACATCAGATATAGGAACTGAAAACTCCTGATGGTTGCGTCCTGCGCCAAAGTTTGAAGATTCGATCAGCTGGCGGCCTCCCAACACACACGAGTCGCGCGTCTATCGTCGCGCAACCGGCATCATCGAACGATCTGGAAGTCTTTCGCTTGGACCCGCTGCCGTTGTGCTTGCCGCAACAAGGCCAGTCTGCAGAGTTTTCCCTGACAGTCAGGTCGCGCCGACAGCACGGGTCGTGCGCGTATGACAGTTGGGAAGCGGGAGAAGTCTGCGAAACCGGTCCGACAATTCCGGCATGGCACGAGATTCCGGTAAGGATTGGGGCGTAATTCGCACGGGCACAAATCCCGGGCGAGTGATGGAGCCAGACGATTACCAAACTGCAGGAGTCTCCCCGTGTTTCTCACCTCATGGCTGTCCCGATTTTCGTGTCGTCCTGCTGTCCCCTTTCGAAACAACAGGGCATCACAACGGAACAGTTCGAGTCGAGTCGGCCGACCGGCTATTGAGTCACTGGAACACCGAACGCTGCTTACCGTAACCAGCATCCTCAACGGAACTGAGTTACGGGTTTTCAGCGACGAAGGTGAGTCTCTAACTGTCAGTCGCGAGACATCAACGGGAAACACCAGCGTTACGGCGAACAACGCGCCCGTATCGGGCTTTTCCGTCATCAGCGCCACCGCATTGACGGACCTGCAGATCATCACGGGATCGGACAACGACACAGTTGACCTGAGCCAGTTGACGTTGACGGACTTTCCGAACCTGACGGTCATCACCGTCGATTCCGGTGACGGCGACGACCTGCTGACTGGCAGCGCTGACTTCATCGAAACATTCATTGCGGGTGATGGCAACGACACCCTGTCAGGACTCGGTGGCAACGACCAGGTGTTCGGCGGCGACGGGAATGACTCACTGATCGGCGCCAGCGGTGACGAGCTGCTTGATGGCGGCGACGGCAACGACATCATCGACGGCGCTGGCGGAAGTGACAGCATTCTGGGCGGCGACGGCGAGGACGTCATTACCGGAGGTGCCGGGGCCGACACCATCAATGCCGGCCAGGGCAGGGACACCGTTGATGGTGGTGAAGACGCAGATTCCGTGCAGGGTGGAGCAGGTCACGATTCAATTCTGGGCGGTGACGGCGATGACACACTGCTGGGCGGATCGGATCACGACAGCATTCTTGGTGGAGTTGGCGACGATTCACTGAATGGTCAGGATGGACGTGACAGCCTCAGCGGTGAAGTCGGCGACGACACGCTGACTGGTGGTAACAGCAATGACGTCCTGGATGGTGGAGACGGAAACGACTTCATCAACGGCAATGGTGGAAACGACAATATCATTGGCGGTATCGGGGACGACCGTGCTCTGGGGGGCAGTGGTCGTGATTCACTGAACGGGCAGAGTGGAAACGACACGCTCGACGGACAGGGGGAGACGATCAACTTGAGGGCGGCGATGGAATTGATGTCGTCAACGGTGGTTCCGGCAATGACCTTGTCACCGGTGCACCATCCGTCAGCTTTGTCACAATCTCTGACGCGGCGGCTAATGAAGGCGATGCCGGCACGACAACAGCAACATTCACCGTGACAGTGATTGGAGCGAACTCCTCCGGAGTCACGGTCGATGTCAACACTGCCGACGGAACGGCAGTCGCCGGTCGCGATTACACGACTGTCTCCAGCACTCTGGTGTTTGCTCCTGGTGTGACGAGCCAGACGGTTGATGTTCCAGTCCTTGGTGATGTGCGTGGCGAAGCGGACGAACTGTTTCTCGTCCAACTGTCGAACCCAACCGGTGGTGCGCTCCTGCAGGACGACACGGGAATCGGAACGATCATCGAAGACGTGGACACCCAGTCCATGGTCGCCTTTATCGACTTCGATTCGGCCACTGCGGGGGCAGACCGTGTCTATTCAACGGCCGAACGAAACGAGATCCAGTCCCGTCTTGAAGCGGACTTTACGATCTTCGGAGTGACGTTCACGCAGACGATGCCGACGTCCGGCCCGTTCACGACCATTCGATTCAATGACCCGCCCGGAGGGACTGGCATTGGCGTTGCGCTCGACGGTATCGATTTTCGGAATCTCAGCCTGAGCGACACCGTCATTCTCGACATCAACAATCTGCTGGGACCAGCCGGTACTTCCCAAGAGTACATTGATGCGAGCGCCAATATCGGGGCACACGAACTCGGACACTCCATGGGGCTACGGCACCGCGATTCCTTTGGCCCCATTGGCCAGGGTGTGCCCAGCGCAGGACTCGCAAACGGGTTACTGCCCACGTATCCCGGTCCTGTTAACGCAACGGAATCACAATTCCACATTATGGCAACACCTGCGTTCGGACTCCCCGCAGCCAATTTTATTACGGGAGATCAATTCTTCAGCATCAGGTCGGCAATCAAGCTGTCGACGTTTACTCAAAACGGACAGGTTCTGGCTGAGCAGGGCGGGGTTCACGGCACAACGGCTACTGCGCAACCAATTCTCCTCGACGACCTGTTCGTTCCCAACACGACGTTGTCAGGGCCGTTTGTTGGCGATGAGCTCGAGGTCGATGCCACCACAGTCACAGGCAGCCTGACGTCGGCCGGCGAAATGGATTTCTATTCCTTCAGTGCCAATGCAGGCGACATTCTTAATCTCGAAGTCATATCATCCGTACTCAATGGGACAAACCCCGTACGAATCACAAATCCGTGTGACACGATGGTACGCGTACTGGACTCCAGTGGAACTGTTCTTCCGCTCGGTACGGGAATCGCCGACAACGACGATGAAATCGAATCGACAGATTCCGTGATCATCGATCTCCCGATTCCGACGACTGGAACTTTATTTATCGAAGTGAGTTCCTTTGGAGGAACGGGTACGGGGGACTACGAACTGTTTGTCTCCGCGTTTGATACAGCAATTCCATTCGTACCGCCGATACAGCCACCAGCTCTGACAACTTCTGACCCGGATGCTATTAGTGGTGGATGTGGACGGGACACACTGATCGGGGGAGACGCCAACGACACGATCAACGGCGGCAGCGGCCCTGACCTGATCGACGGCAGGGGCGGAGACGATGACATCCGCGGCGGTGCGGGAGCAGACACGCTGATTGGCGGTGAGGGTGACGACACGTTGGACGGCCAGGGAGGAAACGATCGGCTTGATTCGGGAGTGGGAGCCAACGAGTTGCGCTTGTCTGGTTCAGGTGCTGGCGATGATATGGTCGTGGATAATGGTGGTTTCGAGCGACTGGTCGTGCAGGGGAGTTCGTCTGTCAATAACTTCGATTTCTCGGTAATAAGTGACTTGCTGACGATTGCCGACGGTAGTGCTTCGATCACACTGAACGACGACATTTCGGAAGTGCGAGCACTCGGTGGCGGTGGTGACGACACGTTTACCATAACCGGTTCACTCGAAGGTGTTCAGCCGCTGTTTCTTGTCATCGACGGTGAAACTGGTGATGACACACTGTCCGCAAACGGAGTCGCGCTGGGATCCGTGCGGCTTCGCTTGGATGGTGGTGACGGTGACGACACGATCCTCGGGAGTTTGGGCCGCGACGTGGTTGATGGCGGTGCCGGCGATGATGCCATTTCGGGCAGCGATGGCGACGACGAACTGACAGGCGGCACGGGTCGGGACACAATCTCGGGCAGCTTTGGCGCCGACACGCTGTTTGGAAACGATGGTAGAGACAACCTGTTCGGCGGTGATGGCAATGACTCAATTGTCGGCGGGTTCGGTAACGATGTTCTGAACGGCAACGATGGCGACGACACACTGAGAGGCGGGTTTTGCGACGACACGATGTCCGGCAGTCAGGGCAACGATTCCGTCGAGGGAAATCAGGGGCGTGACACGCTGCAGGGTGGTTCGGGCAGCGACACACTGAAAGGTGGCACCGAGGCAGACCTGATCCGCGGTCAGGGCGGCAACGACTCGATCCAGGGCGGTGACGGCGATGACACGATCTTCGGCAATGCCGGAACCGACGTCATCGATGCCGGCGACGGCAATGATTCGATTCAGGGCAATAATGGCAATGACATCATCGACGCGGGAGACGGCAACGACACAGTGCTTGGTGGCGGTGGCAGGGATTCACTTCTGGGCGGAGACGGTAATGATGCCGTGAACGGAGCGGGCGGTGTTGACCTGCTGTTCGGTGGCGACGGCAACGACAGCCTTCGCGGCAAAGGGTCGATCGATCAGTTCAACAGCGGTGAAGGCCACGACACGCTGCCCGACCTTGAACCTGGTGAGTTGGACGACCCGAACCTGACGCTGCCACTTTCGCTGGTTCAGGCGCTGGCTACTTTAAATGGTGTGTGATGCGAGTCCGGCACATACTTCACACTTCGAAAATCATCAATCGACAATCGTCACTCAAATCTGATCGCTTCGAAGCGCACGAGACGCCCCTCTCCCTAACCCTCCAGGGGAGAGGAGACTTCAGTGAGTTCTTGCTCGAATCGAACTCGCTGCCTGCACGGCCTTTGTCCAACTATGGCACGGGAATGATCTTCCACGCCTCGTTGAAGAAATCCGCGGCGACGATCTTGCCTGGCCAGAGGGAATCTGGCGGTACTCGCAAATCGACGATCGCCCAGTCAGGTAGCTTGGGGACCTGGCGGGCGTTATTCAGATAGGCAAACTCGCGATAGGTGAATCCGCTGTTCAGGACGACGTAGCGGTCCCGATTCAGTGGGTTCGGGTAGATGAGAACTGGGGCATGCTGAGTCGCGTCATAGCTCGCGTCTCCGACTTTTACTTTCGATTCCGTCCAGTCGATGGGCAAGCCCTCAAGGACCTTTGCAATAAGCTGATTGCTGGTTGGATCTCCAAATAGGATCAGATTCTTCGCCTGAATGTCGTGTTCGGTGATCGCAGTGTCGTCCTTCACGGTCGCATCACCACGAAACTGCTGCCTCCAGTGTTTGATGAAGCGGTCCATTTCGGAATGCGTCCACTTTTCTACCGCGGGATGCCGGGCCGTTCCGGTGGGACGCACGACCACGAACGGACCCATGAAAGCGTCATCGATGGGCCCCTGCAAGTTGTGTCGCTTGCGAAGGTCACCGCTGTCGCTTGAAGCGGATCCCATCTGCCACCTTCTTCCGGCAACATGGAATTCGACATCGACCGATCGGTCTGTTCCGACTGGAACGACTTGTGGGTGATGATCGATCAGCACCATCAAGCGGTGTGCCGGTTCGAAAGGGCTGAGTCCAGGAGCAATGTTCAAACGGAAGCTAGTGACATTTTCTGTTTTGATGAGGATGTGATTCGTCGGCTCCTCTTCCGCCCGCATGAGAATCTTCGCCGTGACTCGCGCCTTCTGCCAATGCGATGCCAGTCCCGTCACAGTCAGCCAGTGCATGCGATTGTACTTGAGCGTCCAGGTCACGAAGTGCAACTCGTGAGGCATGCGCTCACGCCCGCGTTCGGCCAGACTGTCCAATCGTGTTTCGATCTCCTTGAGCGAATCCGCATGAATTGTGTGTTTCGTCTGCGGGCCGATCAGGTGTGTCAGGTGCAGATTCTCCTTTGCCAGAGCGATCTCCATAATGTCGGCAGCCTGCTTCTGGATATCCAGTTCTCCGCTGTACGCCACGGTCGGCAGGTGATTCAGATTGGCCGCCCAGTCCGTGCAGTCGTAGAGATGCCAGAGCTGTTTCTCGTACCAGGTTGGGTTGAGCGTTTCCTTCTGAAAGAACTTCAGGAACTCGGGTGTCTCAGAAAACCCGGCACCGGGATTCGCCGCGAAGAACAAATCGGAGTTGTGCACAGCAAACTGCCAGCAACCCGCTCCGCCCATGGAGAATCCGCGAACGGCCACGCGATTCTCATCGACGCGGTAGTTCTGCTTCGCATGCTCGAGAGCTTCGAGCACGTCGACCTCGCCAGCGAACTTAAATGCGTTGCTGTAGCGACCGTACGGATGCAGCACGATGGTGTCGCGCGGGGCAACTCGTCCGACCTGCTTCATGCGCTGGGCAATGAACAGAGTCTCGCTGGTGCGTTCGCCGCGTCCGTGAAACCACAGGTCCAGGCGGTAACGCGACTTGCCTTCAAACGTGTATGACTGGGGAATGACCAGGCCGTAGGGCTGCACTGTGTCATCCAGCTTTGATCGGAATCCGCGTACGACCAGACCCTTTCGAGCCAGCCATGCTGCATCGCCTTCCGTAAGCTGCCTTGCCCGGAGCAGGCCCTCTGCCAGTACCTGCTTTGCTTCCGCCACATTGCGCTCGGAATAAAGCTCGCGATACTGCAGACCATGCCGAACAGCTCGCGCGAAGATTTCAACATCGGGGAGCAATCGCGGCGTGCGCGTGTCACGTCGCTTGTGCAGTGACGCAATGATTTCGTCGAGTTCTTTCAGACCGCGTTCAAGCTCGGCGCGATCGGACTCCGACACTTCGATGCCAACTGGCGGCACCTGACGGACCTGGTCGGGAATGTTGTCTTTCGGACCATCAGCGGAACACCGCTCCGTTCCAGCCAGCAGAGCAACCGTCGTCAACAGGAGAATCATGCGAGTCCGCATTCGGCAACCTCATGTGCAGTGGAATCCAGAGTCTGACATTAGTGGAACGGGAGTCTGGGCTGTGGCCGTTAACGGGTCAAACAGCGCAGCTTCAATCTGTCCGGGCTAGTGAGAAAGCCGTGAAGGTGAGTTTCCGGTATTCATCGCGTTCGTAGAAAATCCCGATGCGATCATCCTTGAGGCAAGTCAGGCACGAGTACGCGGACGAGCCCTCTTCAATCAGTCGTTTTACCGGCCAGCTCCGTCCTTCATCGTAACTGATGCGTACCGTGAGCCGATCACGACGTGATGACGCGGGATTCGAGAACAGCAGCATGCTGCCCGATGTGGCACCATGACCTGCGTAGCGAAACAGACTGGCCTGGCAGATCGGTTCGATCAGCGTCGCATCCACTTCCGCCGTCGACCAGGTCTTCCCACCATCGAAACTGCGCGAGACAAGTCGCTTGCCAGACAACTCGGGCCGGCCCGCCCGTCCCCAGTGGTTGCGCATGTTGATAACAAGCCCCGGCTTTCCGTCTTCGACGATCTCTGCCACCTGACACTCGTTGGTATGCGGACCAACGATGCCTCCCAGATGCCAGGTCTTTCCGCTGTCGTCGCTGAACATGATGTGCGAGAAACTGGGATCACGCGTGCTGTACGTCTCGCGATAGTTGGCCGGCACGATCAGTCGACCCTTGTGCGGACCGTGCCGCAGCTGAATGCCGATGCCCGGTCCCTGAGCGTAGTGCTTCCACTCCGGACGCTTGATGCCCTTTGTGATGTCGCGCGGTTCGGACCACGTCGCCCCGTTGTCCCTGCTGGACATGATGACAATGGTCTGTCCACCACGACTGGCCGCGTCCCGGCCGGTCGCACGATTCATGGTGAGCCACACGGTTCCGGTCTGCAGATCGACGACCGGGCAGGGATTGCCGAATTTGATGGCAGCGTCACCGCCCTCTTCAGCCAGAGATTGAATCGACTCCCATCTTTCGCCGCCATCTGTACTGCGTCGCAGCAGCATGTCGATGTCACCGTCATCTGACCGGCTGGACTTGCGGCCTTCGCAAAACGCCAGCAACGTGCCGTCCGGAGCCGTAACAATGGCGGGGATGCGATAAAACTCATATCCACCCTGTCCGGCAGTGAAGACATCCACTTTCCGTAGCGGACCTGCAGCATCGCTGACAGACGGAACAGTCAGCAGCAGCATGAGGGCTGTGAGAACAGATTGTGCAGTCATCTCCTGCTCCTGACGTGTCGGGTCACAATCACAACAGACTGTGATTTGCGCCGCGCTTATTCAACGGGCTTTCGTGTCAGCGTTCTGGTGAGGTACTCGCTCGTCGTGGCATGCGTCACGTCTGGGGATTCCGGGTAGACGAGTTCGCAGTCGACCCCGCTGTCCCGACAATGCTCCTGCAGTTTGACTCCGAAGTTGGACGCGTGCGTCGGATCCTTCTGCGGCTCACCCAGTGCCGGCGGAGCGGAATAGAAGAGGTGAATCGGAGGATCGTCTTCGCTCACCAGAGCGTAGGGCGAGTACTCCGCGATCCACGGCAGAATCGTCTCGCGCTTCTGCAGGAATTCGTCGAACTGCGAGACCTTCTTCTCCTTGTCACCGGTGAAGCCGAACGCATGGCCGCCGTAGCGACTGTTCGGAGTCCAGTCCTTCATCTGCTGTGGATCGAGCGTCGTTTGTGCTCCGCGGACGGCGGCACACCACAGTCGAGTCGATTCCCGAGCCACCGGGTCGTCGCTGTCGGGATCGGCCATGTCCGGATGAAAGGCCAGCCAGAGACTCGAACACGCTCCGGCTGAACCGCCGGACGCTCCGATCCGCTCCTTGTCGATGTTCCACTGGGCGGCTTTGCTGCGGACGAACTGCAATGCCCGAGCGGCATCGTGCAGCGGCCCCTTGACCGGCGGGACGACGCCGTCGGCCGTGGCTTCGGGGATGAAGCGGTACTCGACCGACACGACCGAGATGCCCGCATTTAAAATCTCAGGGAGCATGGTCGTCAGGCCGCTCATGCGTTCGCCGCCCATCCAGCCGCCACCGTGAATGAAGAACAGCAGAGGAGTGGGCCTGTCGGATTCCGCTTTCCAGAAATGCAGCACCTGCTTCGGATGCGATCCATAAGCCACGTCGTACTGCGTCGGCAACGGGTTGTCCGCGAGAATCTGCTCACCTTCTTCAGAGCCAATGTCCCTTACGAAGATGTTTCGCCAGCGAATCTCGCCGCCGTGCGTCTGCAACATGATCGGGCCGGTAGCCGGAAGCAGCTTTGCGCGGTCCCAGTAATTCTCCATCACCGCGCCGTGAACGACAGCTCGATTGTTCAGCCAGACCCACGTGCGAGCACCCACCTGCCGGATCCGAAACTGATTCCATTCTCCGAACGGCCTGTCCGCTTTCCGGGCCGGGTGACGACCTGGCGCACCTGGAGAATTATTGAACAATCCACCAGAACCAAGATGCGGTTTCCGCGTCGGCCGCTTCGGATTGAAGACCTGATTCGAATCCCAGATTTGCACCTGCGGAGTGCCCCGCAGATAGATGCCGCTGTCAGCCTTTGGCACGGTTTTGTATTCCAGACGGAACTCCATATCGCCGTAGTCGGCTTCCGTTGTGGCGTACGGACCATGACCGTCGTTGACCAGCTCACCATCTTCCACCCGCCAGTGGTCCGCGAATTCAGCCCGCTGCGCTGCGAGGTTCTTTTCCTTCGCCTCCCCGGTCAGCTTTGCGGACCGATGCGGATTCAGCCCGTACCACCCAGTCAAATCCTTCCCGTTAAAGACCGCCTTGAACCCCTTCGGCAGAGCCGGCTCAGCCGATTCAACAACGACAGGGAGCGGAAGTGTGAAAACCGCGAACGCCAACAGCACAGAAAACCTGAAAGACGAATTCATGAGAAGGCAGCTCCGTTGTAATTTCACAGTTGGGATTCTCGCGAACGGTTCCAATCCTGGCTGAGTCCAGTGGCATTTGCCAGGAGCCTAGCACCTGGGTCGGTTGTCACTCGTTGGCTGCGAATCGCCATGAGTAGAGATCGGCGCCCTTCAGTTCGAATAGCAGACGCACGGGCTTGCCGGCGAGAGCCGCGACGCTGCTGCTGTCTTTCCAGACGACACTTCGGGCAGTTGTGTCTCCGAAGATTTCCGCACAGTCGGCGAGCGTGAAACCGTCAATGGGTTTGCCGTCGTCGCGTTGGATCTCCACCCGAATCGAGCCAGCCGCCGACGTGGCAAAGTTGAGTTCGAGTTGCGGGCCGTCAAACGTGAGCGGTTTCGTCAGCAGCGTGCCGCCCTTCAGGTCGGCGGTTGCTGACACAATTCCATCGACTCGCAATGTATGCCGGCGGACACGACAGCTGTCGCCCTGGTAGTAACCCTCGACGACGTACAGCGACATCTCATCCGGAGCACCCTCCAGTGACGATCCGGTCTCAACCAGTCCCCACGCAACAAGGTTGTTGCGGCAGACCCACCTGTCTGGTTGCAGTCCCGCACGCACGAAGGCTTGCTGCCAGCGATGGAAGGTCTCGCCATCGCGGCTGCTCATGAGGATCGTGTCCGAAACTTCGGGCAGCGGGTGATCAATCGGGGATCGCCGACTTGGCACGAATCGCTTGGGGAATCCCACATAAATGTGCGGCGCCCGGTAGTACGGCTGAATCTGATTGACGTACAGGTGTTCGGACGGAGCACCGGGGTAGGCCAGAAACTTCGGGGCCGTCCAATCCAGAAAGTCGGGAGACGTGCACGTCATGATGTCCCGTTTCCCGTTGCGACCCTTGCGGTGATAGTCGACGTAGCAGCCACGTGTCGCGTCCCAGAACGCCAGGTTCTGCGAGTCGAAGGCGCCATCGGTAATGACCGACTTTTCACTCATCAGGGACCAGTGAATCGCATCTGCCGATTGAAACACGAAC
>CAYSJO010000735.1:0-6302 GCA_964431285.1 uncultured Planctomycetaceae bacterium
CCGCGCTCCTCAATATCTGGAGCGGACGGAATCGGGCGCAGTCGACTTTCAGCATCTTCACGTCGAATACGAATTCGACCAACCGATCCGACAGCTCTCCCGCGGTTTCGACGCCGATCCGCAGTCGGTCGTCGACAGCGACATCGAAAATGTGGCATGGAAAGAACAGTGGACCCGGGCACGACTCGATATCGAGTTTCCGCATCCGTCGGGCAACGAAGACATCGCCCGAGTCACGCTGACCCTGCAGGCACCCGGTCCGAACGGCCGCGGCAGACGGGAAGAGCAGCGGATACTGGCAATTCCGAGAGAACAGATCGATCTGCTGATCTTTGACATGGCTCAGTCCGGTGTGTTTGATGAAACACTGAGCAGTTCCGGCGAGGCTCGCTTGGATGTGCGCATCGACCGAGGGCGCGTTGAGCGATCCTGGAAGCACGACGGTCGATTGCTCGACTTTGCTCACCGCACGCTGACGCGCGGAATGGTCGTCGAAAAGTCCCGCAGAAATACCCGTCGCGAGGGGACATCACGGGCCAGTCGCCAGCCGCGACTGTAGACCTCATTTCAATCGTGTCGCCAGGCGGTCGACGATCAGAGTGCCGATGTTGAGGGACGCCGTCGCTGCAGGAGACGGTGCATTACCCACGTTGACCACGCGGTCTGTCTCCTGGATCACGAACTCGTCGAGTAGTTTGCCGTCACGTCCCAGGGCCTGAGCTCGGACGCCGGACGGCGAGTGTTCCAGATAATCGCTGCGGATTTCTGGAACGAGTCGCTGCAAGGCGCGAACGACCGCCGCCTTGCTGAACGACCGCCACATCTCTGAACAGCCCGTCCTCCAATGCTTTGCGGCCATGCGGATGAAACCCGGGTACGTCAGCGATTCCGCCAGGTCCCGGATGTTGATGTCCCGCTTGCGATATCCTTCGCGGGCAAACGCCAGCACGGCGTTCGGCCCACACTCCACGCCGCCCTGAGCCATCTTCGTGTAATGAACTCCGAGAAATGGAAACGCCGGATCGGGGACCGGGTAAATCAGGGCTCGACACAGATGCTCGGCTTCGGGCTTGATTTCGAAGTACTCACCACGAAACGGAACGACGATCGCTTCGGGTTTCTGACCGCTCATCCGCGTCACGCGATCGCAGTGCAGTCCGGTGCAGTTGACGACATAGTCCGTCTCAACGTCGCCCTGAGATGTCTGCACCACGACACGCCCTGGCTCATTCCGCATCCCGTTGACACGTGTGCTCAGTCGGATGTCGGCGCCATATTCACGCAAGAGTTCGCCAAGTCGCCGGCATACACCGACGAAGTCCACGATCCCCGCTGACGGCACGTGAATGGCCCTGATGCCGGCCGTGTGCGGCTCGATCTCACGCAAGCGCTCCGGTCCGATCATCTCGCAGGGGATGCGGTTGGCTGCTCCTCGCTCGAAGATCTTCTCAAGATTCGGGAACTCGGATTCCTCAACGGCGACAATAACCTTTCCACAGACTTCGTGTGCAATCGCGTGCTCTTCGCAGAACTGCACCATCGCCTTGATGCCTTCGCGACAGTTCTCGGCACGCAGTGTCCCCGGACGGTAATAGACGCCCGAATGGAGAACGCCCGAGTTTCGTCCGGTCTGATGGAAGGCCAGTGTTGATTCTTTTTCCAGTAGAGTGATCCGCGTTCCCGGATATCTTTGGGTCAGTCTCCAGGCAGTCGCGAGGCCAACGATGCCACCTCCGATAACAGTGACGTGTGTTTCTGACATGAGATCAATCTGGCGTCTGACACTGGGACGAAACAGATGGGACGTGGACCCAGACGGCCATTGGCGACCTGGGTACGCTGGCGAGTTTGAGCAACGGAACTTTGGCACAGCAACACGTTTCACACCATAGCTAATGGGCTGGTATGAGCCTTACCGCACTGCAAATAATGATGCATCATTCGCGATTGGAATCTATCAATAAATAATCACATATATATGAATGAATTCGAATATTTTTGTCGGACTATCCACGGGAGGTGAAACCCTCAATACTGCGTCGCGAACACTGCAGACTCTCACCCTTGGCAAATGTGGTTCCACGAGAACCACGAATCAGTATCGCCCGAGTTCTCGATCCACGGAATCGGACCCAGCTTCTGATCCGATCTTGCCCCCTTCTCCGAAGTGTCTCATTGACTATCCGAATCCTCATCGCAGACGACCACCAACTGATGCGTGAAGGGCTGCACGCTCTGCTCGACAGTCAGCCTGACATGACCGTTGTGGACGAAGCGTGTAACGGTCGCGACGTCATCGCCAAGGCGGCACGCCTGACGCCCGATATCGTGCTGATGGACATCGGAATGCCCGAGTTGAACGGGATTGATGCGACATGCCAGCTTGGTGAGCTTGATAATCCACCTCGGGTGATCGCCCTTTCCATGCATGCGGATCGGCAGTTTGTCCAGGGCGTGTTGCGAGCGGGCGCGACAGGATACCTGCTGAAGGACTCGGCGTTCGAGGAACTCGCCAGGTCGGTCCGCCAGATCGCAGACGGACAGGTATATCTAAGTCCGGCGATTGCAGGTGTGGTCGTGGAGAGCCTGCAGTCCGAGCCAGGCAGCGGTTTGAGTGACGAGCCATTGACCGCGCGTGAGCGAGAGGTGCTACAACTCATGTCCGAAGGCCACAGCACAAAAGAAATCGCCCGGCAACTGCATATCAGCATCAAGACTGTCGAGACACATCGACGTCAGGTGATGCGCAAGCTGGACATCTTCTCCGTCGCCGAACTGACGAAATACGCCATCTGCAACGGTCTGACAAAGCTGGAGTAGTCTTCGAGTGAGCGGTCAAAACACAGGCCCTTCGAGATCGCATTTGACCAGCAGTTGATCACCGTGTTTCTGCCGACCAGCCATGTGTGACACGCAACGTCCCAGGACACCGGCGCTGGCTTCAGGCAAATCGATCGGTCTTGTTTCGCGCGAGTTCCCCCGCTAGATTCTCGCCGCCGCCGCCGTAGCTCAGTTGGCAGAGCGACGCTTTCGTAAAGCGTAGGTCATGAGTTCGAGTCTCATCGGCGGCTCTTGCCTAAGTCATAGCTGAGTCGCAACTTACGACTACCTGCCGGACCTCGGCGGAGCAGCAAAAGTCCTTGACTACGCGCTTTCATACGCGCTTTCAACCAAGGAGAGCTGCAATGTCACGTCCGAAGAAGAAGCCGTCGTACCTCCTGCACAAGCCGAGCGGGCAAGCCTACGCCCGTCTCAACGGCCGAGTCGTCTATCTGGGGAAATACGGTTCCCCGGAGTCCAAAGACCGATATGACGAAGTTGTCGCTTCCTGGCTGGAAGGGCAAACGACCGATCGCTTCACTATCCGTGTCGATGAACTGGCGATCGAGTATCTCAGCCACTGTGCGGCGTACTACGTCAAGAACGGCGAGCACACGACCGAGGTCGGAAAAACCAGAGACTGCCTGCGAATCGTCGTTGCGATCGCAGGGCGTGAACGTGCCAGGAACTTTGGCTCCCAGAAGCTAATTGCGGTACGCGACGAGATGGTTCACCTGGGGTGGCGCAGAGTGACGATCAATCAGCAGGTTGGACGGGTTCGTCGCTGCTTCAAGTGGGCTGTCTCGCAAGAACTCGTCACTGCAGATGTCCTTCAGGCACTGCAAAGCGTCGATGGACTGCGTGCGGGCCGATCAGTGGCCCCCGAGTCGACGCCCGTCACCCCCGTGTCACTGGCTGCCGTGGAAGCCGTCAGGCCGTTCGTCAGTCGCCAGGTCTGGGCGATGATTCAACTGCAACGGCTCACAGGTGCCAGGCCGGGAGAAATCACTCAGATGCGCGGTTGTGACCTGAACTTGACCGGGGAGCTGTGGGAATACCGGCCGGGGTCACACAAGACGCAGCATCACGGTCGCGAGCGAATCATCATTCTGGGGAAAGAAGCTCAGTCCGTCGTCCGGGAATTCCTGCGCCCAGACCTGGCCGAGTTTCTGTTCTCACCTGCGGATGCTCGCCGCGAATCGGACGAACTGCGAAGAGCCAACCGCAAGACGCCGATGACTCCAAGCCAGCGCGCACGTAAGCGAAAAGCCAGGCCGAAGCGAAAACCCGGCGACCGATATTCGAAATGCGGCTACTCAGCTGCCATCCGCAAGGCGTGTGAAAAGGCGTTCGGGATGCCGGATGAACTCCGCAACGTCTCAACCGCGTCGCCGGACGATGAACGCGAGAAACTCTGCGCGGAAGCGAGCGCCTGGCGGAAAGAGCATTGCTGGAATCCGCACCAGTTGCGGCACACGGCAGCAACTGAGATTCGTCGGGCGTTCGGCCTGGAAGCGGCTCAGGTTGTCCTTGGCCACTCGGGAGCTGATGTGACCCAGATTTACGCGGAGCGGGATCTGAATCTTGCCCGCGAAGTAGCTGCGAAGCTGGGGTAGTTCTTACAGAGTTGGAGAATCTCGTCGGCCGGCGCCAGAACGCGGGGATGTGTGAGGACCACAACTCGTACTTGAGCCGGTTTGAGGCTCTTCGCTCGAAAGACTCTGTCTTTGCTAGCAAGCATGGCACGTCACCAGATGGCGGGTTAGCGGCTCCTAATTGCTCGCCCAGTGTCTGCTGATTTCCGGCATGTCCGCTCCGTAAGCTGTCAGGACTCAGCATCGCGTTGTAGACGCCTCAACTCTGCGACGCTCTCACTCAGCACCACGTCGATACGATACGAAAGCCGAGTCGACGTGTTGCTGCTGTCGATTGCTGTCACTCGTAGCATCGCTTCTAAGGCTTCGTCAGTTCGGGATGACCAGCCGACCGTCCTGACGATTCCAACGCTGCACGGGCGACGTGGGAGCGACATGCCAGCACAGACAGCAGGTGGCGACCGCGTTATGAGTTGCCATGCCGATAATCGTGGCGTTGACGTCGACCGAAGTTCGAAGCTTGCCGTGACGAAACCGGACCCGACCCCCCCACCCCTTCGCGGGTCCAGGGACGTTAATAGCCTCCGCGCCCACGTTCCGAATTCCTACTTCCGTTTTGTTGCGCCCGGTGAATCACGGCAAAGTATCCGAACGCTCCATGACGTTCGACATGGGATTCCCAGACCGTTCAATCGGGCATTGACTGAGCTATCGCGGAGTCGGGTCTGGCTCCCGTCTAAACCTCACCTTCAAGACACGCGGTCCAGCGTCCGTTCTGTGCGATCTGCGGGCCTTCTTGGCGAGGGACGACGAAAAGGGTCACACGGCGACTGTGACATCGGCGGCATTCAGCCCGAATGGCAAACAGATTGTGTCTGCCAGCTGGGACGACACGCTGCGACTCTGGGCTGCCGAAACGGGCAACGAATTTAAAGTACTCAAGGGGCACGTCGCCGACATTTCGTCCGGCCTGTTCACTCCCGATGGCTCTCGAATCGTCTCAGCTGGTGAGGATAAGACAATAAGAATCTGGGATACACGTGCGGGGGAACTGCTATCAACGCTTCGAGGCAATCGCACGAGTGTCCTAAGCATTGCAATTAGCCCGGACGGTCGATCCCTCGTATCCGGAGGCAAGCAATCGATGAAGATCTGGCAGATTCGGTGATCGGTTGCCGCACCATAAAGTGTCGCGCCTACGTTCTGACCCAGGCTCTAACGCTCTCAATTTTGATGACGAAAGCGCCAGCCTCGCCCATGGCCCACCTCTCACGCAGGCGCGAAACTGCACGCTCCGTACCCCTCGAGCCTCGGCTTCGCCCCGTTGCACCACGATGTCGTCGAGAGGCAACAACCGGCCGATCTTCTCCAACGCGTTCTCCTCGCCATACAACCGCCCGTCTGCCAGCGAAACAATCCATCACGCCCGAAACGCCGATTCCCGATTCACTGCGAACAGTGGTGGCGAGTTGTTTGAGATCGATCACAGGACTGTTTTCGTCTTCAGTAACACCTGGTTATTCAGGTGCAACGCGCGTCATCACCCAGGGCGGAGTTTTTTGACCCTACGGGCGCGGCGTTTAGCTCAGGGGTCCTCCGGCGGATGGCTGGCACGCTCGCCGCCGATATGGATGGGACTCGACAGGTCTCAAACGTCTATAAAAATTTTCCCCCACCCATTTTTGGGGGAAAAATGTCTTGTCGTGATCAGATCCCGTCGCCGTCATCTGCCCGCCGCCGCCGGGTCACCTGACGTCGAAGGACAGGTCTCGCGCAGATACAGGGCGAACACTTTGGCCTTGCCTGTGAGTTCACATCGGATCTTGAAGCGACCCTTGGGTAAGGTCTGTTGATCTTTCCAGGCAACTGCAACGTCCAGTCCCGAGT
>CAYSJO010000736.1:0-2631 GCA_964431285.1 uncultured Planctomycetaceae bacterium
AATGGCCGCCTGCTGTACGCCCTGCACTGCATGTCCTGCCACACGCTTGATGGTAAGAAACGCATAGGGCCGAGCTTTGCCGACCTGTGGACCAGCAAGCGAACCATCACTCGTAACAACCGCACTGAAAAAATCACCGCCGACGAGCGCTACATCCGTGAATCCATCCTGCAACCACAAGCCGCCATCGTGCAGGGCTATGAGAAGGCGAACAGGATGGTCGACATCCGCAGGACTCTGAACGAGAAACAGATCGACGCGCTGGTGCAATTCCTGATGGACCTCAACACAAAGCCATGACGAATGACTCACTTGAGGGAGCCGGCGCGATCCAGTGTCGATTTTTGCGTCCTCTGAATTTCGGAAACTGCAGGGCGCAGGCAACTCGAGGGGCATCTCAGATGGACGCACGCAATGCGGACGGGGACTGAGAAGTGTTACTTTCTGCTGACAAACCGGGTCTGAGTTGGAGGCATGATATGCGGATTCCCTTGGCTGTGATCGTAGCGGCGATCGTTTGCTTCTTCGTCGGACACGTCGATGCTATGGACCTGATCCGGGACGGGAAGGCCGTCAGCACCATTGTCGTTCCTGAGCAGGCGACTGAGGTTGAGCAGGCGGCCGCTAAGCGACTGGTGAAGTACCTGAAGATGGCGACGGGCGCCGAATTACCCATTGTGCAGGAGTCAGTCAGTCCCAGGGGCGAGTCCCTGATCTCCGTAGGCAAGACTGATTTGGCCAGCAAGGCCGGTATCACAGACGCGGGACTGAATTACGACGGTTACCGGCTCGCCGTTGAAGGCAACACGCTTTACCTCCTGGGCCGTGATACGGACATGATCGCGGTGCAGCAGATCTTCAAGGCCCCGCTCCAGGGAGGCGCACAGGGTTCGATCCGGGCGGCATTCGGTCTGCTGGAGAGGCTCGGATTTCGTTGGCTGCAACCGACGCCGATGGGGACTCACGTGCCTCAATTGCAGACTGTATCGATCCCCGATGACCTCAACGTCACCTACGAGCCGCCGCTGATGTACATGCAGGGCCGGATGTTTAACTGGAGCGACTGGTCCCTGGCGAACAGCTTCCGTGTGTCCATCAAGGCATTTAACAGAGGCGGGCACACATGGCCGGCAGCACTGCCCGAATCACTCTTCAAAGAGCACCCGGAGTGCTTCGTGATGCTGGATGGTAAACGGCAGCTCAACCCGAAGCTTCCGCAATTCTGTTCATCGAGTCCGGAGACGCGGCGGCGGGTTGCCGAGTGGACGATGCGTATCCTCAAGCAGGGCCACGAAATGGTTCAGCTTGCTCAGCAGGACGGCTTTGTTCCCTGCGAGTGCGAACTCTGTGCGAAGCTGTCGCCCGGTGAGCAGGTGCATCAAGCGAATCGGAAGATCATCGAGATGATCGGCGAGGAGTACCCGGATCGTGTCGTGCAACTGCTGATCTACGGCCCGACTTCAGAGACACCGACGACTCCGTTCAAGCCGTACCCGCCGAACACGGTCGCTGAAGTGACCTTGATGGGGTCCAGCGAGGAAGTGAACCAGCGACTTGTGCACTGGGCAAAGGCGACGGGCGGTATCACGGTCTACGCGTACGAGATGGGCCCGTATTGGAACGACGGCCTAACGCCGCGTTTCTACCCGGAACGGGCCGCCGCGAAGATGAAGAGTTGGATCGCCCACAAGGTCAAGGGTATCTACTGGTGTGGTGGCGGAGAAAACTGGGGCGCGGTTGGACCGACCTACTATGTCATCGGGCGACTGGCGACCGATCCCACCCTGGACTGGCGGGAAGTCTACGCGGAGTACCTGGATTTGACTTTTCGGGACGCTGCCCCGGCAATGAGGCAGTACTACGACACACTCTACAAGCGGCTGTCGCAGTTTCGTGACCCGAAGAACGACACCATGCTGGTCGGGACCAGGGAAGGGCAGTTACTCAACTACAAACATGCCTATCCTCACGAAATGTGGACGACGATCTATCCGTTGGAAACGCTTGACGAACTGCAGAGCTATCTGGACAAGGCCGGAAAACAGGCCGGGAACGACGAAAGAGCACAAGGATGGATTCGCGTCGCCCAAATCTCGTATGACCAATACGCCCTCATCGCCAGGATGTTCCATGAGACCATGAAGTTTCGAGGCAAGGGGCCGAAACCCAGGTCGAAGGACTTCCTGCGTCAGAGCGCTGAGGCATATTACGCATGGGTCGACGAGACCTTAAAACTCAATGAGACGGATCCGGACTTCACAAAGAACTTCTTCCCCGAAAGCGCAAAGCACGGCGCCATTTGGAGTGACGACAAGTTTCTCAGGTACAACACCGGACGTATGCATCCATTGTGGTTCGAGAAACCGTAGGAGCGTATGTGCCCGACGGATCATCACCGCCGCCCAGGCCGTAATTCGACAAACGCAGCCGCGCCATTACTGAAGCTCTCGATGTACGGAGTCGATCTCTATTCGCTGAGGGTTTCCGGTGAGTCACCATAGACCCCCTTACCATCACCGTTCCGGCCGACGTGTACCGTCTTTAAGCGTGTGGAGCCAGGCGGTGAGGTCGGCGAGTTGTGAGGTTCCGAACAAGGCGTAACCGGTTGGCATCACGGATTGTTTTTGCCGT
>CAYSJO010000737.1:0-2048 GCA_964431285.1 uncultured Planctomycetaceae bacterium
CGATGTGAGGCGTGGGGATTTCAGGGTTCCCCTGACATCCAAGTTCTCCATAACCAAGATCATCGGCGAATAGCAGCACGATGTTCGGTTGCCGCGATTCGTCGGCGCGTGCTGCGGAAATAGCGAGCGTTGCTGCCGCCACACACAGAATCAGGGACTTTGGCATACAGACTCTCCGCAGTCAGTGGATCATCGGGCCGCACAGGGTTACGCGTAATCAACTCAACTTCAACTGGACAGTTCAGAGACCGGCTCACTTGTACGTTGGTCGCCACTTCGCGACCTTGGCCGCTATTGGAGACAGAAGTATGCAAAGGTCACGAAGAGAGAATATGGAGCCGTTTTCGTGTCGCAATCGCAGGAGTCACATTTCGACGTCATCGTCATTGGCACGGGCCCCGGTGGTGAAGGTGCCGCAATGGAAGCGGTCAAGCAGGGACGTCGAGTCGCTGTTGTTGAGCGTCTTCCGCAGATCGGGGGAAACTGTACGCACCTGGGGACGATCCCCAGCAAGTCGCTGCGGTCTGCGATCTTCCGCATGACCGAGGTGAACAGTAACCCGTTCTTCCGTGAAGCTGGCGTGTCGATCCATCTGGGACTGCGGGATCTGCGTCGCAGCGCTGCCAGCGTCATCAGCCGACAGGTCGAGATGCGTCAGAGTTTTTACGACCGCAACGGCGTCGACGTCATTTGCGGTGAGGCCGCATTCAGCAGTGAGCGGTCAATCACAGTGACGCGTCTCGATAATGCTCCGCGCGAACTCACGGCGGATGCGTTTGTTGTTGCCACGGGATCTCGACCATATCGACCCGACGATGTCGATTTTGATCATCCGCGTGTCTTCGACAGCGACACCATTCTGAATCTCGACGAAACGCCGCGCTCGATGACGATCTACGGGGCAGGAGTCATTGGCTGCGAATACGCATCAATGTTTCGCAACCTGGATGTGAAGCTGAATCTCGTCAATACGCGCAGCAAGCTGCTGGAGTTCCTCGACGACGAGATCATCGACGCGCTTAGCTATCACATGCGCGATACCGGTGTGCGCCTGCGACACGACGAAGTCTGCGAGCGGATTGAACCGCTTGACGACTGCGTGATTCTGCATCTGAAATCAGGCAAGCAACTCCGCAGTGATGTTCTGCTGTGGGCCAATGGACGCGCTGGTAACACCGATGCTCTTGGTCTCGATGCCGCCGGCCTGACTGTCAACAGCCGCGGGCAACTCAAGATCAACGAGAGCTTTCAGACGGATGTTCCACACATTTATGCCGTGGGTGACGTTGCTGGTCCACCAGCACTTGCGAGTGCCGCGTACGTGCAGGGCCGCTTTGCGGCCAGACATCTGTGTAAAGGCGACTGCGAGCAGTTTCGCATCGACCAGATACCCACCGGTATTTACACGCTGCCAGAGATCAGCTCGCTGGGCCCCAGCGAGCGGGAACTCACCGAGGACAAGGTTCCCTACGAGGTAGGCCACTCGATGTTCAAAAACCTTGCCCGAGCCCAGATCGCAGGCCGACCCGTCGGTATGCTGAAACTACTTTTTCATCGCGACACGCTGGAAATCCTGGGCATCCACTGCTTCGGCCCCAACGCATCAGAGATCATTCACATCGGCCAGGCCATCATGTCCCAGCCGGCGCCGAACAACTCGCTGCTGTACTTCATCAACTCGACGTTCAACTACCCGACAATGGCCGAGGCATATCGAGTTGCGGCACTGAATGGCTACAACCGGCTGTGATGACACGGGTTTTCGTGACTTTGCAAATCATCGACCGCGAATGAACGGCACCAATGTGGATGGATCGAACACATTGAAGTACCGGGCCGCATCGTCCACTGGTGAGATTTCGAAATACTTGTCGGCCAGATCGCCGACGAAATGCCGCGTCGGTCGAACGGTACGCGTTCACGACCGCCATCTGGGGCAGTCATTGGTTCGCAGCTCGGCGGAGGGCTCGCTGAAGCTGTTTGCGGTTGGCTCGGTCTCGGCGTTCATCGACCCGGTAGGTGCGAATGTCGTCCGGGTGATTCTTCCG
>CAYSJO010000738.1:0-2562 GCA_964431285.1 uncultured Planctomycetaceae bacterium
CCGTTTCCGGTCCAGCGACTGCCGAGCTGCCATGCATCAGTCAGCACGATTGATTCGATCAACCGGCGGACGTCATAATCGCTGTCCGCGAAATCGTCAGCGAGCCATTCCAGCAGACCAGGAACGCTCGGCGCGTTTTGACTGTGCATCTGATCGACAGGTTCCACCAGGCCTCGACCGAAGAACCAGTGCCATATGCGGTTCACAAATGATCGCCGGAAAAACACGTCGTCGCGCAACGCCAGGCTGACAAGCTGGTCACGTCTTGTCAGGACCTTCGCGGCCTGCTTCGATTCAGGCGGTGGGTCCGTGACCGTTGAGAGGACAACCGGCTCGAAGAACGCGCCCGACAGAAACATCGGACGAGCTGTCTGTTCTTTGCCATCCATTCCGACAAACGTGACCTCGCCATCTTTCTTCTCGTTGATCTTGCCCTTACCACCCGTCGTTCGATTGAAGAACGCCTGCATGCCGTAGTAATGCCCCTGCTTCCAATCCTCGACCAGCGGATGGTCGTGACAGCGGGCACAACTGATGTCGACGCCGAAGAACGCACGCGCCGAATCGACGGTCAGGGCATCGAGGTCCTTCGTGCGGCGATCCAGAAAGCGGATGGCGGATTTGGTTTTGTCCGACTTCCACGGACCCAGAAGCATCTGACGAAACATCGAGTCCCATGGCTTGTCCGAATTCAACGACTGTTCAACCCAGGTTAGAAACCGGGCGTCGCCGGCCTTCGTATCCTGAATGATCCCGTCCAGCACACGGGCAAAGTGAATGGCAAATTCCGGGCTGCCCAGCAGATGCCGGACGAAACTGGTCCGCCTGGTCGATGCGTCGTCGGCAAAGAACTGATCGTATTCTTCCTGCGTCGGGATTCGGCCAATGAGGTCGAGTGACGTGCGTCGCAGAAACGTCGGGTTGTCAGCAGGTTCCGCAGGCGTGATGTCTGATGCCGCCCAGTGGGCATTGAGCCGCAGGTCAACTTGCTGTGCCACGTCGGCTGGGGCGGATGGCAATGTGGTTTCTTCAGCCTGAAGTCGAGATGTGCACAGCAATAGTGCCACCAGGCAGAGGATCGCAGATCGTCCAGCAACCGCCATAGATTCTCAGCCTTCCGGCAGATTCAGTCTGTGAATGATCGCAACTCCTGAGCGGGCTTTGGCTCGCCAGCGTAGCACTCGACCTGGCCCGGACTGCATCCTTGACGGGATTCAATCTCGCCGTTTCGACGCGAAAAAACAATGTCGCTCGGCCGTTCGAGACCTTCGGCGAAGTCGTTCGTTTCTTTGAAACGGTCACGGCCGTCCAATCATCTCCAGCGGCAATTGCTCGGTGGACTTCCGATGATGCGACACTGTTTGCGATGCTCGGTAATCTGGGATCAGCTGCGAAACGAAAACACCAACGTACTTTCAGGGAAGAACCCGGATGAACCAAACGGCAGCCGGTCGATGGGCGAGATACTGTGCTGGAGTTGTGATTGTTGTTGTGGTCGTCGTCATCGCTCAACGGCAGGCGTCAGTCAAAGCTGCGCTCGGACGCGTCTGGAGTGCGGATCAACATGTGTCGATCGACGAGATCGACCACGCCGCGCTCGACCGGCTGCTGAAGAAGTACGTCGACAAAGACGGCTATGTCGATTACCGCACGTGGTACTCATCGCAGGAGGATCGTCAGGTACTGCGCGACTACCTGTCGCAACTCAGTCGCGCGAATCCGTCTGATGAATCCAGTCATGAAGCCCGCCTGGCGTTCTGGATCAATGCGTACAACGCGGTCACGCTGGAGGGCATCATGCAGGTGTACCCCACGTCCAGCATTCAGGATCACACGGCCACGCTGTTCGGGTACAATATCTGGAAGGACCTTCCTTTGATTGTCGGATCGAGCCGGTACTCGCTTGAGCACATCGAGAATCAGATTCTGCGCAGGATGCACGAACCTCGTATCCACTTTGCGATTGTATGTGCGTCGATCAGTTGTCCACGACTGCGAAACGAAGCCTACACCGCCGTGCGACTGGATGAGCAGTTGTCCGACAATGCCACTGATTTTTTTGCGCGACCCCAGAACCTTCACGTCAGTGGCAACACATTGTACGTGAGCTCAATTCTGGACTGGTTCAAAGAGGATTTCGGCAATTCTCAATCACAGCGAATGACCTACCTCAAACCGTTCCTGCCGAAGTTGGCGCGTCCGATCGCGACGCGGAGCGGGGCGCTCGTGGTGTACCTGGATTACAACTGGAACCTGAACGACCAGTCAAAAGAAGCCACGATAAAAAAAGCCCGGACTGAATGAACAGGCCGGGCTCTTGCTGAATCGCACTCTGGCGGTTTACTCGTTGTTGTCAGCAGGTTTGGCAGGCGAATCCCCAACAGGTGGCTCAGGAGTTGCCGGAGCAGGGCCGGGTTTCGCGGGCGCTGTCGAGTCAGCAGGCTTTTCAGGCGGAGTCGCATCTGCCGGTTTCTCTGTCTAAGGATTTGTCGGAGCAGGCGCGTCGGCTGGATTCTCGGTTGAGTCGCTTGGCGCTTCAGGTTTCGCAGGAGTCTCCGGTGC
>CAYSJO010000739.1:0-5774 GCA_964431285.1 uncultured Planctomycetaceae bacterium
GTTCCAAACCCGGCGCGGACCAGTTTCTGGAACAGATACGCTTCCTCGTTCGAACACTTGGCCGAGCCGAATCCTGCGAGCGCATTGCTGCCCGACTCGTCCCGAATCCTGGACAGCTTCGCACCGATCAGATCAAGTGCCTCATCCCATGTGGCTTCCCGAAATGCTGGCAGGACCTCGTCATAGTCGACGATTCCGCCGGCCCGACGGCTGACGGAGTCTCGAACTTCGCCAGAGAGTGGGCCTTTGGGATATGCGCCCTCGCGTCGGATCAACGGCGTCGTCAGCCGCTGCGGATGCAACGGGTAGTCCCATCCGTACCGGCCTTTGACACACAGTCGGCTGTGATTCACCGGGCTTTCACGTCCCTCGGCCATAACGATGCGATTGTCCTGCGAGTAGAACGTCACCGCGCATCCAACTCCGCAATAGGGGCACACGCTGTCGACGGACGTCAGGTCCTCTCGGGGTACCACAGGCAGTGAGATCATCTTCTGTGTTAACGCCCCTGTCGGACACGACGCGACACATTCGCCGCACGCCACACAAGTGCTTTCGCCCATTGGATTGTTGAGATCGAACGCGATCCGGGCCGTATGCCCTTTGCCGCTCCGACCGATGACTTCGTTCGACTGCAGATCGTCGCACGCCCGCACGCATTGATCGCACAGAATGCAGGCCGAATGGTCGACCGCAATCACAGGCGAACTAATGTCAGAAGACTTGAGGTCGGCCGTTCGAGACGGTGGGCCACTCGATGCGTTCCCCAGATTCCGATTTTCGACGTCCGACCTGGAATATTGTCGTCCGAGAGCTTCAAGTTCGCAGTCACCGGTCGATGTCTCCCGCGCGCAGGGTGAGTCGTGTCCGCTCAGGAGAAGTTCGGTTAGCATTCGCCGGTGTGACTCGACCTTTTCCGACTTTGTGTCGACAGTCATTCCCGACTGACAATCGCGCGTGCAGGCGGCGGCGAGTACTCGCTCACCCACATCGACGACACACATTCGGCAGACACCCACCGGGTCCATACGATCAGAATGGCACAGCGCGGGGATGTCGATATCGGCATCCCTGGCCGCCTGCCAGATCGTTGTTCCTGCAGGGACGGTTTGATGTTGCCCGTCAATCGTCAACGTCACGCTATCGTTCATGCTGTGCCCGTCATAAAGCCGTTCACACTTCCAATCACCAAACGTCAGCGTTTATTGGCTGCGGGGTCCAGTCTGTCGCTTCCTTCGATTGACTGCATCAGCGCTCGTAATTCCGCAACTCTCTCCGGAAACTTCGCGGCCAGGTTCGTCTGCTCACCGAGGTCAACCTCAAGATCGTAGAGTTCTTCCGTTTTCCGCCGGTCATTTTCGATCGCGTAACCGTAGAAGTGTGCGTCGGCCTTCAAGTACTTCCATTTTCCCTGTCGTACGCCAGCTGCATGGAAGTAGAAAAAGTCACGACCCGATTCGCGCTGACCGAGCAACAGCGCAGTTTGATCGATGCCATCAATTCGGCGGTCGTCTGGCACGTCAAAGCCCGCCAGCGACGCAAAGGTTGGCATAAAATCGATGGTGGCAAATACCGCGTCGTTCACGCGACCGGCTGGTACCTTGCCAGGCCAGCGAACGATACATGGCAGGCGGTAGCCGCCTTCGTAGCAGGAACCTTTACCGTTCCGCAGCGGACCGGACTCTCCCCAGAAGATCGATCCCCCCGAGTGACCTTTCTTCCTCTTTGTGTACTTGTCCTGATTCCACGGACCGTTGTCGCTGGTATAAATCACGAGTGTGTCCTGACTCAGACCCAGCTCTTCGAGCGTGTCAAGCAGCCGTCCGGTCTCGTAATCGAATTCTTCGACAACATCGCCGTACAGACCGCCTGCCGACTTGCCGCGAAAGCGTTCCGAGGCGTCGATGATGGTGTGCATCATTGTGTGTGCCACGTAGAGCACGAACGGCTTCTTCGGGTCGCGTTTCTCCTTGAGGTAGTTAATCGCCTTGTCCGTGTAGAGCGTCGTCAGGCTGCCCATGTCGCGCGTTGAGCCGGCCTTCCGGTTGTCTTCGTGAAATCCGACGCCACCTCCATCGTTGGCTCCGAGCGTGCCAAAGTAGTAATCGAACCCCTGAGCATTCGGCATGCGGTCTATGATTGGCTTGCGGTTTGAGACATCCCATTTGCCGATGCATGCAGTCTGATAGCCGGATTCGCGAATCAACTCGGCAAAGGTGATCTCCGTTGCTGGCATGCCCCAGCCCTTGCTGCGAATCGGATGCCGTCCGGTCAACAACGCCGATCGCGACGGCCCACACACTGTCTGTGAGTAGAACGACGTAAATCTCGTTCCTTCCTGTGCCAACTGATCGAGTCGTGGCGTCCTGTTTTTCTCATTGCCGTAACAGGCCAGGTCCGCGTAGCCCTGGTCATCAGTAAAGATGATCAGAATATTCGGCTTCTCGCCAGCAACGGCTGACGAGCTGAATAGAAATAGAATGGCTGAGCACATTCGCGGTATTGAATGAGAGCGTTTCATAGTAGCTCTTCGTAAGTGTTAGCAGCTTCTAAATCTCTCAGACGTGGTTCTCACACTCCGTGTCAGCCGGCTACGCGAAATGTGCGACGTTTCTCGGCCATGAGGGCGATCAGGCTTTTTTGTGGGTCCGCGAATTTCTGCAGCCCTTCCGACATTAACGTCTGTTCGAGATGTGCGAAGTCAACAAGCCGGTCTATTTCACCCAGCACTTCGTCCGGTGGCAACTGGTCGACCAGCTGCTCGAATGTGCGTCTCTCAAGTTGCTGGACGGCCGCATTTGTTCCTGGTGGATTGGTCTGAATGTCGGCGCCGGCCAGAGCAGCGACATACTTATCAACAGAATCAGAGGGATTCTTCGTGCCCGTACTGGCAAAGATCATTTCCTGTCGGAGTGGCAGGTTTTTGTCACTCCAGAACTGCCGGTTCTCAAGAAAGATGCGTTGCGCGTTCACAATCCCGACCAGTCCCTGTGTCTTGTCACAGAGTTCGGGAACGTGCTGCGCCGTGTAGACGTCAACTCGGCTGACAAAAATGCTGTAAACCGACTTGAAATGATTGAGTGATGCGCGTCGCTGTGCCCCTCGCCAGACAGCATCCCGAGCCGCCTCGTACTGCCTCTGCGTGAAGATCAGCGTGACGTTGATCGACACATCCTGCGCGACAAGTTCCTCGAGAGCTGCCAGTCCGGCGTCGGTCGCCGGTACCTTGATCATGCGATTCGGCTGCCCCTTCGCCCACTCGACGCCGCTCGTCACGTATTTTTCGGCACGTTCTTCAGTATTCAACGGGCAGGTGACGTCTTCCAGCAGCGGGTCGAGTTCGAAGCTGACGTAACCATCGTCGCCCTGCGTCGATTCCCACACATCTCGAAAGACAGCCTGAGCGTCACTCACCAGTTGGTTGGTCATTTCCCAGGCAACATCCTGGTTGCTGAGTCCCGATGACATCAGCGATTGCACTCGATCATCGAATTTCCCGGATCGAAGCAGACCGGCGATGATGATTGGATTTGACGTCGCGCCCGTCGCACCCAGCGCACGATTCTCGCGAATGAGTTCGGGGTCGACACTGTCCAGCCAGAGACGCGTTCCGCAGGCCGTCAGTGATTCCAGTGGGGTAGGCGACATCGAAGATCTTCCATGAAGGAATTGCAGGCCAGTCCGGATGGATTCTGACGATGCGAGTCTTCCAGATCCATTGACAACATGTTTGCCGACCGCACCAGCATGAATCGCTGTCAGAACAGCACCTGGCAGTCGGGCAGCTTCGCTCGAATGCGATCAGCGCCGACCGAGGTGACGCGCGTGTGCTTGAGATTCAACTCCTTCAGGCTGGCCAGTCCGGGGAGCGACTCCACGATGGAGTTCGTCACGTTTGTGCCTTCGAGGTCCAGATTCGCCAGTTCGCTCAACGCAGCGAGAGCCTGCAGGCCATCGGTTGAGATTTCGGTGTAACGGAGTTTCAGACGCGTGAGTTGAAGCATCTTCACAACGTGCGCCAGCCCTGCATCGGTGATCTTTGTGTTGCTCAAGTCCAGCGAGCGGATGTACTGCAATTGGCTCAGTCGATCCAGGTGACCGTCACCGACCGCACCGCCGGAGAGATTCAGCGACCGAAGTTGCGTGGCCGACGTCAACTGATCGAGTACCTCATCTGTCACCGATTGCAGACCGGTCAAATCGAGGCCCGTGACTGAGAAGTCGCCTTGTGGAATGTCTGCGATGCGGGTCAGCTCGCTTGTCTCCTGCCCGATCCGGATCTCGACTTTCGACGCTGTGGCAATGGCCCAGTGGGCGACCCTGGCGTCCGCGTTTGTAAAACTCGAGGGAAAAGCAGGAAAGCTCATTCCGGAACGATTCCCGTCCGGCGCAGCGTCAGGGTCGCCAGCATCGTCGATTGCATCAGCTGGCTGCGCTTCCGGCGTCACAGACCCTGCCAGTCGAGATGGCTGCCGCGCAACAGGCCCACTGCCTTTCGACAGGACATACAGGACGCCGCAGACTATCGTGATGGCCGCTGCAATGGAGATCACCGCCGCCCATGGTGTCTTCTTTTTCCGGCGGCGAATCACCGGCTGCGTCCGGGCGTGCGTTCCAAGGTGTCCGACGAACAGGTTGAGTGTGTCGTCCGCTTCGGCCTGAAGCGTCGACACCGCGGCATCAGATTCACGGTTGGTCTGCGGGAGCTGCAGTTGACGCGCGTTGGTGACAAACGACTGCAGCACAGTTTCGACTTCGCCTGGTGTTTGAAATCGTTGTGCCGGATCACGATGCAGCATGCGCGCAATCAGATGGACGAGCACTGGCGGCACGTCTGGCCGCACGCCGCTGACGGGTGGAGCATCCTGGTTGATTCGCGCCACCAGCCGCTCCATCACATTTTCGCCACTGAACGGCAACTCGCTACTCAGAAGCTGGTACAGCGTGACTCCCAGACCGTAAATGTCAGATCGAATGTCCGCATTTCGGGCGTTCATCGCCTGTTCCGGGGCCATGTAATCCGGCGACCCCATGATCTGGCCCGTGCGGGTGATACTGACATCCGAGGCCTGCTCGTTCTCCAGACGAGCCAGACCGAGATCCAGAACTTTGACAACCGGCTGATCGGTCTCCGGGTGTCTGGTCAGCAGCAGATTCGACGGTTTGATATCGCGGTGGATCATGCCCGCTTCATGGGCATGCTGCAGTCCAGCCGCAGCCTGACGGACACATTCGCAGGCGAAATCGATCGACAGTCGGCCTTCGCGTTTCAGTACCTGTTTCAGGTCCGCGCCATCGACATACTCCATCACCAGGAAGGCACGTTCGCCGACCCGGTCTGCATCGATCGCTCTGACGATGTTCGGGTGATTCAATCGCGCGGCGTATCGAATCTCCCGCAGAAAGCGAGCTTCCGCCACTTCGTTGTCCGAGACATTCTTCGAGAGCACTTTTAACGCGACCACGCGATGCAGGGTCGTGCTTTCAGCTTTCAGGACTGCGCCCATGCCTCCCTGACCGAGTACCTCGAGCAGTTTGTATTTCCCCAGAAACAGTTTGCTCTTCCCTGCCAGAAGCTGTCGCGCCTGCCACTGGGTCAGCCATGTGCGTTTGACCAGATTTCGAGCCATGGCCACCGCATCCGAGTCTGCGCCGATGCTGTTGGCGACAGCCATCTGCTCATGCGTCAGCAGGTTGCTGCGGCGCAGGGTGGCAAGGAACGAGTTGACGGTCGTGGTAGCCATCGAAACGATTCGCGGGGGGTTGTGATCGTG
>CAYSJO010000740.1:0-13585 GCA_964431285.1 uncultured Planctomycetaceae bacterium
TGAGGGTACCAGTTACAAAGCCGTGGCCACTGCGGGAGACGTCTACCTGGGCGGAATCGACTTTGACCAGCGGATCGTCGACTACATCGCTGGACTGTTCGAGGACGAATACCAGGTCGATCCGCGGAAGGACGACGCGGCGTTTCAGGTGCTGCTGAAACACGCTGCCGATGCAAAGCATGCCCTGTCAGCTCGCGAGGAAGTGTCCGTTTTCTTTTCACACGAAGGACAGAAACTGCGACTTCAATTGACGCGGGAGAAGTTTGAAACACTATGTGAGGACCTGTTTACCCGCACGATGCTGACTGTCCGAAAAGTCCTGCGTGAAGCGAACATCGAGTTCAGTGATCTGACCCGTCTGCTGCTGGTGGGCGGTTCGACACGGATGCCGCGCGTCATTCAGATGATGGAAGACGAATCGGGACTCAAAGCGGATCGGTCGCTTTCACCGGACGAAGCCGTTGCCCACGGAGCCTCGATTTACGCAGGTCTGTTGCTCCAGAGTGGTGGCAAATCCATCAGTGGAATGTCCGTTTCGAATGTCAATTCTCATGACCTGGGGATTCTCGGCGTCGAAACGGCGACTGGCAGAAAACGTCGCAGCGTGATGGTTCGAAAAAACACGCAGCTGCCAGTCAAAGTGAAAAAGACATTCCTGACGTTCCGCGACAGCCAGCCAAGCGTCGAAGTCAATGTGGTCGAAGGCGGTGACGATAGCGGCAACAACGCGACCGAGATCGGTCGCTGCCTGATCACTGGATTGCCACCCCAGCTGCCAGCCAGGACGCCGGTCGTCGTCGCATTTCGATATGGAGAGGATGGCCGATTGACCGTGCAGGCAGCGCTGCCCACTGTGGACAGGAAGGCCGAACTGGAGATCAGGCGTGCCGCCGGTCTTGATGATGCCGCCATCACCCACTGGTCGGCCAAAGTTGCGACGGGACTTCCGGATGACGCCGAAATGTCGTGACCGTCAGACTTGTCACGCGGCCGGATCACGTCACTTCAGCGCTCGAATATCACTTCCCGGTGACTGGCAATAACAGCGCAGCAAAAAGGCTGTGGCGATCGACTCGCCACAGCCTGAATCTGCTCGCCCACTCCATGGGACCAGCACCTAACTCTCGACAGGACTATTCCTTGGCGGGAGCCGGATCCGCGGGAGCATCGGCGTCAGCGGGAGCATCAACGGACGGATCAACTGCGGCAGCAGCAGCGTCAGCTTCAGCGTCCGAGATTGGGTTTTCCGGCGCTGGCTCGGTCGTTCCGCCGCTGCAGCCAATGACGACTGCCAGGGCAAGTGCGGTGAGCGTGGCAATAAATGATTTCATCTCGTGTCTCCTCACAATTCAGTTGTTTCTGGAATCACCCGGCCTGCTTAGCCGCGAGAGACTCCCGGCACCAGGAGTCAGCACTACAGATGCGCCGGTCCCACGTTTATTCCCGGACATTCCAAATGTTTTCGCTGCGATACGTGCCCGCCCCAATTCATACTGAAGGCGGATCAGGCCGACGCTCCAGCGGCTCGGACTCGAGATTGGTATTGCGAACATAAGAGAACGTTCCTGAACTTATTGAAACGAGAACTCCTTTTGCTGTTCGGGTTTCACCCCGGGCGACTGCGGTTTGCTGCCCGCGGTGGCAGACCAATCCCGTCGTTTCCAGGACTTCGCCATTCCATCCGGGTCTTACGAAATTCACGTTGAGTTGTGCGGTCACAGCAAAACACCCGTCAGGCGTCCCGGTCGATACTGCGATTCCCATCGCCGTGTCCAGTAGCGTGCTCAACAAACCACCGTGAGCAATACCCCGCGTACGTAAATGCCGTTCGTCCACGACCAGACGCAATACTGCTCGACCATCCGACCGTTCGACGAGTTCCACACCAAGACTGCCCAGAAATGGCGACTTCGAAAACGGATCCCCACTCTCACCGGCCGAACTGCTCATCGAAGATTCCTGTCATGCTGGAGATTCCTTCGCGTGACGAAACGGGCAGATTCGTGAACCCAACTGTCGGACGCAAGAATCACTTGCCATGTCGCTGATCACAGTCCCGATTCCTGAGTGACGTTTGCGCGGTCATGACCAGATGATCCTCGGGCTGGCGACGACGGAATCGTCCCGGTTATTTAATAATGAACCACACGAAAAAAGGCTGCGGCAAATCACTCGCCACAGCCTGAATCTGGCTCGCCCCTGACATGGGGCCAGGCACATTTCTTCGGACAATGCTACTCCTTGGCGGGAGCGTCATCAGCTGGAGCATCATCAGCTGGAGCATCACCCTGCATCTCAGCCGCGTACGCTGCATCGTCCATCGGAGTGGTATCGGTCGTTGGAGCTGGGTCACTTTCGCCGGTACATCCAATGACGACTGCCAAAGCAAGTGCGGTCAGTGTCGCAATAAACGACTTCATCTCGTGTCTCCTGTCAATCACGTGGGTTCTGAAATCACCCGGCCTGCTAAGCCGCGAGAGACTCCCAGCACCAGGAGCCAACACAGCAGATGCGCCCGTCCTCGATTTATTCCGGGAGATTTCGAATGTCCTGGCACTCTGACTGGCCGAACTGTTCATCGAAGATTCCTGTCATGCTGGAGAATCTTTCGCGCGATGGAAGCCTGGGCGGATTCGCGAACCCGAGCGTCGGACGCAATAATCCGCTGCCAGACCGCTCTATCCGAGAACCGAAAGCGACCGATGAACCTGCTGCGTCCCGCCGTTGATGGTATCGAAGGATATGTACCCGGAGAGCAGCCACAGGAAGCCGGCTGGATCAAGCTCAACACCAACGAAAACCCTTACCCACCATCGCCGCGCGTTGTCGAGGCGATCCGTGCTGCTGCCCAGGGCCGATTAAACGTCTATCCCGATCCGTTGGCCACTCGATTTCGCCAGTTGGCGGCCGATCTGTTTGACGTCGACCCCGATTGGATCCTGCCCGCCAACGGCAGCGACGAGAATCTGACCATACTGGTTCGCACGTTTGTCGATGCCGACGACCTGATCACATTTCCGTATCCAAGCTACATCCTGTACGAGACCCTGGCCGACATTCAGGGAGCCCGGCACGAACGCCTGCTGCTGAATGCGGACTGGTCATGGGACGTGGATCGCGTGCGGCCACAGGTCGAAAAGAGCCGTCTGGTATTCGTGCCGAATCCCAACTCGCCCAGCGGCAATTCCTGGTCACACGCACAGATCGAACAGCTCGTGCCGGCAGACGGAGTCTTTGTTCTGGACGAAGCCTACGGAGATTTCTGCGACGAACCCCATCGCGGCGAACTCCTGCAAGGCGACGCTGGAAAGCAAGTCGTCATCACGCGCACACTCAGCAAGTCCTACAGTCTGGCGGGGATTCGCTTCGGTTACGCAGTCGCACATCCGGATCTGATTTCGGGCATGCGCAAGGTCAAGGACAGCTACAACTGCAACACGCTGTCGCTGGCCGCCGCAGTGTCCGCTCTGGAAGATCAGGACTGGATGCAGGTCAACGCCGAACGAATTCGCGCAACCCGCTCGCGACTGACCACACGGTTGGGCCGGCTTGGATTCCAGGTGGTGGACAGTCAGGCCAACTTCGTCTGGGCGACGCACCCCTCACGCAGCCACGCCGAGCTGTTCGATTCCCTCAAAGCCCGCCGGATTCTGATTCGCTACATGAAGTTTCCCGATGTAGTCGGAGGCACGGATCTCGACGGATTGCGAATTACGATCGGGACCGACGAAGAGATCGATGCCTGTGCGGCGGCTCTCTCGGATATCGTCGGAGCCTGACTGCTCACTCGTTCCAACGCTCTGCGTTGGAACGAGTCATGAGACGCTCTGCGTCTCGTCGGACAATCCCTGGAACGCAGAGCGTCCAAAATGGCGTTCCAACCCAGAGCGTTGGAACGAGGAGAACATCAGAACGGATGGACCGTCTGACGAAAGAACACCGAAGCTGGAACATGTCCCGCATCAAGGGACGTAACACAAAGCCCGAGGTGAAGGTCCGCTCGTTACTGCATCAAATGGGATATCGTTTTCGGCTACATCGCAAAGACCTGCCGGGCAAACCGGACATCGTCCTGCCGAAGTACCAGACGGTCGTGTTCGTGCACGGTTGCTTCTGGCACCGTCATCCGGACTGCCAGTACGCTTACACGCCCAAATCCCGCGTTCGTTTCTGGAAAAAGAAATTCAAACGCAACGTAGAGCGACACACGGAAGTTGAAGAGCAGCTCACACAACTCGGCTGGCGAGTCGTCGTGATCTGGGAATGCGAAACGAAAGATGCCGACAGCCTTTGGCAACTGCTGGAAGAGGTCATGGAATGAGCGAACTGCCGCGAAGTCACGAACTACTGGGACGCGACGACAGTCGGTTACTGGTCATCGACATGCAGGAACGGCTGCTGCCTCACATCGATAGGCACGAAGCCGTGATCGAAAACTGCCTCAAGCTGATTGCCGGCGCAAATATTCTGGAAGTCCCGGTGACCGGCACTGAGCAGTACCCGAAAGGTCTGGGACCGACGACTCCTAGACTGGCAGAAGTTCTGCCCGCCTGTCCAGAAAAGCTCGACTTCAGTTGTCTGAACTGCCTTGAGTGGTCGAATTCGGGCTCCGATCCCGAAAGCCGCTTCAAGGTCGTCGTCGCAGGGATTGAAGCACACGTGTGTGTCCAGCAAACGGTGCACGACCTGCTGGCTCATGGCTTCCGCGTCTACGTTGCCGCTGACGCTGTCAGCAGTCGTAAACCGCTCGATCGAGACACCGCTCTGCAGCGCATGTCGGCCGCCGGTGCAGTCATCACAACAACTGAAGCCACCCTGTTCGAATGGTGTAAGCGGGCTGGCTCAGACGAATTCAAAACCATCAGCCGGCTGGTTAAATAGTTGCCATTCGAACGTTACTTGCGAAAAGCGGGACGTTGATCCGGACGCGATTCTGTGTCCTGCAATCACGCATGCGAATGGATCTGGCTACCATGGCATGAGTGTTTTGAGGCAATGCCTGGTCCTGAAGGACTCCATGATGACGCGAATCCTTGCCGTGTGCGCTGTTATCTGTCTGGCAAACATTGTCTCTGCGGCGGATGTTGACTTCGTACGTGAAATCCGGCCGCTGCTCAAGGAGAAGTGTTATGCCTGTCATGCAGCCCTCAAGCAGAACTCGGGACTGCGGACCGACACTGCCGCTGCATTGATCAAGGGTGGTGAAAGCGGGCCCGCTGTCGTTCTTGGCAAACCGGACGAGAGTCTGTTGATCGGCGTCATCACCGGTCGCGCCGGTTTTCAGATGCCCCCGGAAGGTGACGGGACTCCACTTACCCAGGATCAGATCGAGTTGATCGTCCGCTGGGTCCAACAGGGGGCGCAGACGCCGAAGAACGAAGAACCTCAGACGGATCCGACAGACTGGTGGTCGTATCGTCCAATCGAGCGTCCGGATCCGCCCGAATCTCCCTTCAATACATGGGGCCGCACGCCCATCGATCGGTTCATCGCAGCCCGATTGCACGAGCATCAGCTCACGCCTCAACCGGAGACTTCCAAAGCGTTGTGGCTGCGGCGTGTCCATCTCGACCTGATTGGTCTGCCACCCACACGCCCGGAACTACACGCGTTCCTGAAGAACGATACGGCGAGAGAGTACGAAGACGTTGTCGAAGACCTGCTCGCCCGACCGCAGTACGGAGAACGCTGGGGACGGCACTGGATGGACGTCTGGCGTTACAGCGAATGGTACGGGCGGCGCAACAACAACGAGATTCGTTACAGCCAGCGGCACATCTGGCGATGGCGTGACTGGATCGTCGATTCGCTGAACGCCGACAAGGGTTACGACCAGATGATTCTGGAGATGCTGGCCGGTGACGAGATCGCCGCGGACGATGTGTCCGTCCTGCCCGCAACCGGATACCTGGGGCGAAGTTGGTACAAGTTCGATCGAAATGTGTGGTTGTTTGAAACCGTTGAACGCACAGGCGAAGCCTTCCTGGGCCTGACATTGCGATGCTGTCGCTGTCACGATCACAAAATCGATCCTGTATCGCACGAAGAGTACTACCAGTTTCGCGCGTTCTTCGAGCCGCACAATGTCCGCACGGATCCCGTGTCAGCTATTGTCGCGACAGAAACGGACAACGGTAAGTCGCAGGTTCCGACGACGGGACTCGCTCGGGTCTATGACAAGGACCCGGACGTTCCGACTTACCGGTTTAACCGTGGCGACGGTCGCTATCCCGATGAGTCGAAAAAGCTTGAACCAGGCGTCCCCGCAGCGCTCGGTGGCCCACCACTTAAGATCGAAGCCGTGGAGCTTCCAGCAGCCGGCTACTACCCGGCATTGAGGCCGGAACTTGTTGCATCGCATCTTGAGAAGGCACAACGCGCACTGGCCGAGGCGTCCGGGAAGGTCGAGGAAGCTCAGCAGAAAGCGGTCGAAATCCGGCAGATACTTCAGCGGCATGAACGCCTGGCAGGGAAAGGCATTGGCACGACGGATGAAGCAGAAGTGTTCCTTAAGGACAACTTCTCGAGACCAAATCCTGATGTCTGGCAAGTGCTTGGTGGTGACTGGGCCTATGAGGATGGGCACTTGATCGAGAAGGCCGTGACCAGCTTCGCGACGATCGTCACGAAGCAGAAACATCCCGCAGATTTTCGAGCCCGCGTGCAGTACAGACCTCTTAAGCCCGGTGGATATCGGTCGGTCGGTTTCAGTTTTGATTTCGTGGATAAGGGAAATTCGCAGGATGTCTACACAGCAACCGGTGACGCAAAACAATCAGTGCAGGCGTTTCATCGAACAGGTGGTAAGCAGGTCTATCCGACCGAGGGCATTGTTCCGGTTTCGCTCAAAGTCGGTGAGCTGGCAACGATCGAAGTCGTCGTCCGTGGCTCGCAGTTGACCATCGATCTGAACGGCGAACGGAAACTCGATTACGTCATGCCCGTTCAACGGAAAGCGGGTAAGTTCGCTTTGTGGGTCCACAGTGGATCAGCAGAGTTTCACAAACTTGAGATTACCGGCGTCACCGAAACGCTGGACGACCTCCGGCGTCAGGACCGTGATGCCGTCCATCAGATTCACCTCGCGGAATGGAACGCTCGCTCTGCCAGGGCTCAGGCTGAATCGATCCAGGCACGCATCGCCGCCGACCGACACGTCTACTTCGGCCCGGACGACGAACGTCGCAAGAGCCATGTCCTCAAGGCATCAGCCGCCGAACGAGAAGTCGCTTACGTAAACGCACAGAAAGCCGTTTACAAAATCGAGCACCAGTTGGAGGAGATGCGGATCGCCCAGGGTGAATCCACTGAGAAGCCGAAAGCGGAGACCGATCTCGAAGCGAAACTCGCCCAGGCAGAGAAGAAACGTGACGCAGCGAAAGCCAGCGTGGACTCGCCTGATGGGAAGTACAAACCTCTGGGCGAGCTGTTCCCCAAAACAAGCACTGGACGACGGCTGGCACTGGCTCGCTGGATCACCAGCAAATCCAATCCGCGAACGGCACGCGTGGCGGCGAATCACTTATGGAATCGTCACTTTGGAAGACCACTTGTCGACACGCCAGAGAACTTTGGACTGAATGGCCGACAACCGACCCATCCGAAACTGCTCGACTGGCTCGCCAGTGAGCTGATCGCTGGCAACTGGCAAATGAAGCCGCTGCACCGACTGATTGTGTTGTCCAGCGTGTATCGGCAGACGTCGAACGATCGGGTCGAATCGAATCGCAAAATCGATCCCGAGAATCGCTTCCTGTGGCGCATGAACTCTCGACGGATGGAAGCTGAGGCCGTGCGCGACGGTGTTTTGCACCTGTCAGGAAAACTCGATCTCTCACGCGGTGGGCCCGACCTGGCCGAGTCCGTTGGCGAGAAGATTCCCAGACGCAGCATTTACTTTCGAAACACGCCGGACTCACGCATGCCGATGCTGGAACTGTTCGACATGGCCAATCCCAACGCGTGCTATCGCCGAAAGGAGAGCATCATTCCGCAGCAGGCACTGGCATTAATGAATAGCGGTCTGGCTCAGGATCACGCGCGGGACATTGCCGCGAATCTACTGGGGAATGTGGTCGCTGGTGAGAACTCCGAATCAGAATTCGTGACGGCGGCATTCGAGACGATGCTCGGGCGGGCGCCCTCAGAAGCCGAATCGAAAGCATGCGTGAATTACCTGGCTGCGGCAGCGCAACCAGCCGGCTCAAATGCATCCGTCGTGTTCCCCGGCGGTGGTTCCAGCAAACGAGGACCTGCGGCAGATCGGGCGACGCGCGCCCGGGAGAATCTGGTTCATGTCCTGTTGCTGCATAACGATTTCGTGACGATTCGCTGAATCAGCCCGCCGAATCGCAATTGCTCACGGATACGGTCTGCGATACGCTCGCGCCGATCCCGGCATGGCATGCGATTCCCGAGGAGGACTCTGAAATGTTCAAGTGGACCCAAATGCTCTCCGCACTTTTCTCAGCAATTCTGATCGTTGGCTGCACGGGAGAATCGACGGACTCTGGTTATGGAGGAGCCGGCACGGCCGGATCGGGGCCGACAAGTGACGTCGGTTCTACAGCCGTGGTTCCAGTTGAAGATGATCCGGGTGAAGACAAACCGCTCCCGGATGGAAACACGGAGCCGCCTCTGCCGGGAGTCACGAAGGCGGTCGAGTCTGTGCCACCGGCGGACGTATCGAGCGAACCTGGCGACCAGTCCTCGCCAGATGGAATCACCGTGACCGTCGTAACACCTGAAGAGTTCGACGCAGCCATTGCCAGACACAAGGGCAAGGTCGTGCTGGTCGATTTCTGGGCGTTGTGGTGTGGGCCATGTCGCAAGGCGTTCCCGAAAACAGTCGAGCTGGCGAAGAAGCATGCCGATGACGGTCTGGTGGTCATCTCCATGTCTTTTGATGATCCTGAATCAAAAGGTGACGCGCTTGAATTCCTGACAGAGAACAACGCGACGATGCAGAACCTGATGTGTACGTATGGGGGAGGCGACGAGTCATTCACCAGCTATGAAATCGGCGACTCCCTGCCGTACTACCGCGTTTACGACGTCGATGGCACGCTCAAGAAGGCATTCAAGAGCTCCCCCGAAGCCGGAGCCGACGAAGCAGAAGCTCATAAGCTTGTTGAAGAACTTCTGGCGTCAAGGGCCGATTGAAGTCTCGGCACTTCGTGGGCCGGAGAGCCGTTGCCGGGTCGTGTTCAGTTCCAATTCAACAGGCGACTCACAATCTGCCGTGCCTGCTGCAGCAGTCTCACCACCAGGCTCTTCCAGCGGTGGCGCGTCATGTGTGACGACGTCAGCATCACGCCCGCTCCAAAGGCCACGGCGACGATGTTTGAGGCTGCCACAGGTTGTGGGGCATCCATGATGGCCCTGTCGCTGGACGCGGCATCGTCCGCAAGCGAGTAGTTCCCAACGACTTCATTCCAGGCTTCCGACCCAGCCGAGTCGAACGCGATCAATCGTCCGATCGACGCGTCGGTCTCCGACGACCGATCGCGGCGAGTCTGATCATCCAGCAGTGGATGTCGGCGTGCTGCATCACTTGGATCCGTCGCAGCCAGTTCGATGAATCCACCTTCCGTCGCCGAGCCGAGAATTCGACGACGGCTGTCGCCAGGCTGTTCCCGTTTGGCCAGTTCTTTGAGCGCCTGTCGGGTCGCTGCGCTATTCTGGCTGCCTGGCTCCGTGTCGGGCTCGCTGTCGCTTTCTGTCTCCGCAGCGGTCGGTGAGTCGATGTCGATGAAGCCGCCAGACTCATCAGTCGCGGCGGCAAATATGGAGTTGGCACTCGATGGATCAACGTCGTAGCGAGGATCGTTTTCGAACCGAAGGGCGACGGCGAACAGTTCTGCAGGTGCCCTTTCTCCGGCGATCAGACTGTCACCACTCGCCGGACTTGAGCCAGCTGGTACGGTCCCAGACGCGGGTGTCTCGGGAGTTTCAACCGCAATCTCAGTTTGTGGAGACGCGTCACTCGCAGTCGTGGACTCTTCGGTAGCCGAATCACCGGGAGTTGCGGGCGTGGCTGGCGAAGCACTCGGTTCCGTTGTCGGCGAGAGAGTCGGTGTCGTTGGAGCTATGGGCTGAGTACCCGTGGGTGACGACGGTGGACTCGGATGTACCACTGGTGACGGCGCGACAGGAGGCGAACTTGGCGCGTTCGTCGGGGGATGATTGTTTTCCTGGCCCGGCTGCCCGTTGGATCCGCCGCTGTTGGATCCACCACCGTTGGACCCGCCGTTTTTCGATCCACCACCGTTCGATTTCGATCCGCCACCTTTGGACCCCCTCCGTCGTGTCCGCCTGAAGAATGTGAGTGATTTGCGTGTCCGCCGCTGCCGCCACGATTCTGCGAGCCCTGATTTCCAGACCCATGCGATCCACCAGAATGTCCCTGGTGACCACCGGTTGATCCAGGTCCGAACGTGGACGACGAGCATCAATCGTGCTTCCGTGATCTCTGCCGACAGGCTTGGAGTACTCAACCGTTTGCGTCGTCGTGGCCGGAAAAGCAGCCCACACGACGAATGCCCAAATCGTGATAAGCGAGATACGTGTCGTGCTGTTCTCGTCATCGTGTCGTTCAGACTTTCGGAGGTGAAACTCGGTGTGCGAAACATGGCGGGTACCCCTTCATCGAATTCAGGTCGGTCGAACCGCCATGTCCGATCGTTGGTTGACTCAGTTCGTTCGAACGTTGCAGGCCGCATCCGGAACAAGCCCTGCGCAGTTCCGGCACGTTCTCAAAGGCTGCCGGAACTGCGCTTGTTCCGGCCAACACCTCGTTTACGGCCGACCACTGCAAGACTCCACGTTGCTCTTAGCTTTCAACGTGAATCGACCGCGAGTTTCTACGCGCTTTCTGCTTCGAAACCGGTCGGTTTGCCAGTTGGCTTCGTCTGAAGCGCGTCCTGAGGAGACAACCAGTCAGACATGTGCGAGTCACGAACTACATCTGGGTCCAGTCCGGCCTGAATCGCTGCCGACAGTGTTTCCGAGATTAGGCGACGACACGCATCGTGCGAGATCCGTGACTGATGCGACGCTTTGGCACCGTCGACACGGGCAGCAGCAGCGGCGAGTTGCTCAGCAACCGACAACAGTCGTGTAGGATTGCCTGGCCAGAGATTGCGGCGACGCAACGCGAACTCGACGGCGCGATCGACACTGTCCAGCTCGAGCAAGGCCCGTGAATAATTGAAGTACGTACGGCTGAGATTCTGTCGCACACCCGAGGCATCGGGAGAACGACCGGAGAGGTCTGTGAGGATCTCGATGCTCTGCTCACAAGCGTCGCACGCTCCGGGCAATCGATCACGAGACTCCAGCACCATTCCGAGGTTGTTCCAGATTCCGGCCAGGCTGGCGGCGTCGTTGAGATCGTCCGGTCGTTCTGCGACCAGTTCGTACTGGAAGCCGATGGCGCGGCAGAACGCTTTTTCCGCCTCGACGTTGCTGTCAGCTCGGGCCAGGGCCAGACCAATGTTGTTCTCGCTGACTGCCAGGTCGCGTCGATAGACCTGAGAGCGCGGTGTCTGGTTAAGCAGCTCATGCTGAATCTGGCTGGCTTTCTGATAGGCGTCCGCCGATGCGGCGTGTTCGCCAAGTCGTGAATGCAACGCTCCCAGGTTATTGAGCGACAAGGCCAGGTCACGGCCGAAATCGACTCGGTGAGGCTCGGCCGCGACGAGTGTCTCCAGAATGCGGATCGACTCGTGCAGGGACTCTTCTGCAGTTTCAGGATTCTGACGGTCGTGCAGCGACGCTAGGTTGCTGTAACTCGTCGCCAGAAACTGCTGGGTCTGTCGATGCTCTGGCCGAAGTCTTGAACAGGTCGATGGCCGAGCGATACAGCGTCGTGGCCTCCGATCGGCGTTCCGGCGACTGGCCAAGAAGCAGCGCGAGGTTGTTCTTTGTCAGCCCGAGCTCACGACGAAACCGGGCATGATCAGGATTGGCCATTGCCAGTTCTTCCTGCAGCATGATGGCGTGTCGGAATCGTCGTTCGGCCTGCACCGCGTCGTCGGTTCTGCTCAGCAGGAACGCGATGTTGTTTTCACACAGCGCCAGGCTCGCCCGGCAGTTGAGCGACTCCGGGTGCTCAACATACAGCCTTTTGAAGGCGGCCAGCGCCTCTTCGTGGGCAGCGAGTGCGTCCTCTGGTGAACCGACGCGCTCAGTCAGCAGGGCAATCTTGTTGAGGGCCGTCGCCAGGTCCTCATGCAGTTCGGCGTTGTCGTCCGACTGTTCGATGAAGCTGCGGTAGTACTCGATCGTATCAAGCAGCAGGGCCCGACGAATATGCTCGATACCCGGCACCAGGGCCAGTTGTTCGGTCAACTCGGCACCAAATTCGTCGACCACTGTACGAGCCTGATGAAAGTGTTGCCGGGCGTTCTTAAGCGCCGTCTGAGTCTTCGCTTTTTCGCGGAGGACGACCCCCGTCGAAATCACACTGGCCGTCAGCAGAATCATGACCACTGTCGTGAACACAACGAGCGCCTGCACATGACGTCGCGACCAACGCATTACTTGCTCTAGTGTCGTTGGCCGGCGCGCCTGTGTGGCATCTCCGGCCAGAAACCGGTCGAGGTCATCCGCCAGTTCCCGAGCGGTGGAATAGCGTTCGTCACGAGCGGGTGAGGCCGCTTTCAGGATGATGTTTTCCAGATCAGGCGGAACATCCGGTCGGAGCTTACGCGGGCGTGGCGGTTCACGGTCGTATCGATCCGAGTCCGGACATCCCGGGCTTCGATCAAAAGCTGGCCCCAGTGTGGCCATCTCGAACAGGGTGAGCCCCAGCGGATAAATGTCGGTACGATGATCGACGAGGGCCGATTCGCCCGATGCCTGCTCCGGGCTCGCGTACCTCGGCGTGCCCACGAATGCTCCTGTGCGAGTCAGGTGTGTCGCAGCGTCGCAGTGAGCCAGTCCGAAGTCCGCCACCCACGCCCGGCTATCGCGATCAATCAGAATGTTGGACGGCTTGATGTCCCGATGCACGACGCCATATTCATGAGCGGCATGCAGGGCTCTGGCCAGAGTCACTCCAAACCTCGCCACCGCGTGAAAATGCCCTCGGTCGGATCGCTCAAAGAACTTGGTGACGGCAGTGACGGCTCCGATATCGGGGCCCTCTTGCGTTGCGGATTGAGCTGCAGAAAGTTCGGGTGAGGGAGCGGAAGCATCGTCAGGTGATGCCTGAATCTCCGCTGTAGCGTTGCAGCTTGATCCCGCCGCATGCAGTTGTCGTAGCCGTCTAATGACTTGATCCAGCGACGCACCGTCGATCAGCCGCATCGCATGAAATAAACACCGCGAACATCACAGACAGCATATACGGGCACGATGTTTGGGTGTTCGAGCTGGGCCAGTGCCCGCGCTTCATTCTGCAATCGAGCAATCTGGCGGGAGTCCGAAGACGACCAGAACGGCAGGACTTTCAGCGCCACCGACCGCTGCAGCGACTCCTGCCAGGCCTCGTAGACATAGGCCATTCCGCCGCGACCGATCTGCCGCCGGATCTGAAACTCGTTGACCACGCAGCCTGACCCAAACCTTGGACGGCGATCGG
>CAYSJO010000741.1:0-4084 GCA_964431285.1 uncultured Planctomycetaceae bacterium
GAGCGACGGCCGACTGGTGAGCGAGTTCCAAAACGCGCACGGCGACATGATCTACGACGTGTCGTTTTCACCGGACGGCAAGCTCATCGCAACGGCCAGCGGCGATCGCTTCTGCAAGGAGTTTGAGGTCACGACGGGCAAGCTGCTCCACTCAAAGGAAAGCGGCCAGCACATGCTGGCGGCAAGTTACCGCTGGGACGGCGAGGACCGAATCACCGGCGGAGGCAATACAGTCGCGGCCAGGTTTGCACACTTCAGCACGCTGCGCGGAGTCGCCAATGGAAGCGGTGTTTCGCTGTCAGAATGGGACGCGAAAAGCAATCGCATCCTGAATCGTGGCAGTCTGACAGCTCCGCAGGTCTCCGACCGCCGGCCGGTCACGGCGTTCTCTTTCAGCCGCGACAATCGAACTTGGGCGACGACTGACATCGCGGGAATTGTTCGCATCTGGCAAATCACCCGTCGGCCCCAACCTCAAACGGGATTCAACATCCCCCAGCCTGCGCGCATCATCAGACCAGAAACCGCGCTCGGTTCGACAGATTGATTCCCACAGGGTCAAAACACTCCGTCGACCATGGACTACAATGGCTGGCGCGATGATCTGCCGCTGGCGTTCATTGGCCGAGGGCGTCCTGCAGAGAACGACTTCGCGTTCGGCTGAGTTTTTGACCCTACGGCCACCTGACCTGCTGTCAGTAATGGTGCCGGAGTCTCGGAACTGCCGCGTTACGCGGTCAATGTGTGAATCGTCGCAGCTTCCATCGCGTCCCAGTCGATAGCAACGCCGAGTCCGGGCTCCGTGGGGGCTTCGACGAATCCGTCCGGTCCGGTCCGCAACACGTCCTGCATGCCATACTCGTACGAATCGTACGGCACGGGTTGTTCGTAGTAACTGCAGTTGTTGAAGGCCAGCATCAGGTGCAGGTTGGCGGCTGAAATCAGCGTGTTGCCCCACGACATAATCTCGCACTTCATTCCGGCCGCATCGACCAGAGCCATTGCCTTGCGGGCCGGTGTGAAACCGCCGCACACTGTGACGTCCGTGCGGGCTCTCGACCACGTTTTTGTGTGCAGAGCCTCCGCAAACGCCGGAAGATCCTGTATCCAGTTGCCGGAGGGGATAATCGGAATACTCACGCGGTTCGTCAGTTCGCGGTAGCCATCCAAGTCATAATCGAACAGCGGCGCTTCGAACCAGGTAAAGTTCAGTTCTTCTAATTCCCGGGCTGCGCGGAGTGCGTTCTCGCGGTCATAGTTGTTCTCGACATCCAGCATGAACGCCGCGTCTGGAAACTCCTTCCGTGCCGCGCGAGCCAACTCAAGGTCGCGGTCGGGGTCACACCAGCAGTGGAACTTGACCGCCCGAAAACCCTGCTGGAGAGACTGGTCGATGAATCTCAGATAGGCCGGCACGTCTTCGAACATCGGCGTGCTGGCATACGCAGGGATCCGGCGGCGTGCTCCACCCAGCAACTGATAGATCGGCTGGTTGCACAATCGACCGAATAGATCCCACAACGCAATATCGATCGCGGCCAGAGCTTGCGGCGGCAGCGGAAAGACGCGAGGCCACAGGCTGTTCCAGATTGTCTCGCGCTGCAGCGGGTCGCGGCCGATGAGTTCGGGAATGAGGTGACGCAGAGTCTCCGCAGTGTAACGATCGAAGTCGTGCGAGGTGTAATTCGAAACGGCCCCAACGCCTTCGATGCCCTCGTCAGTGAATAGTCGCACGATCGTGCAGGTCATGTATTGTTCGGGCAAATCGTGCGACCACGTCCAGCGTTGAACTTTGGGAGCGACAACCCGGACTTCAACTCGGTCGATCTTCAACGGTCTCTCCAGGCTTTCGTATAACTCGTTTGGTTGGGAGCGCTAATCCTCGCTTCGCTCTTTGAAGTCGCGTTTTCCAGCCACAGCCTTGGGGATAAGCCCAAGGTGTTCAATCGCCACATGTCTTAGCCGCGAAGCGGCGCGACGTAACTCGGCTTGCTGTCGTCACTTCGCCGAAACGAACGCCGCGGTGCGGCTTCTTTGTCGCACCGACCAATGACGATGCTTCCCGAAGGCTCCGTCGTCAGTTGTGAGCCGGCCGAGGGTCAGATCAGTTCGGAAATTGGACGCCCTTCGAACAAGACAGGAATCGGGCGACCAGCGCGATTTACAGTATGGCCGTCAGGGTTCAGGCCGAGATGACGGTACATGGTCGCCAGCACTTCTGTTGGGTGCACCGGATGATTCACAGGCACCTCGCCTTTAGAAGTGGACTCACCAATGACCTGCCCCACCTTCAATCCGCCGCCGAACATCAGGATGCTCATCAGCGAACCCCAGTGATCACGACCACCAGTCTTGTTCACTCGCGGCGTGCGGCCAAACTCGCCCCAGACGACAACCATCACTTTCCGATCAAGTCCCCTGTCATAGATGTCGGTAATCAGTGCCGACAGCATCTGGTCGAGCGGTGGCCCGGTGATTTCCATGCCGCGTGAAGGCCCATCCGACCCGTCGGCCGGACGATGATCGTTGACAATGTTTCGATGCCAGTCCCAGCTCAGCGAATCGGGTGCAGTATTAATCGTGACGAACGTGACTCCCGCCTCAACGAGTCTCCGTGACAGAAGAGCGAACTGCCCCCAGCGATTGCGACCATACAGATCACGAGTCGCGTCAGACTCCTGCGACAGATCAAAGGCGTTGCGAGCCGCTCCGCTGGTCACGATATCGAGCGCCTGATCCGTGAACTGGTCGCTACCGAATACCTCGCGCGACGCTTCCGTCGCTCGCTGAAACCGGTCAAGACGATTCAGCAAAGCCCGGCGATCGTCTACGCGGTCAATCGTCACGTCATCAGCCAGCGTCAGATTCCCCGTCGCGGCAGCAATCGCCGCCGGCTGGAAGCCCCAGTCGAACGAGCTCTGCAGAATCGTGAACGGTGCATGCTCCGTTCCCAGGTATGCCGAACCGGTGATCGATCCGATTTCCGGATTTCGAGTCTGCTTTTCCGACAGCAGAACATAAGCGGGCAGCCCCGGCTGGTTGGCACCGACGAACAGCGACGCGAGCGATCCGGATGACGGATGCGAACTGGAGTTATTCGTTCCGATGTACCCGGTCGAGAGCCAGTGAGCCCCCACGAAATGCCCGTTCGTCGTATGAGACACGGAGCGAATCAGAGCCGCCCGATCGAGCACACTCGCGGTCTTCGGCATGGTCTCACACGCGAGAATTCCCGGATGGACCGTTTGAATCGCTCCGTATGGCCCCCGAAACTCGGAGGGCGCGTTCGGTTTTGGATCCAACGTCTCGAACTGGCTGGGGCCGCCACCCAGCCAGATCTGAATCACAGCCGTGTCAGTCCGACCAGTGGGAGTCAAACCTCGAGCCTGAGTGATTGCCGGCAATGAAAACCCAGCGCCGCCAGCCATCAGTGACGTAGTCAATAAGCTTCGGCGATCAGTGGAATTCGCAGTCAAGAGGTTCTCGACAAGTATGCGTTTGTTGAAGCAAGGCTACGGTAGTGCCACCCTCGACGGCAGTTGCCTTAGCCAGTATTCCGATAACGGACATGCGAGTCCACACCGATAATCAATTTTCCGATTGCCCCAGCCCTGCCCCCTGAATCCCGCGATGAGGCATCCCACTGATTGTCCCGGCCCGGCAGAGCCTTCCATTCATCGACACGCCGACCACGGCCCTCGGTCTTCACGCAATACTCGACGGTCAAGTGCTCAGCGATCAGGCGATGCCGATACGCGTCGTGGCCAAATAGCGACAGGTGTCGTGTTCGCCATCGGTGTCTTCTTTGTGTTCCTCTACGCAGCAGCCATTGATATCTATGAAAGAGTCGGCGTTGCCGGAGTTGACAGGTTGTCGTAACTGGCTGGAGATCCCGTTCCGGTTTCTTCAGCAGGAGTACGACGATGCTTTACCTTGGAATTGCTCAGCATGCCCGTCAGATCACAATTTCTTTGCGAGACGAGAGCGGTGACGTGTTGCAGGCTCGACAGGTCTCTACGCGACCTGAGCGTATCCAGACCTTCTTTGCCGAGCTGACGGGGAGCTGTGCCAAGACGGGTGAGTC